>CANFQO010000169.1 GCA_947449135.1 Planctomycetaceae bacterium | reverse complement strand
GCCGCCCTCGAACGGGCCCTGCGCCGATTGGGTGACGTGAGCGTGGTGGCCCCCTCGACCGAGCAGAGCGGTGTGGGGCATGCCATCACGTTTCTGACGCCACTCACCGCCAAGGAGGTCTTCGACGGACCGCGCAGCCGCGGCTGGGCTGTCGATGGCAGTCCGGCCGATGCCGTGAAGCTCGGCATCTCGGAGTTTTGCCCACGGCGGCCCGACCTCGTCGTCAGTGGGATCAACAGCGGACTCAATGCCGGGATCAACGTGCTCTACTCTGGCACGGTGGCCGCGGCCATCGAAGGAGCCTTCTTCGGGATCACGAGCATCGCGGTGTCGCTCGAATGGGATGAGCATGCCGACTACGAGCGGGCGGCCGAGATCGCTGCAGATGTGCTCTCAGGGCTGCTTGCCCGCCGTCCACCGGCAGGGAGCCTCTACAACATCAACATCCCGACGCGGGCTCTCCGCGGCACGCCGGAGCTGCGGGTCGTGCCGATGAGCATCGCCCGCTACGGCGAGGCCTTTGAGCGACGGGTCGATCCCCGGGGCCGTGCGTACTATTGGGCCACAAACGACCCGCCCCCTCCTCCGTCGCCGCACGAGTCGGACGTGACGGCCCTTGCCGCCGGCAAGGTAACGCTCACGCCGCTCGATTACGATCTCACGCACCGCTCCCGTCTTGCCGCCCTCGCTGAGGGGCCATGGCAGATCACTCCCGTCGCGGACTGATGAGACTGTTTTTTGGGAGAACGTCTGACTAGCGGCCGAGGAGCAGCCAGGCGGTCACCGCAATCGCCCATACCAGCAGGAAGCTGCCGACGAGCCACGCCCCAAGCGGCAGCCCCGCATGACGCCGCCGGAGCCAGTTGCCGCCGGATGCTACCGGGGTGGCGGCGGGCACGGCCGGTGTGGAGGCCTTGGACACAGATGTCGGCGTTGTGCCGCCCGGACGGCCCGCCCGTGGCGGTACCGGCGGAAAAACTGCCGGGAGCCGTTGGGTGGAGCGGGATGCGCTCGACGGCGGTGGCGTCAGCGACATCGAATGTATGTCGACAGCCGACCGGAGCCCGGAACCACTGCCGAGCCCGCTGGTGGAACTGCCTGTCACACTGCTGCCGGGGCTCCTGGACGTCCCGACCGGAAGCGACGGTGCGATCGCAGTCCGCTGCCCGGTGACGCCGGCCGTGCGGCGGCCTGGATCGCTCTCGCCGGTTGTCGTGGCGGCTGTCCTGCGAAGCGACGATCGACTCGGCGGCTCGGGCCGCGGCCTGCCCACCGCGTCCGCCGAGGTGGCCAGCCAGATGGCGAGCGCGTCCGCCACTTCCTGCGCCGTCTGCTGCCTCGCGTCGGGGTGCTTCTCCATCATTCGGACGTAGAGCTCAACGATCGCCGTAGGTACGTCGGGCCGCGTCTCTAAGAGGCTGGGGGCGGGCTCGTTCATGTGGGCTCGGATGCGTTCGCCCAGCGATCCCTTCGCGAAGGGCGCCCGGCCCACGAGCAGGTAGTAGAGCGTGCATCCCAACGAATAAATGTCCGACCGTCGGTCGGCCTGATGGCTGTCGCGGGCCTGCTCGGGCGCGAGATAGTCGGCGGTGCCCAGCACCTTTTCGTCATGTTCCTTAGTGAGCGAGGCATCCTCGTCGTCATCGGCCAGCGCCAGGCCAAGGTCGAGGATCTTGACGTGACCACGCTTGTCGACCATCAGGTTGGCGGGCTTGATGTCGCGGTGCACGAGCCCTTCTTCATGGGCATAGTGCAGGCCCAATGCGGCCTGCCGGATAAATTCGGCGGCCTCGTGCACCGGCAGCGGCCCGTCTTTCTTCACCTGCGCATGCAGATCGGTCCCGTCGATATATTCCATCACGATGAAGTGGATCGCGCCTGAGGAATCGAGGTCGAAGGCCCGGGCGATGTGAGGATGGTTGAGCCGGGCCGATGCCTGTGCCTCGCGCTCGAAGCGGGCGAGGTAGGAAGTCTTGGTCACCCGTTTTACCGGCAGCACCTTGATGGCCACCTTGTTGTGCAGGGTCGCGTGCTCGGCGAGGTAGACGCTGCTCATCCCGCCCGATCCGAGGAGCCGCAGCAACTTGTACTTTCCGAGCACGAAACCCTTGTGGCGGCCCCGGCGAAGCTGTTCGATCTGCCAACTGGTCAGGAGTCCCTGGTCGCGAAGCGTCTGGACGCAGTCTTCGGGCACTGGGCCGGTGACGTCCTTCCAGGGGGCGGTTGCCTGATCAAGCTGGTCGGGATCGATCAGGCCACTGGCCCGCACCACGCGGAGAAAGTCTTCCAGCGTCTGGGAGGGCGCAGGAGTGGCTGTCGGTTGGGGGGTGGAATCAGGCATGCGGGGCTGATCGAAGTGGTTTGGTCTCGGACGCGACAGACACGCGGCTGGCCCTGCCGCCTCCTCGGATTGTACAACGGATGCATGGTGTTTTCGCTCTTTACGCGTCGGGGCTGCCACCTGTGCGAGGCGGCCGAGGACATGCTGGCGGCACGGGGGCTCGCAGCCGCGGTGGAATTCGTCGACATTGACGCCCATCCCGAGATGCAGGGCCTCTATGACTCCCGGGTGCCTGTGCTCACCGCCGACGGCGTCGTCGTGATGGAGGGGCGGTTTGACGAAACGGAACTGGCCGGACGGATGCGTTCGCTGATGACCTGACGCCGAGCATGAAGCCCGTTGGGGCTAGGCGATGTAGACGAGGGGCTCAGAGCCCCAGTTTCAGACCTCTGCGATCAAGGGCATCGATGAGACTCCCTGCCGAGGTGAAGACCTCTGCCTGCCAACCGGCAAGCTGGGCGGCCTCGACATGGGCAGGAATGTCGTCGCAGAAGAAGATCTTCTCCGGAGGCACGCCGGCCCGTTGTGCCGCGAGTTGGTAGATCGTGGGCTCTGGCTTGACTGCCCGCACCTCATGGCTGAGGACGATCTCTCTGAAATGCCCGGGCAGCACCGAATATCGCTCCCCCAGCAGGTGCTCCCAGTGTGGGCCACAGGTGTTGGAGAG
>CANFQO010000168.1 GCA_947449135.1 Planctomycetaceae bacterium | reverse complement strand
TGAGGCGGTCGAAGAGCGTGACGCCCTCGATTCGAGTGCCGGCCAGCATCGCCTCCGCCGCCTCGATCCCAGCCGTCTTTGCCGCCAGTCGCGCCAGCCGTTCGGGCTCGGCGAGTCCGAGCTTGGCGGCCAGGGGCGTGAGCCGGCGGTCGGCATTGTCGTGCCGCAGGGCGAGCCGGTGCTCCGCGCGGCTGGTGAACATGCGATAGGGTTCGTCCACGCCCCGGGTGACGAGGTCGTCGATCAGCACACCGATGTAGGAATCCTCACGGGCCGGTACGAATGGCTCGCGTCCCGCTGGCACCAGGGCCGCGTTCGCACCGGCCACCATCCCCTGCGCGGCGGCCTCTTCGTAGCCGGTGGTGCCGTTGATCTGCCCGGCGAAGAACAGCCCCGTCACCAATTTGCTTTCGAGTGCTGCCGTGAGCTGGTCGGGCGGGCAGTAGTCGTATTCGACGGCGTAGCCATAGCGGATGATCTGCGCCCGGGCGAGTCCCGGCACCAGGCGGATCATCGCGTCCTGCACGTCGCGGGGCAGGCTCGTGGAGATGCCGTTGACGTAGACCTCCTGCGTTCGCCGCCCCTCGGGCTCCAGAAACAGCTGGTGGCTTTCCTTGTCGGCAAACCGAACCACCTTGTCCTCGATGCTCGGGCAGTAACGGGGCCCACGCGACTGGATCTGCCCCGAATACATCGGCGCGCGATGGAGGTTGGCCCGGATGAGGTCGTGGATCTCGGCTGTCGTCCGCGTGATCCAGCAGGCCATCTGCTCCTGCTCGATGCTGTCGGTGAGGAAGGAGAATGGCTGCGGCCGCTCATCGCCGGGCTGCACGTCGAGCTGTGAAAAATCGATCGACCGCGCCGATAGCCGGCAGGGCGTGCCCGTCTTGAAGCGGTCTATCCGAAAGCCGAGGGACACAAGCGCCCGACTCACGCCCGCTGTGGTCCCCTCCCCTGCCCGACCGCCGGGGACTTGCGCCTCGCCAGTGTGCATCACCGCTTGCAGGAAGGTGCCCGTGGTGAGCACCACTGCTCGCGCGCGATATTCCGCGTCGCCACGAACGCGGACACCGGCAATCCGTCGCAAGGGCCCGCCAGCTATTCTGGCCTCCTCAACGATCAGGTCTTCAACCGTCTCCTGACGCAGGTCGAGACCGGCGGTCTCTTCGACGATCCGCTTCACCTCCATCTGGTAGAGCTTCTTGTCGGCCTGCGCACGAGGGCCATGCATGGCCGGCCCCTTGGAACGATTGAGCACGCGGAACTGGATGCCCGTGGCGTCGATGGCGCGGGCCATGACGCCGCCGAGGGCATCGACCTCGCGGACCAACTGCCCCTTGCCCACGCCGCCGATGGCGGGATTGCAGCTCATCTGCCCGACGGTGTCGCAGTTGGTTGTGAGCAGGGCCGTTCGAGCCCCCAGCCTGGCGGCTGCGCAGGCCGCCTCCACGCCGGCGTGGCCGGCCCCGATCACGATGACGTCGTAGTCGTAGGTGGATGGCATCGAGGACCTGGCTTGGGTTGAACTGGAAGACGTGCGGGCTGGGCTACCTGGGCGAAGGCCGCGTGACCCGTCATGCCTTGCCATGCCCAACCATGTTACCCCACCCACAGAAAGCGACCTTCTGCGGGCCTTCTGATCCCTCTTTGAGCCTCCTGACGAAGATTTCTGCACCCCCACCTTAGGGTGGTTTTAAAGCCTTCTGTAGGGGGATGGGTCTGGGAACGGAGACGAGAGACACGGAGGGGAGAACGGCTCATGGCGACGCTCACGGATAGCTTCATCTGGCGATGGCTGCGGCCCTGGTGGGTGTTTGCAGCCGCTGCCGTGCTCATTGAAACCACGTCGTGCGTCAGCCCCGTGCCGGCTGCCGCGCAAGACCTGCAGCCGGTGCCGACCGATGAATCGGCATACGACATCTCGAACTACGCCTTCCGCGACTTACCGAGCGTGGCCGAGCCACTCTGGACAAACTACGCGTTGACCGAAGCGCTCTTCTGGGGCCGCGACAACCAGGCCGCCAACGTGCCGTTGGTCATCAACCGCGACAGCGGCGTTCCGCTGATCTCGGCCAATGACCCGCAGTTTCCTGTGGCCGCCGGCGTGCGGGCCTTCTATGGCGAGCGGAATCCGAACGAGTGCGGCTGGGAACTCGGCTACTTCGGTGTCTACGGCATGTCGGCTTCGCGATTTGCGAGCACGACGCCGCCACAGGCTCTCGAAGTGCCTGGAGACCTCGGCCCGCAGCTGACGGCCGACGGCGAGACCGCCACGGTGAAATACAACTCCACGATCAACAGTGCCGAAGCCAACGTGTTTCGCACGTCGAACTACTGGCGGGACTACACCGAAAGCTGGCTCACGCTCGACTGGCTGGCGGGCTTCCGCTACATCGGCGTCGAGGAGCAGGCATCGATCAACACCACCTGCTGCATCAACACCACGAATACGACCGTCCCCTACAGCGTCCGGACCCGAAACAACATGTTCGGCGGACAGATCGGCAGCCGGGCCCGCTGGACATGGGATCGCTGGGCCCTCGAGGGCTGGGCCAAGGCGGGTATCCTCGGAAACTCCGAGAAACAGATTCAGGATCCGCTGATCAACTACCAAGGCGGCCAGCTGCGGGGCACGCGGTCTGCCACCGGGACCGACGTGGGCTTCATCGGCGACATCAACATCTCCGCGATCTACCGGCTGACCGATGTCTGGGGCATCCGGGTTGGCTACAACACCGTCTGGATCGGTGGCCTGGCCCTGGCTCCGAACCAGTTCAATTTCGCGGATTCGGAACTCGCTGGCACCGGACTCAACTCCGGGGACGGCATTTTCCTGAGTGGTGCCAATCTCGGCCTTGAGGCGCGATGGTAGCGCGCCGGCAGGACGCGGCCTGATCCGCCCGCATCGACCGCAGCCCTGTGAAGCGACCCTGTCCGGCGGAGCCGGGCAGGGTCGCCTCGCTTTTCAGGACGGCCCTGTTCGGGGCGGGGTTCATGTTGCGTGAAAGTTGTCAAACCTGTTGCCGATCCCGGCGATCCT
>CANFQO010000167.1 GCA_947449135.1 Planctomycetaceae bacterium | reverse complement strand
CTCGGCCGCCGAGATCGCCGCTTCGATCGTCTCAAGGTCGCGAAGCTCGCCCACGAGGATGATGTCGGGGTCCTGTCGCAACGCCCGCCGCAGGGCCTCCGAAAAGCTCGTCACGTCGGTGCCGATCTCACGCTGGTTGACCGTGCACTTTTTCGACTTGTGATAGAACTCGATCGGATCTTCGATCGTGATGATGTGGTGATCGTGGGTTTCGTTGATGAAGTTGATCAGGCTCGCGAGCGTGGTGCTCTTGCCGGAGCCCGTCGGGCCAGTCACGAGAAACAGGCCACGCGGCCGCTGGGCCATCTTCTTGCAGACCTCCGGCACGCCAAGCTGCTCCGGCGTGAGCATCTTGTTGGGGATCTGCCGGAGCACCATCGCGATCGTGCCCCTCTGCTTGAACACGCTCACGCGAAACCGAGCCATATCCTTGAAGGCGAAGCCGAAGTCACAACCCCCTTTTTCCGCCAGTTCGGCCTGACAGCGTTCGGGCGTGATCGCCTTCATCAGGCCGTTGGTGTCTTCCGCCGTGAGCACCTTCGTGGCCTGTGGCGTCATGGCACCGCTCATGCGGAACACCGGTGGCAGGCCCACCGTGATGTGAATGTCGCTCACGCCCTGCATCACGGCAGCCGTCAGCAGTTTGTCGATCTGGATCGTGCCCACCGCCGCTTTCGGCATCGCGAACGACTCGGCACGTGGCTCGCCGCCAGCCGGGGCGGGGCCTCCTGCATCCTCTGTGTCGAGTTCGATCTGGGCAGTGGCCCCAGGCTGCGGCTGGTCTTGAGCGGTCTCCGCGACGGTTGCCACCCGCATCACCAGCACCTTCGACCCCTGGATGTCTTGCAGCGAGCCGGCGTGTGTGCCGGCAGCGGTCTTGAAGGAAAACATCCGTGCATCAGCACCGGGCGGCATGATCGCGGCGGCGAACGCCTGCACATCGTCGGGGGAGAGCGGCTTCGTCTTCAGCGGCCGCATCTGGTCGCCTACCCGCAGCATCGGCGCATAGCCAGCCGAGAGCTTCACCTCCGTTGCGCCGTTCTCCTGCGCCACGTGGAGCAGCTTCTCGATTTGAGCCGCATGGGGGGACGTTGCTGTACTCATGTTGAAACCACCCGAAGTTGCGGAATGGGAGCCGAGAAACGAGGCATATCTTGAGCCGGCGGGAGACTGCGTGGGAAAGACTCAGGCCCGGCCCCATGCCCACAAGAGGCCGCGGTTGTCTGGCCGGCATCCGAGCCTGATGGCACGGTGCACAGCCAGTGCCTCGAGAACTGGCCCACCCTCGCCTACCGCTTTCTTTTTTTCCGCTCGGAGCGAGCCCCTGACAGCCGCCGACCGGACACCCCTATTATGCGCTCCCGTTGCGAAAAAGGGAAAGCGGCGGGCGTGCGTTTGGACAGGGTTTTTGAGAATCAACGGCCAGGAGCAACGCCGGCCGTTTTTTTGACCGACCCCGACGGGGCTTACGGGCGGGAGGGAGGAGAGCCCCCGTTTTCGGGCGAAGTTTGGTATCGTGGGGGGATGGATGTCATCAATCAGCGGGAAACCGTCCCGTTCACCACCGCCGACGGGTCGACCATCCGGGAGCTCCTCGCCCACCGCAATTCCGCGATCCGGCAGCAAAGCCTCGCCGAGGCCCGCCTCAATCCCGGCTGCGCGACCATTCCCCACCACCACGCCGTGACCGAGGAGATTTACTACATCCTCACCGGCACCGCCGCCATGACACTCGGGGCTGAGACCCGCGACGTCGGCCCCGGGGACGCCATCGCCATCCCCCCCGGCATTCGCCACACAATCCGCAACACCGGCTCGGCAGAGCTCGTCTTCCTCTGCACCTGTGCCCCCGGCTATGAACACACCGACACGTTCCTCGAACCGCCGCCCGCCGCCTAGCCAGCTATGTCCGTTCCCGACGCCTTTTCCAAAATCCTGATCACCCAGGGGGTCATCAGCGCCGAGCAACTCGAGGAAGCGGTGCGCGTAGCGGGCACTGCCGGCACGAAGGTGCACGACGAGGTTGTAAAACTCGGGTATGCCCCTCCCGAGAAGGTGATGGCAGCCCTCGGTAAGGCGTTTCGGCTCAAGGTCGTCGATCTCGCCGCCATGACCGTTCCGCAGGATGTGATCGAACTCCTGCCCGAGAGCGTGGCTCGTGAAAACACGATCTTTCCGTTGGAGGAGTCGGGCAACGCCCTGCGTCTGGCCACCAGCGACCCCACCGACATGGATCTGCAGGAGAAGCTCCGCTTCATCCTCAACCGCGACGTCGAGATGAGCCTGGCCCCCCGTGGGCAGATCGTCGAGGCGATCAACCGCCACTACGGTCTCTCCGACGGCGAAAGTGCCGACTCGATGCTGCAGGAATTCACCGATACGGCCATCGACTTCACGGAGACGGCTGTCGAGCAGGCCGCCGCGACCGCGGCGGAGGAGCAGTCAGACGCGCCGGTGGTCAAGCTCTGCAACCTCATCATCACCGAGGCGGTGCAGCTGCGGGCCAGCGACATCCACATCGAGCCCTTCGAAGACCGGATCCGCATCCGTTACCGCATCGACGGTCGGCTCGTCGAACGCGACAACCCACCGCGGCGACTTCTCGGGGCCATCCTCTCCCGCATCAAGATTCTGTCGAAGCTCGACATCGCCGAGCGCCGCCGGCCACAGGACGGCCGCATCAAGCTCACCGCCGACGGCAAGGACTACGACCTCCGCGTGAGCGTGCTGCCCACCAACCACGGGCAGTCGGTCGTGATGCGGGTGCTCGACAAGGACAACATCAAGGTCGGCATCCGCCAACTAGGGCTTTCCGAGCAGGACTTCCGGATCTTCAAGAATCTGATCCGTCGACCCAACGGCATCATCCTGGTCACCGGCCCGACCGGCTCCGGCAAGACAACCACGCTCTACGCCTCGCTCAACGAACTCAACAAGGCCGACACGAAGATCATCACCGCCGAAGACCCGGTGGAGTATTACCTGGCCGGCATCAATCAGGTGGAGATCAAGCACCAGATCGGGCTCGACTTCGCCCGCGTGATTCGGGCCATGCTCCGGCAGGCGCCCAACGTAATTCTCGTCGGTGAGATGCGCGACACGGAAACGGCG
>CANFQO010000166.1 GCA_947449135.1 Planctomycetaceae bacterium | reverse complement strand
CTTCGGTGCCCGGATCATCGAACAGCCCGCGCACTGGTATGGCTTTGACACGTTGCATGTGCGTCGCCGCCACCTCGATGACCTCTGGCGTGCCGCCTGCGAGGCGTGGGGATTTTCATGCGTGGAGTCGCCCGTCACTTCATCCGTTACTGATTGGGTGAAGATCGGCACGAAGGCCGCCGAGGTTCGCTCGCTCGCGGGTGTGATGCGGTTCACGCCGCAGCCGGTGCTGCCGCTCCGCACCGGCGGCACGCTGTCGCTGTATTAGAGTGTTTCGCGTTCATGAAGCCTGTATCCGCTGCGTGCCCGGAGTCCCCCGGCTTCCGCCGGGGGCTTTTATGGGATTCGGAAGCATCCGTGAGGGGCTGCCCATGTGCTGTGTACACGCGAAACACGACATCGTGTCGCAATGCCGGGCGGAAGCCTGGCTGGAGTCAGCGCTTGGCGGGCCTCCGCCCGCTGGTGCTAGCCCGGCCCTCCAGGCCTGGCGCGGTTCATAGCGTCATACGCCTCGATGAATCCGTGAGGGGCTGCCCATGTCCCGAGAGCCGGCGTTGCTGACAAGCGGAGGCAGGATGCCGGAGCGTAGTCAGCATCGAGTGAGCGAAGGCCAGGATGGCCGTAGCGAACGTCCGGCGACGGGGCATGGGCAGCCCCGAACCGTGGCCATTACAGCACCGGCAGCGAGGGCATCGGCGGTCGGGAGGCGTGGGCGGCGGCGAGGTTGCCCACGAGCCGCGTGCAGATCGCCTCCAGATACGGACGGGCGGCCGGATCGTCGTAGTTGGCCGCGGTGCGGCCGGCGTCTCCGTGCTCGCGGATCGGAATCTGGATCGGCACCTCGCCGAGAAACGGGATGTCGAGGTCTTTTGCTGCTCGCTGCGCTCCGCCGGTGCCGAAGATGTCATACCGCTTCTGCGTGTCGGGGCAGACGAAGAAGCTCATGTTCTCCACCATGCCGAGCAGGGGAATGTTCACCTTGCGGAACATCGCGATCGCCTTCGTGGCGTCGAGCAGGGCCACGTCCTGCGGCGTGCAGACGACGACGGCGCCGGTGAGCGGCAGCACCTGCGAGAGTGTCAGCGCGATGTCACCCGTGCCCGGGGGCATGTCGATGATGAGATAGTCGAGCGGACCCCACGACGTGTCGCGGAGCATCTGCGTGATCGCGCCGTGCAGCATCGGCCCCCGCCAGACCACCGCTTCGCCGGCCGGCACGAGAAAGCCCATCGACATCACCGGCATGGGGTGCGGGCCCACCGGCAAGAACATCGGCACGATCTTGCCTTCATTGATCTGCGGCCGGCCAGAGAGGCCGAGCAGGTGGGGGACGCTCGGGCCGTAGACGTCGGCGTCGAGCAGGCCGACGCGACTGCCGGCCCGCGCCAGACCAATCGCGATCGAGGCGGCGATCGTGCTCTTGCCCACACCTCCCTTGCCCGATCCGACCGCGATCACGCTCTTCGCCTCGAGTCCGATCTGCCCGATCTTCGTCGGCGGCCGGTCATGATCGACGATCTCCACGGTGACCTTCGGCACTGCCGGAAACCGGGCCCGCAGCAGTTCCTCGATCCGGCCCCGTGTCTGGCTCCAGAGGATCGCCGCATGCGAAGTGAGGCCAACCCGCACTGTGATCGCTGCGGGTGAGGCCTCGACCGACCGCACCTGCCCCATCTCGACGAGCGATCTGCCCGTCTCTGGGTCGACGATGCTCGCGAGCACGGCTGAGACGGACGCGGAATCGATCGTTGTGGGGTTACTGCTCATGCTGCGGTCGTGTCCAGGGCGGGGGATGTGGGGCAGATTTCAGCGGCTGGTTTTTTCAATCACATCGCCGGCGCGGGAAGCCGATTCGAAAAGGCCGCGGGGCTGGAGCGTGACCATCAGCACCAGCACCGTGCAGAGCAGCATGGCAACGCCGGCGGCAAGGCCGCCATCGGCCTGCACGCCCCGTCGGGAGGTGCGGAAGTACATCGCGGCGATGATCCGGAGGTAGTAGGCAGCCGCGATTGCGGCATTGAGCACGAGGATCACTGCCAGAGAGACGAACCACGCCCGGCGACTGCCAAAGGTGATCGCCGCGTTCCAGTCGACCTCGAGCGCCGAGGTGGCCAATGAGAGCTTGCCCCAGAAGCCGGGCAGCGGCGGGATGCCGGCGAGGCTGAGCAGAAACAGTGCGATCGCGAACGCTGCCACTGGATTGGTGGAGGAGAGTCCGTCGAGATCGTCCACGGCGGCGATTTCCTCCCGCGGGGGCCGTGGGCCGCTGCCGGCGGTCCATTCCGGCCAGCGATGGCCGAGGTAGGTGATTGCCGCGAAGATCCCGAGAGTCGCCAGCGCGTAGGTGGCCAGATAAAAAAGCGCCGCACTCAGTCCACCAAGGCCGAGCGTCCAGGAGATGTCTGCCCCGCCGGGAGCGATGCTGTCGGCACGGGCGGAGGCCGCTGCTGCCGCGGTCGCGATGCCGACCAGCAGATAGCCGGCGTGGGCGATCGAGGAACAGGCGAGCAGGCGGCGGAGATTCCGCTGCAGGAGTGCCATCACGTTGCCGACGGTCATCGTCACGGCAGCGAGGATGGCGGCCAATGGCCAGAAGAGCGAGAGGTGCGCCGCGGCGGCCCCGCCGGTGGCGGCGTTCCCGGCGTCGGCGGGCAGGATGGCCAGAGCCAGCACCCGCACGAGCACGACGATGCCGGCGATCTTGGGGAGCGTGGAGAGCATGGCTGCGTTCGATGGGCTCGTGCCCTCGTAGACGTCCGGGGCATAGAAGTGCATGGGCACGGCGGCGAGGCGGAAGGCTGCGCCAGCGAGGGTCATGCCAATGGCCACCGGCAGGAGTACGGTCGCCATGCCGATCACCGGTTCGGCGGTGGAGCGAAGCCGCGCGCCGATGATGGCCAGGCTCGTGGAGCCGCCGATTCCATACAGGCAGACGGCCGCATACAGAAAGAGCGACGACGCCACCAGTGACAGGAAGAAATACTTGAGGCTCGCCTCCTGGCCGTGCGCGTCGGTGCGTTTGAGGGCCAGCAGGATATAGGTCGGGATCGACACCAGTTCCAGGCCCACGAACAGCAGCACCAGGTCATCGGCCACCGCCGCCAGCGAGAGGCCGGCGAGCAGGAT
>CANFQO010000165.1 GCA_947449135.1 Planctomycetaceae bacterium | reverse complement strand
ATCGAGCTCGGCGAGGATCGCAGTGACGCGGTCGAGGGCAGCGCGGTGCTCCGCCGCGAAGAGCCGCAGCAGTTCGAGCAGCTCGATCTCCCGCCGCAACGACTCCTCCTCCGCGCCGAGCACCTGCCGCTGGCGGTCGTCGAGCTCCGGCGTGGTGTAGCGCTCTGCATTCTTGACTGTCTGCTTGCGGATGTAGTCGGACGGCACCTTCGCCGCCTGCGCGCGGCCCACCTCCAGGAAGAAGCCGAACACGCGGTTGAAGCCGACCTTGAGCGTCGAGATTCCGGTCCGTTCGATCTGCTCGGCCTGATACCGGGCGATCCACGCCTTACCTCCCGAAGCCATCTCCACGAGTTCGTCGAGGCGGGCGTCGAAACCGGGTCGGATGAATCCGGCATCGCGGGCAAACACCGGGCAGCCCTCGCGGAGCGTCGCCCCGATCCGCTGGGATAATTCCTCGCACGGATCGATCGCGTCGCGAAGGTCGGCGAGCAGGCCGCCGCTGCCGGCCAGCACCGCGATCAGGTCGGGCAGGACCGCCGTGGCCCGGCCGATGCGTTCCAGATCACGCGGGCCCGCGCGGCCTGAGATCACACGGCTGGTCAGTCGCTCCAAGTCACCGATGCCGGTGAGCTTTTCGGCCAGTCGGGCGGCGAGCGACTGATTCGCCACCAGCGTTGCCACCGCGTCAAGGCGGGCGTCGATCTGCCGCTTGTCGACCAGCGGGGCCGAAAGCCACTCGACGAGCAGCCTCGCCCCCATCGGCGACTTCGTGCGATCGACCACACCGGCCAGTGTTCCTTCGCGCCGGTTGCTGGCACCGGTCGCCGACCGCACCAGTTCCAGACTACGGCGGGAGGCCTCGTCGATCTCCATGCGGTGGCCCGGTCGCCAGGCGGAAAGCGTTTCGATGCGAGCGACCGCGGCCGGTTCGTTCTCTTCCAGATAGGCCACGATGCCGCCAGCCGCAGCGATCCCCGGTAGATCGGCCGGCAGTTCGAAGCCCAGCCCTTCCAGACGCTTCTGCGACAGGGCACGGCCCACGGCGGTCTGCGCCGAGGCGTCGTCGAACCACCAGTCGGGGCGGGACGTTACTGCGCAGTGTGCCGACAGGAGACCGCCCGCAGACTCACGAAGGATTCCCGTGACGCCCTCGCGATCCTTCTCCGCACAGAGGCATTCGGCCGGCTCCAGGCGGAGCAGCAGGTCGGGAACATCGTCGCGTGGCACCACCGCCGCCTCGAAGCGTCCCGCCGCCACGTCGATCCATGCCAGGCCGCAGAGCACACCATCGGCCGCGTCGTCACGGGTGATTCCGTCGTCGATCGTCCGAGTGGCTATAGCCCGGGGCACGATCGCCACGAGCCAGTTGCGTTTCGTCGGATCGAGCAGCGATTCGTCTGACGCGATGCCGGGCGTGACGATCCGCGTCACTTCGCGGCGGAGCAGCCCCTTCGTGGTTTTGGGATCGTCGATCTGTTCGCAGATGGCCACCCGCCGCCCCGCGGCCACGAGCTTCACAAGGTGCACGTCGAGCTGATGATGCGGGAAGCCGGCCATCGGCATGGCGTCGGGCCCCTTGTCGCGGCTGGTGAGCGTCAGGTCGAGGAGATCGGCTGCCTCGCGAGCATCGTCTCCGAAGAGCTCGTAGAAGTCGCCCATGCGAAACAGCACCAGCGCCCCCGGGCACCGGGCTTTCGCGGCCTCGAATTGCTGCATCATTGGTGACGCCATAGGCGGGAAAATGTAGCAGCCTTTGACCGCACGCGCGACGCGGCGTACAAAACAGGTGGTGCGAACGCCGATGAGAGGCCCCTGCGATGGGGGCCTGTGAACCTGGTCAGGGCCTAACCGCAGCAGCCATAAGCAGTCGCTCCTTTGTGCGGTGGGCCTCTCATCGGCGTCCGGCCGTTTTTCCCCCGCACCGTTCCCCGCACAGACGGCCCCTATGGCCCAGAGCCCACCAGCCTCCGACGCAGCCGCCGCTGCTGCTCCGGTGCAGGGGTATCAGGTGGTGGCCCGCCGCTACCGCCCGCAACGGTTCGACGAACTGGTCGGGCAGGAACACGTCGCCCGCGGCCTGTCCGGGGCGATCGAGTCGGGCCGGATCGGTCACGCCTATCTCTTTACCGGCGCCCGCGGCGTCGGCAAGACCAGCGCTGCCCGCATCTATGCCAAGGCGCTCGAGTGCACCAGCCGAGTTCGTGGTGAGCCCTGCAACGTCTGCGACTCCTGCCTGGCAATCTCGGCAGGGCAGGATGTGGACGTGGTGGAAATCGACGCCGCCAGCAACCGCGGCATCGACGAGATGCGGCAGCTGCGGCAAAACGTCGCCGTCAGGCCGGCCCGGGGCCACTACAAGATCTACATTATCGACGAAGTGCACATGCTCACCCGGGAGGCTTTCAATGCGCTGCTCAAGACGCTTGAGGAGCCGCCAGCCCATGTGAAGTTTGTGCTCTGCACCACCGAGCCCGACAAGCTGCCGATCACGATTCTCTCGCGGTGCCAGCGGTTTGATTTTCAGACTGTCGATACTCCGGCGATCGCCCGCCGGCTGGCGCAGATCGTCGAGGCGGAGGGAGCCGAGGTCTCGGCCGAAGCACTCACGCTGATCGCCCGCCGCGCAGCCGGCAGCATGCGCGACAGCCAGTCGCTCCTGGAGCAGCTGCTGGGATCCGCGGCCGGGCCGATTGGTGTGGACGACGTCCATGCGGTGATTGGCACCGGCCGGGAAGAAAAGGTGGGGGCGGTCGTCGCCTGTCTGGCCGCCCGCGATGCCCGCGGTGCACTGGCGGCGTTTGATGCGGCGCTCGCCGGCGGGGCCGACCCCGGCGGGGTGCTTGAGCAACTGCTGGCGGCGCTGCGGGACAGCCTGCTGGCGAGCGTGGGCTGCGGAGCGGAACTGATGCTGCAGGGCGACGGCCTGGGCGTCGATCTGGCGGCGCTCGGTCGCGAAACAGGCACCGTCACCCTCCTCGCCATGCTGCAGATCATCGACCACGCGCTCGGCCGCATGCGGTCGAGCGGCCACGCTGCCGTGCTCGCTGAGATGGCGATCGTGCGGCTGGCGAGCCTGGAAGACCTCGACAGCCTGGCCGAAGCGGTCGAGAAGATCGGCGCGACACCGGCTT
>CANFQO010000164.1 GCA_947449135.1 Planctomycetaceae bacterium | reverse complement strand
CAGGAGGTCTACGTCAACGGCATCTCCACGAGCCTGCCCCGCGACGTGCAGGACGCGATGATCCGCCTAGTACCCGGCCTCGCCCGGGCGCAGATCATCCGCTACGGCTACGCCGTTGAATACGACTACTGCCCGCCGGACCAGCTCACGGCAGCACTCGAAAGCAAATTGGTGACGGGGCTGTTCTTCGCCGGGCAGATCAACGGCACGACCGGCTACGAAGAGGCCGCCGCGCAGGGGCTGGTGGCTGGTGCGAACGCGGCCCTGGTGCCAGCGGGACGCGAGCCACTCGTGCCGGCCCGTGAGGATTCCTACATCGGTGTGCTGATCGACGATCTCGTCACCCGGGGCGTGGACGAACCCTATCGCATGTTCACCAGCCGCGCGGAGCACCGGCTCGCCCTACGGCACGACAATGCCGACCGCCGGCTCACGCCCCTGGCCGCCACGCTCGGACTCGCCGAGCCCGAACGGCTGGCGCGACTGGCGGCAAAGACGGCTGGGATCGAGGCGGCGGAGGCGATGCTGGCCGGCACTCGAATCGAGGGCGTCACGCTCTTCGACCGCCTCAAGCGACCGGAGGTGGGCTGGCAGGACTGCGTCGCCGCCCTGCCGGCGCTGGCAACCGTATCGCCGGATGTCGCCGAGCAGGTGGAAAACGACATTCACTATGCCGGCTACGTGAAGGTGGAACGCGAACGGATCGAACGGCAGCGAGCGGTGGCGTCGCGGTCGATCCCGCCGAGCTTCGAATATGCGAACGTGCAACACCTCCGCGCCGAGGCCCGCGAGCAGCTCGAACGGATTCGCCCGCAGACGCTCGGGCAGGCGGGCCGCGTCCGCGGCATCACGCCGGCCGATCTGGCGCTCGTGCTTGTCCATCTGGAAGGGCGTCCCGGTCCCGGCCTGACCTGAAAAACCGGCCAGCAAGCGAGCTGAAAAGCCTGCCATGAAGATCGTCCATATCACTGCCGGCGCCGGGGGCAGGCTCTGCGGGTCGTGCCTCCACGACAATGCCCTCGTGCGGGGGCTGCTGGCGCGAGGCTGCGATGCGATGCTGGTGCCGGCGTATGTGCCCACAACCACCGACGAGGAGAACGTCGCCGTCGACCGGATCGTGATGGGGGGTGTTTCAGTCTGGCTCGAGGAACACGTGCCCCTGTTCCGGCACACCCCGCGGTTTCTCGACGCGTTTCTCGGCCGGCTATTCGATTCCCGCTGGCTGCTGGAGTGGCTCTCCAGCAGCACCGGCTCGACCCGCCCGGCCGATCTGGGACCGCTCACGGCGTCGACGGTCGCTGGCGAACAGGGGCACCAGCGGAAAGAGGTGGAGAAACTCGCGAACTGGCTGGCGGCGGATATTCGTCCCGACGTCGTGCATCTCTCCAACGCGTTGCTCGTGGGCCTGGCACGGCGGGTGAAACAGGCCACCGCCGCAAAGATTGTCTGTACGCTCTCCGGTGAGGACATCTTCGTCGAGCAGATTCCCGCCCCGCACTACGGCCGCATCCGGCAGCTGCTGCGGGAGCGCGCCGCCGACGTCGATCAGTTCGTGGCGCTCAATCATCACTTCGCTGAGTTCATGGCTGCCTACCTCGCGGTGCCGCTGGAACGAATCGTGGTCATCCCCCATGGTCTGGACCGAACCGGATTTCCGGCCGTGGCCCCCGATCTGGCCGCCCGACGGCAGGCCCGCAGTGGCCGGCTGGTAGTGGGAATGCTAGCGCGGGCCTGTCCGGAGAAGGGGCTTGAGCAGCTGGTGCGGAGCCTGCCATTGCTCACACAGCATCGCAACGTGGAGGTGCTGGCCGCCGGTGCGGAGGTCGACTCGGAACACGGCTATCTGTCGCGGTGCCTGACGCTGGCGCAGGAACTTGGCGTCGCAGATCGGTTTCGCTGGCTTGGGCAGGTGGACCGGCCGGGCAAGCTCCGGCTGCTCGAATCGATCGATGTCTTTGCAATGCCGACCGTGTTCCCGGAGGCGAAGGGGATTCCTATCATCGAGGCGATGGCCGCGGGGGTGCCCGTCGTGGCGCCGGCGCATGGCACGTTTCCAGAACTACTCGACGGCGAACGGGCCGGACGGCTGCACACGCCGGGTGATCCGGCCGATCTGGCCCGCGCGATCGGCGTGCTGCTCGACGACGTGGCGCTAGCCGCACGCTACGGCCGGCACGGCCACGAATTATCTCTCGCCCGCCACACGGCAGACCACATGGCCACGGAGCACGAGATGCTCTACACAAGACTGTTGCGGCCATCGAATGGCCCAAGCCGCCGGGGGCGGTGAAAGCCTCCGACTCGGGGGCAGGATAGCCCAACTCGCTCCGGCTTCCACCGACCCCCGGCTCGTCGAAGCAGTGGGATCCGTTCGTCGCTACACTGAAGGCTCCGCGCTCACAGCAGTTCCCACCTCACGCCGGAGTCCGAAACATCAGCTGTCCGTCGTCATGTACCGCCTCGGTCGTTTCGATTCTGCTCGCGATCGGAGGAGTGGCCACGGCTGCCGACGATTTTCCAAGCTTCGTCGTCCCGGGACAGGAACGGGCCATGAAGCTCCTCGATGATTTCCATGCCTTTCACCACGGGAGTGCGACGAGCAACTGCACGCTCTGGGACGGCTGGCTGCCCCACGCCACGCTGTGGGCCGCGGAGCGTCCACGACAGCACTATCGGGAATCGTTGCTCCGGCGCCGCATCGACGATGCCGGCTACGTTTCCATGCAGCAGCATCGGGGCATGGCCCATTCCGAGGGCTGGCCCTTTCCCGCCTGGCAGCAGAGCACCGGTTCCGGCTGGCATTTTTCCATCGCCGGCGACGGGTGGGCGATTGAGCAGGTTAAGCTCCGGGCGATCACGCCGCCGGGAGGGTTTCAGATCGACGGAGCCACTTCCCGCGAGACTGCCGATCCTCTCCGCGGCATGCTCCTTGATGTTGCCGCCGACCGCGTCACGCTCACCACGCCCTCTTTCCGCTGTGGCACGATCGTCGCCCCCTTTGCCCGGATCGAATGGGCCGCCGAGAAACTCCCCGCTGGCGCGACCGCCCGGCTGCGGTGGCGGATCGAGGGGCAGGAGGGCTGGCAGCCGTCGACAGGCGTGCCGCTGCCGCTCCCACCGGCCGACGGGAGCCTGGCGATCATCAACCT
>CANFQO010000163.1 GCA_947449135.1 Planctomycetaceae bacterium | reverse complement strand
CGAACTGCAGCTGGAAGTCCAACTCGACGAGCACAAACTGCTGGTCGTCTACGCCCAGCAGCGAGGTCCGTTCGAAAAGATTCTGGCAGGGCAGGGGATCGAGCGGAACGACCAGATCCGTTTTATTTCTCAGGCCGAACACCTCCACACATCCCACACCCGGTTCGCCCGCCGCTTCGACGAGATGGTGAACCGCCTGGGCGCCGGGCTGTAGAGCCAGAATCGAGCCGTCCAGAAACTCGCTGAGGGGGCGCGCCCTGCGCTGCTGCCGACGGTGAGTGGCTGCCCATGCCCCGTCGCCGGACGTTCGCTACGGCCATCCTGGCCTTCGCTCACTCGATGCTGACTGCGCTCCGGCAGCCTGCCTACGCTTGTCAGCAACGCCGGCTCTCGGGACATGGGCCGCCCCTCACGGAAACTTCTGGCCGCATGGCCCTCCATCGACAGGGCCTGAGGCCGTGTTTTTCGCGGACTGGATTGGCCTTGAGCCGGGAGGCTGGATTCCCGACAGTCTGCGGTGTTCCAGGCTCCGGCATTTCGGAGCCGCCACATGGACGCAGCCATGGCTCGCCTGCATCTCTTCATTCTGCTGTCTATCGTCGCGATCGCCACGACGGCAGCCTGCGCCCAGGAGGTTCTGCCCGCGCCGCCCGTCGCGCAGCCGAATCCCTTTGCACCGCTCCCCGAGGGCACGGTCATCGGCCCCGGCGGTCCGGTCATGCCCGGCCCTCCTCCGGCACCAAAAAACTCGGTTGTCATTCCGCCGCTCGATGCCGAGACGGTCTGGACGCAAATGGTCGACGTGGTCGACGACTACTTCAAGATCGCGGCGGAGCAACGCGTGGTGTTTTCCAATGGCGTTCCCGCCGAAGGTCGGATCGACACCTTTCCGCAGACCGGCTCGACGCTCTTGGAACCGTGGCGGGGTGACTCCATCGGCTTCCGCGAACGCCTCGAGGCCACACTCCAGTCGATCCGACGGATCGGCACGATGCGGCTGATTCCCGACCCGGGTGGCTGGCGGATCGAGGCCGTGGTGCAGAAGGAACTGGAAAACATGCCCCGGCCGATGAAGGCCACCACAGGCGGTGCCTCGTTTCGCAATGACGATTCACTCTACCGCTACGGAACGCCACTTCCCACGCTCGGCCAACAGGTGGGCGACCAGCCACGCCCCGTCGCCGCCCCCACGCAGAACATTGGCTGGATTCCGCTCGGACGCGATCCGCTCCTCGAACAGCGACTGCTCTCGAAGCTGCTCGCCAAACTGGGCGTGGCCGCCGTGCCGCAAGGTGAACCCTACTACCAGCCGCCAGAGGGCATGGCCGCCGGGCCCACCGGCATACCGTCGCCTGCCGCGCCTACAGGTCCCGTGTTCGGCGCACCGATCCCGCCCGAGCGGTTGCCTCCAGGCGCCGTGATCGCCCCGGGCCCGCCAGTGCCGGTCGAGTCACTCCCGCTTCCGAAGTGACTTGGATCGACTGCCTACTCGTCCGTCACGCAGCCCAGTGAGGCTGGCTGCACACAGCGGATGTACTTCGCGAGGATGCCGCGGGTGGCCTTCAGCGACGGGGCCTCCCATTCGCTGCGTCGACGGCGGATCTCCTCATCCGACACCTCCATGTCGATCGTCGCGGTGTCGGCGTCGATCACCACCACGTCTCCGTCGCACACGAGCGCGATCGGACCGCCCTCCTGCGCTTCGGGCACGACATGCCCCACGATGAATCCATGCGATCCGCCCGAAAACCGTCCGTCCGTGATCAGGGCGACGTCATTGCCGAGTCCGGCGCCGACGAGCGCCGAGGTGGGCGTGAGCATCTCGGGCATCCCCGGGCCGCCCTTCGGCCCCTCGTAGCGAATGATCACGACATCTCCCCGCTGGATCGCTCCCTGCTCGAGCGCCGCCAGCATGGCCTCCTCGCTGTCAAACACGCGGGCCGGACCACGAAACCGCGAGCCCTCCTTGCCGGTAATCTTGGCCACGGCACTGCCGGGCGCGAGATTGCCGTGGAGGATGGTGATGTGCCCAGTCGGTTTGATTGGGTGCTCCACCGGTTGGATGATCTTCTGACCGGCGGCCAGCCCTTTGCTCGAGGCCAAGTTTTCCGCCAGCGTCTTGCCCGTGACGGTCATGCAGTCGCCGTCAAGCAGGCCCTTGTCGAGCAGATACTTCATCAGTCCGCTCGTGCCGCCGATCGTATGCAGGTCCTCCTGCACGAATTTACCGCTCGGCTTGAGGTCGGCGATGTAGGGAACGCGGCGTGAGACCCGCTGAAAGTCGGCCGGCTCGAGGGGCACATCGACCGCCCTGGCCATCGCAATCAGGTGAAGCACGGCGTTGGTCGAGCCGCCGAGCGCCATCACCGTCACTATCGCGTTTTCAAAGGCCCGCCGGGTCATGATGTCGCGGGGCTTGAGGTCGAGTTCCAAAAGCCGGTGGATCGCCGCGCCAGCCCGCTGGCACTCGTCGAGTTTGCCGGCGTTCTCAGCCGGAATCGACGCGCTGTCAGGCAGCGCCATGCCCAGAGCCTCGATCGCCGTGGCCATCGTGTTGGCGGTGTACATGCCGCCACAGGCGCCGGCGCCGGGGCAGGAGCGACGCACGATGTCACCGCGGCGGGAATCGTCGATCCGGCCGGCGACATATTCACCGTAGCACTGGAATGCCGACACGATGTCGAGCGGGGTGCCGTCGGCCAGATGGCCGGGACGGATCGTGCCGCCGTAGACCATCAGGGCGGGGCGGTTGAGCCGACCCATGGCAATCAGACACCCTGGCATGTTCTTGTCGCAGCCGGGAATGGCGACCAGTCCGTCATACCACTGCGCCTGCATGACCGTCTCGATCGAGTCGGCGATGATGTCGCGAGAAGGCAGTGAGAAGCTCATGCCGTCGGTGCCCATCGAGATGCCGTCGCTCACGCCAATCGTGTTGAACCGCATGCCCACCATCCCGGCCGCCGTCACACCTTCGCGGACGCGTGCAGCCAGTTTGTCCAAATGCATATTGCAGGTATTGCCCTCGTACCACATGCTGGCGATGCCGACTTGCGGCTTGTCGAGGTCGCTCGGCTGGAGTCCGGTGCCCAACAGCATGGCCTGAGAGGCCCCCTGCGAACGGGGCTGCGTGATCCGGGAACTGTAGCGATTCAGGATGG
>CANFQO010000162.1 GCA_947449135.1 Planctomycetaceae bacterium | reverse complement strand
CCGGGGGACTCCGGGTGGGAGCATTATCCCGCACGCGTGCCGTGCCGGTCTCGCCCAACGGCCCGGTGTCCCGTCGCTTCCGCTCCGGGCTCTTATTTGGAGAGCATTCGGATAGGAGTCGGAGAGATTGCGCAGGCTGACGAGAAGCCACCGGCGTTAGGCCTTGAGCAGCGCCTCGATTGACTTGCGGGCTACTGCCAGGGCCTCGGGGAGCTTGTCGACGAGCTTGCCGCCGGCCTGTGCGAGGTCGGGACGGCCGCCCCCCTTCCCTCCCACGATCGCGGCGGCATCCTTGATCCAGTTGCCGGCCGACAGGCCCCGTTCCTCGAGTTCGCGGCTGATGGCCGCCACGAGGGTCACCTTGTCTGCCTCGCTCGAGCCCAGCAGCACGGCGATCGGGCTCGCCTTGCGGCGGAGCTGATCGATGCACTGCCGCATCGCAGCGGCATCGCCGCCGCGGGCGTCCGCCACGACGATCCGCGTGCCCGCCACCTCGGTGGCTCCGGCCAGCAGTTCGTCGACCGAGATCGCCGCGGCTGACGCTGCGGGTTTGCTCTTCTTGAGCTCCTTGAGTTCCTTGGCAATGGCTGTCAGCCGGTGTGGCAACTCCGCAACCGGAACCTTGAGCCCGCCGGCCGCCTCCGCCAGCACCCCCTCGGCATGTCGGAAGCGATCCACCGCGCGGAGGCCTGTGACGGCGCTGATCCGGCGTGTGCCCGCCGACACGCTCTCCTCCGAGGTGATCCTCACCATGCCGATCTGGCCGGTGTTCGACACGTGCGTGCCGCCGCAGAGCTCGCGGCTCACGCCGTCCATCGTCACCATCCGCACGATGTCGGGATATTTTTCACCGAAGAGCATCATTGCGCCGGCATGGCGGGCTTCCGCCAGTGGCAAGAGCTGTGCCGCCACCGGCACGGCGGCCAGTGTGTTTTCGTTGACCATGGTCTCGATCTGCTCGAGTGTCTCACGGCCGACGGGGCTTGAGTGTGTGAAGTCGAACCGCAGCAGATCGGCATCAACCTTCGAACCCTGCTGCACGGCGTGCGTGCCCAGGTAGTGCTGCAGGGCCGCATGGAGCAGGTGCGTGGCGGAATGGGCCCGGCGGATCGCTGCCCGGCGGCCGGCATCGACCTTCGCGTGCACAGTCTGGCTGAGATCGAGCCAGCCCTGCCGAAGGTGGCCGGTGTGCAGCATGAAGCCACCCTCGCGCTGGGTGTCGCTCACGTCGAAGCTGCCCCCCTGCCAGACAAGGGTTCCGATGTCACCGACCTGGCCGCCCGATTCGCCGTAGAAGCTCGTGCGGTCGAGCACGATGGTGATGGGATCGGCATGGCCCACCTCACGCAGCGAATCGCAGAGCTGTCCCTGCGCGATGATGCCGATGACCTTGCCGTCGGTGTCGAGTGTTTCATAGCCAACGAACTCGGAGCCGTGCATCGTCTTCTTGAGGGCATCAAGCGGGCCGGAGGTGAACACCTCCACGCGGGCGCCGGCGCCTGACCGCTGACCGTGAGCATCCATCGCGGAACGGAAACCGTTCCAGTCGAAGCTGCAGTTCCGCTCCGCGGCGAGTGTTTCGAGCAGTTCGGGAGGAAAGCCGTAGGTGGTGTAGAGTTCGGCCGCCTCATTGCCATCGACCAGTCCGCTGCCGGAGCGATCGATCGCTGTAAACAGCTTTTCGATGCGGTCGAGACCGCCGTCGATGGTCGCGAGAAACGACTCCTCCTCGCGTTTGATCACGCTGGCCACGCGGTCGGCCGTCTCGGCCAGTTCCGGGTAGGGCTTGCGCATCATGGAGGCCACGGTGGAGGGGAGTTGATGGAGGAACGGCTCCTTCATCCCCATCTGCCGGCCGTCGAGCACGGCCCGCCGCAGCAGTCGCTTGACGACGTATTTTTCCTCGTTATTGCCCGGCAGCACGTTTTCGTGGATGGCGAACGTGCAGGCTCGCACATGATCGGCGATCCGCCGCATCCGACGGCCGTCGTCTGTGGCTGCTTCGTAGGGCCGGTGGCAGACCTCTGCCACCGCCTCGACGATCGGCTTGAGGATGTCGATGTGGAAGTTGCTGTCGACCCCCTGGAGCATCGCAGCGGTCCGCTCCAGCCCCATGCCGGTGTCGATGTTGCGGCTGGGAAGCGGATGCAGATTGTCCGGCGGCGGTCCCATGCGATTGAACTGAGTGAAGACGAGGTTCCAGATCTCCACGTCGCTGCCGTCGGGCATACGGTAAAAAATCTCGCTGCAGGGACCGCAGACACCGTCGGGACCCTGCGTGGGAGAACTCGCGGGCCAGAAGTTGTCGTCCTCGCCCATCCGCGTGATCCGGGTGGCGGGCACGCCTACCTCGTCGGACCAGATTGCATACGCCTCGGTGTCGTCGTGGTAGACGGTGATCGAGAGCTTCTCGGGCGCGATGTTGAGCCAGTTGCGGGCGGTCAGGAACTCCCAGGCCCAGAGAATGGCCTCGCGCTTGAAATAATCGCCGAAGCTGAAGTTGCCCAGCATTTCGAAAAACGTGTGGTGCCGGGGTGTCCGTCCGACGTTGTCGATGTCGCCGGCTCGCAGGCACTTCTGGCAGGTCGTGGCCCGCGTGAACTCCAGCTTGCATTTGCCGAGGAAGTGATCCTTGAACTGGTTCATGCCCGCGGGCGTGAAGAGAACCGACGGATCCCAGCGAGGCACGAGCACGTCGCTGGGGCGGCGGACGCATCCCTTCGATTCAAAAAATGACAGATACGCTTCGCGGAGTTCGTCGGCCTTCATGTCGTCATCAGCTCCCGGGGAAAACGCTCGCTCGCAGTCTTGCATGGGCCTCGGCTGGGCCAGGCCCTATCAGGGCGGACACTATACACGGCCTCCCCTGCGGCGGGCGATGCGGCGTTTGTGCGTCACGCAAAAAAACCGCCCACGAGCACTGCTTGGGTCAGTTGCTCGTGGGCGGTGAGGGGACTGAATTGTGGGGAGCGAATTGTGGGGAGAGACGGAGCCGTCAGTCGCTTCATCAAGAGGCTCCGGTCGTCAGTCGTCGCTGCTGCCCCCGCCAGAGGATTCGCTTGCCACTGCGATCACAGCTTCCTTGCTGGCGAGAACCTTCTCGCGAAGCTCCTGTGCCACCTTCGGGTTTTCCTTGAGGAACAGACGGGCCTTCTCCCTGCCCT
>CANFQO010000161.1 GCA_947449135.1 Planctomycetaceae bacterium | reverse complement strand
TGCGACTGCTTCGACTCGTACTCGAGCTTGGCTTCGGCCAGCCTCACGCTGTAGAGCTCGACGAGCGGATCCCCCTTTTTCACCCGCTGCCCTACGGTCGCATGGACGGCAAGGACGAGTGCGTCGAACCGTGGCCTAATCTTGACGAGCGTGTCGGGGTTGTATTCAGTGGTTCCCTGGAGCTCGAGGTCCAACGGCTCGGTCTGTGCCACCACGGCAACGGTTCGCACACCGATCGCCTTCTGCTGCGCGTCATTGAAAGTCACCGAGCCGTCCCACGGCTCCTGGAGTCCCGCTTTTTCAACTGCCGAACCGCGATCAGACTGCGCGTTCGAGGCGGCGGGCGATGATTCCTGCGGGGCGGGCGAATGCGACGAGAAGAGGCCGTCGAGCCATGACCTAGCCGTCGCCACGACTGGATTCTCTGCGACGTCGATGACGCGTGTTCCCAAGAGCAGGGCCGTCACTGCGATAACGGATGCGACAAGGATCCAGCGTAGGATGCGCCGGCCGGGCCTGGCGGGAGTGCGTGTGGGTGTGGTAGCGGCTGTGGACATGGTCAGGAATCCCCTACGGATGGGCCGGTGGCTGTCCCGTGGAATCGTACGCCGAAGAGCCGGCAGAAGCGGGTGGAACTCCAGCAGGAGCCGGAAAAAACGTATACAGCACTGGGAGGATGACCTGTGGCAGGACCATGGCCGCGAGCATGCCGCCGACAACGACGATGGCAAGAGGGCGTTGTGCCTGCGAACCGATCGAGGTAGCGAGAGCCGCCGGCAGCAGTCCAAGGATCGCGGTAAGGGACGTCATGATCTCGGGGCGGAGACGTAACATCACGCCACGGATGACACTTTCCCGTACCGACAATCCCTCAGCCCGCATGGCGTTGAAGTAGCTGATCATGAGCACGCCGCTCTGCACCGCGACACCGAGAATGGAGATGAAGCCGACCGCCGCCGAAATGCTGAAGTTCGTGTTGGTCAGACGCAGAGCCCAGATGCCCCCCATCGCCGCCGCCAGCACATTGAGCATGACCATCAACGCGTATTTCATCTCGCCAAACATCGTGTACAGAAGCAGCAGGATGAGCGAGAACGACAGCGGCACGAGCCACTTGAGCCTGCCGTAGGCCTCCTGCATCTGGGCGAATTCGCCCGACCACTCGAGACGGTATCCAGGGGGCAGCTTCACGCCGCTCCGCGGCCCTTCGACTCGGTCGCGGGCCTCGAGGATGCCGGAGGCGAGATCACGCCCCTCGACGGCGAATTTGATCGGTATGTAACGCTGATTATTTTCACGGTAGATGTATGACGCCCCCGAGGCATGGGGCCGGATCGTGGCCACCTGCGAGAGCGGGACGCTGCCTGCCGGTCGCCCGTCCGCATCCGGAGGCAGGTCGATCGGTATCCGAGAGATCTTATCGGGATCATCCCGAAGTTCTTGCGGCAGGCGGAGCACGATGTCGTAGACCTTCTCCCCCTCCACCATCTGCGAAAATGCCCGCCCACCGATGGCCACCTGCACGATGCTTTCCACATCTGCCACGTTGAGGCCGTAGCGGGCACACGCCTTCCGATCGATCTCGATCTCGAGGTTCGGCTGCCCGAGCACGCGGAAGACACCAACGTTGACGATGCCCGGCACCGTCCGCAGCGAGCCAACGATGTCATTGCTCACCTGCTCCAGCGTGGTGAGATCGTTCCCGAACACCTTGATCGAATTAGCACCCTTCACGCCAGACAGCGCCTCCTCGACGTTGTCTCGGATGAGCTGCGAGAATCCGAAGGTGATTCCCGGGAAGTTGGCAAACTTCTCGCTCAACTCCCGCTCAATGGTCTGACGAGTCACGCCACGTCGCCAGGTTTCCATCGCCTTGAGCGGCACGTTGAACTCGAGGTTGAAAAAGCCGGTGAGGTCGGTCCCGTCGTCGGGTCGGCCGACGTGCGACATCACTCCCCGCACCTCTGGAATGGTGGCGATCACCTCCCGCAGTCGCGGCACCATCCTGGCGGCCGCCTCGAAGGACGACGTGCGCGGCAGAACGGCGCGGATCCAGAGGTTGCCCTCCTCCAACTGTGGCATGAACTCGTTTCCCAGTCCTGTCAGAAGCATGGCCGTGAAGATGACCAAGCCGGCAAGGATGGAGAGCACGAGCCAACGGGCGGCCAGGGCTCTCTGGAGGAGCCAACCAAAGATTCCCTTCAGGGCATGGTCGAGGATCGTCTCCTTCTCCTCCTCCACTTTTGCCAGCAGGAACGAGCAGAGCACCGGAGCCAGGGTGATGGCGATCACGAGCGCACCACCGATGGCCAACGCATAGGTCGTGGCCATCGGGCCGAAGAGCGCGCCTGCCGGGCCCGACATGAAAAACAGCGGCAGAAACGCGCATACGATGATCATCGTCGCGAAGAGGAGCGGCCGCTGGAGTTCGCCGGCGGCAACGAGAATCCGATCGATGACCGGGAGATTGCGGTGAGAGCCGTGCTGTGTGAGGTGCCGAAAAATGTTTTCGACCATGATCACGGAGCTATCGACGATGATGCCGAAGTCGACGGCGCCGATAGACAACAGGTTGGCGGATTTCCCCTGAAGGTAGAGCACCGTCACCGCGAAGAGCAGCGACAGCGGGATGGCGGAGGCGACGACAGCCGCACTCGGCACGTTGCCAAGAAAGACGAAGAGCACGGCGACCACGAGCCCCATGCCGACGAGCAGGTTGTGCACCACGTTGTGGGTCGTGACGTGCACGAGGTCCACTCGCTGGTTGAACACGCTGACGTGCATGCCCTTCGGGAGCACGTTGTCCCGTTCGATCTGCGCCACCTTCTCAGCAACGGCTGTCGCAGTGGGGAGCGATTTCTCCCCCTTGCGCATCAGGACGATGCCTTCGATCACGTCGTCCTCAGTACCGCGGCCGACGATGCCCAGCCTCGGGCGGTGCCCGACGATCACCTCTGCCAACTGCCGAACGAAGACCGGAGTGCCGTTGATGGACGTGACCACCACATCCTTGATTTCTTCCAGCTTGTTGACCTCGAGCACAAACGCTTGGTCGATGAGCGTGGGATCGAGCGGATCGACGCCACCTCCCAGAAGGCCGATGGCCCGGACGTTGTGCGATTGTCCTCCGAGCGTGATGACATCGCCGCCTATGTTGGCGTTCGACCGCTCGATCGCGTCTTCGACCTGCCGGAGTGTCACGCCATAGCGGCGAAGCTGCCTGGGGTCGATGAGTATCTGATATTGCTTCACGGTGCCACCAAAGCC
>CANFQO010000160.1 GCA_947449135.1 Planctomycetaceae bacterium | reverse complement strand
TCTGGGCCCGGAGCATCGCTTCATGGTCGCAAAATTGATTGTCGCCTCGGGCAAGAGCGCAGGCCGTTCAATCACCCTCAAGCACGGCAAACTGCTCATCGGCCGCGCCGAGGAATGTGATATCCGGCCCTTGGGTGAGGAAGTCAGCCGTCGCCACTGTGCCGTGGTCGCAGAAGGCGGCGGATTGACCGTTGAGGACCTCAAGAGCCGCAACGGCACCTACGTGAATGGTGTGAGGATTACGGCCAAAGTGACTGCGGCTGATGGCGACATGATCAGGGTTGGGCCTCTTGAGTTGAAGGTGTCGTGCGTTGCACCGGCGGCGGCCAACCCTGTGGACGACATCTCGCGTTGGCTGATGGCCGACGACGAACCGGCCGGCATGTTCGATACGACCCAATCCGTCCGCGCATCCGATGTGGTTCCGTCCGCTGCTGTGCAGCGGGGAGAGGATTCTTCAGAGAGTGCCGTGCCCGTGGGGGCCGAACCGGCCGCGGTCGCGGGCGATTCTTCGGCATCGTCGGTTGCTGCTCTCTCCGGCATCGAGGCTCTGGTTGCTGCCCGGACAAATCCCGGTGGGCTGCCTACCGACGCACGAGCGGCAAAGCCGGGAAATTCGAAGGATGCCGCGGCTGATGCGCTGAAGAAATTCTTCGGCAAGCGTTAGCAGGGGTCGCAGTTGCCGACGTTCGGCCGTTCCTGCGGGTTGTTCGGCCTGTGCGGCCTGCGCCGCCTCTTTATTTTTCCCAGTCGGCGGATTGCCCGCAGCTGTTATGGCGCATACTTGCGTCAGAGCTTGCCAGACAGGCAAACCTTCCCCCACCCGCAACCAAGGAACATGCCCGATGACCGCCTCTGCTCTGCCGAAGCCACCCCGTTCCAGCCGTCGCGCCGCAGCCGCCGCAGCCGTGGGACACGCCAGCAGCCGGCGGAGGCAGATCGACCCGACGACCTGTGAGCGGGATTACCAGCCTGAAGAACTGGAGTTCATGCAGGCTGTCGAGCAGTACAAACGCCGTAACGGCCGGCCTTTTCCGACCTGCAGCGAGCTTCTGGAAGTCGTTCGCTCGCTCGGCTATGTCCGCGGGAACCAGGATTGAAGGACAGATGGGGTTGTTGTGGTGTGGGGCGGCGGTTACGGTTTCGCCCCTCCCCGTCCTTCCCGCCGGATCGTCCGGCGGGGCGGCGGGCTCGGAGGGCAAACATGCCCACGCTTGACCACTGCATGAATAGCACGGCCATTCCTGGCGGGGCGACCGCCCACGCCGGCATGCGATGGTGTCTTGCCCTCGCCTGCCTCGCTCTCTGCGGCTGCGGTGGGATCGTTACGAACGACAACTCCGCCGGTGTGCAGCTCTATCAACAGGGCAATTACCTGGGGGCCGTGAATCATTTCCAGCAGGCACTGGCAAGACAGCCGGGCAACGCAGACTGTTTTTACAACCTGGGGGCCACCTACCATCAGCAGGCCAAGCTGTTCGGCCGCCCTGCGGATCTGGAGGCCGCCGAGCAGTATTACCATCTCTGTCTGGCCCGCAATCCAAACCACGAGGCCTGCCAGCGCGGGCTGGCCGTCTTGCTGGTCGAGGAAGACCGTCGCGATGAGGCGATGGCTCAGTTGCAGCAGTGGGCGCAGCGGCAGCCTGGCAACCCGAATCCACAGATCGAAATGGCCCGCCTCTGCCAGGAGCATGGCGATCTCAGGGAGGCCGAAAACCATCTGATCGACAGCCTGGCGATCGATCCCAACAACCCCCGGACCCTGGTGGCGCTGGGGCAGATTCGGGAGTCGGAGGGGGAGGCAGCGCAGGCGCTCTCGAATTACAACCGCGCGCTGGCCATTGATCCGAAGCAGCCGACGGTGGCGGCACGGGTGGCGACGCTCTCTGCCGCCCAGGCCGGCGAGTCCCGGCTGGCAGCAATGCCCACGACTGGGGTTCCGCTCTCTCCCGCGGTATACGCCGCCCCCACTCCGCCGGGAAATGTGTCCCGTTGACCATGGCCCGGGCGGCTTCTATCCTGCCCTCTCGGCTGCCCGGCTTTCCGGCCCAAGGTGCCGACCCTCGTACACTTCTGGCCCGCCGGGTCATGGACTGTCATCCCAGCCGTCCAGGGCAGCCAATACCGGTTCCAGACAGTGAGAGGTGCGGGCAGGCCGGGATGGAGAACGAGCCAGTGACGGACCGCAGCGCCGGGTCGGCGACAGAACGTGTCTACAACTTTTCGCCAGGCCCCGCGGTGTTGCCGCTGGAGGTACTGGAGCGGGCGCGGGATGAAATGCTCGCCCTTTCAGGCGTGGGCATTTCGGTGCTCGAAATCAGCCACCGCAGTCCGGCCTTCGATCAGATTCTTGAAAGCACGCTCCAGTCCTTGCGTCACCTGCTGGGCATCGGGGATGACTACGAAGTGCTGCTCATGCAGGGCGGAGCGAGCCTCCAGTTTTCAATGGTGCCGATGAACCTCCTGCGGGGCCGGGAGGGCGCTGCCGACTACGTTCTGACCGGCACCTGGGGCCAGACCGGCGCCAAGGAAGCGCGGCGGGAAGGCAAGGTGCATGTGGCGTGGGACGGTGGCGGCACTGGATTCGACCGTCTGCCGGCCGCCGGGGAGATTCGGCTCTCGGAGCGTCCCGAGTACGTGCACGTCACGAGCAACGAAACGATCCAGGGTGTGCAGTGGAAGCACGATCCTGTTGTGGGGTCGGCCCCGCTGGTGTGCGACTGTTCCAGCGACTTCCTGTCGCGGCCGATCGACGTGCCGAAATACGGTCTGATCTATGCCTGTGCCCAGAAAAATGCCGGCATCGCCGGAGTGACCGTCGTCATCGTCCGCAAGGATCTGCTCGAGCGGTCCCGCGACGACCTGCCCACGATGCTCGACTACCGCACCTACGCGAAGAACGGATCGCGTCCCAACACGCCGCCGGTCTTCGCGGTGTATGTGCTGGGGCTGGTGTGCCAATGGCTGCGTGACAGCGTTGGCGGACTGGCGGCCATGAATCGCCACAACGCCGCCAAGGCAAAGTTGCTCTACGACGTGCTCGACGCATCCGGTGGCTTCTATGCCGGCCATGCCAGCCCTCAGTGTCGATCCGACATGAATGTCACCTTCCGTCTGCCCGACGAGACGCTCGAGAAGGCCTTCATCAAGGGGGCCACGGAGCGGAAACTGGTCGACCTCAAGGGGCACCGCTCCGTGGGGGGTATCCGGGCGAGTATCTACAACGCGATGCCGGTGGCCGGTGTCGAGTCGTTACGGGACTACATGCTGGAGTTTCAACGCAGTCAGCGCAGCTAGATC
>CANFQO010000159.1 GCA_947449135.1 Planctomycetaceae bacterium | reverse complement strand
TACGAGCCCTTCGAGGGTGGCTTTGCGGGCATGAAGGCCACTCCTCATCTGGCTCACCAAGGCTGCGAAAACTGCCATGGTCCGGCCGCGGCGCACGCCGCCGTCGAACGCGGTGACGTACGGGCAAGTGTCACCGAACGTGACCGCCTCCGCGGTGAACTGGCCCTGTCGATCGATACTCCGGAAGGCAAGCAGAAGGCCACCAACAACTGCCTGGAGTGTCACGATCTCGACAACAGCCCGCAGTTCGACTTCGACACCTACTGGCCGCAGGTGGAACATCCAACTCCGCCATCGGAAGCCGAAAAGGCGAAGTGACGCAGTCATCCCATGGCGACGGCCGGGATGGCATGTCATGCGGTGTCCCCCGGCTCCCGCCGGGGGCTTTTATTCCAACGATCCCCGACCTCCGACGGTCGCGTGACGCCATCAGGAAATAAAAGCCCTGAGCGGAAGCGACGGGACTCCGGGAATGAAGACTCACCGGGTCATCATCCGAACCGGCTCTAGCCCAACTGGGCCAGCGCCTCGTCGGGGATGTTGAAGTTGGCGGCCACGCTCTGGACGTCATCGTGATCGTCGAGCCGCTCGACAAGGTCAAGAACCTTGCGAGCCGTCTCGACGTCGTCCACGTCGACCGAGTTGGTCGGCACCCGCACGATCTCGTTTGATTCCACCTGCAGGCCACCCTTCTGCACCGCCTCGATCACGGCCGCCATCGACTGAGGCTCGCAGGTCACTTCCCAACGGTCGCCGACAAGCTTCACGTCGCTGGCCCCAGCCTCGAGCGTCAGCTCCATGAGTTGATCCTCACCACAGGATGCCTGCGGCACGCGAACCACCCCCAGCCGCTGAAACAGGTAGGCCACGCAGCCGGTGCTCCCGAGCTTGCCATCGCAGACTTCAAAAATCTTCCGAATCTCGGGGGCGGTGCGGTTCTTGTTGTCGGTGAGGATCTCACACATCACGGCCACACCGCCGGCGGCATAGCCCTCGTAGATCGACTCCTCAAGATTGCCACCCTTGAGTTCACCCGTGCCGGTCCTGATCGCCCGCTGAATGTTGTCCTTGGGCATGCTGACGGCCTTCGCCGCGTCGATCGCGTAGCGAAGTCGCAGGTTGGCATCGGGATCAGGGCCTCCATGCTTGGCCGCCACGATGATCGCCTTGGCGAGCTTGCTCCAGAGCTTGCCCCGCTTCGCGTCGATCACCGATTTCTTGCGGGAAATGTTTGCCCAGTGCGAATGTCCTGCCATGGAGTTTTCCCGAGTCGTATGCCCGGCTCGCCTTGCTGCGAGCGTTTGAAACGAAGATCAGCGAGGCTTCCGTTTTGCAAGTTGCACAGAATGACTCTTGCCCGCAGAGGCAGCAGGCTTCCCCGGCTGCTTTGACTTGTGCTTCGCGTCGCCAGCCGACTTGCCAGCCATCGGCGGTTTCTTGCCCGCCATCGGCTTCTTTCCCGACTTCGTCACTGCGGGCTTTGAAACGATCGGCTTTCCAGAGGCCGGGGGCTGCGCGACCGGCGCGGGCTGCGAGTTGATCGTGATCGGCTTGCCGACGTTGGGCTTCACGACGAATGGCTTGGGGCCCGCCTTTCCACCCGTCTTCGCCGTGCCATCGGCGGCGCGTTTTGGACCGGCCCCGGGGGGCGGAAGCGGTGTTTTGCCAGCCGGCCTGGCCGCAGCCTGCGGTCCGGCGGGGCGGTGTTGCTCAGCGGCAGTCTGCGCAGCCTCGGCGGCCCGACGGCCCTCCTTGCCCGCAGCCGGCGGCGGCGGGTTCGGGGCGGAAAGCGATTCACCACGTTTGGGGAACCGCTCCTTGATCGCCTCAGGATTGACCGACTGCAGAACCTTCCTGACGTTCGTCCCATGGAGGTTGGTGACGACTTCGGCTCCAAACTGGTGCAACAGCGAGTTGAACTCCAGCACCCCCTTCTTGGCGATCAGCCGCTCAAGCCCCAAAACCTTTCCGGCATCGTATTCGTCGCGTCCAATGATGCCTGCCAGGTAGAGGCCGGAGAGTGCGCCGAGATCGAGCGGAATGACGTGCCCACCGAGAGCGGTCGCTGCGACATGATGCACCACGAATGGCGGGATGCCGTGAATGTTTTCGAGTGTTTTGATGCCATGGGCGATCGAGTGCTTCTTGGCGTGGTCGAGCGAAAAACTGTAGGTCGACTCAAACACCCCCTGGAGCACCCTCCGCAGAGCCAATGCTGCCCGGGCCGGGTCGGGCAGGCCCTGCAGGGTCTCCGCGAGTTCGGCGACGGTCGTCACCCGGATTTCATTGAGGTCGAAATAGCTCTCGAGCAGCCGTGCGAAGGCCTTCTCCGCCACATCGTGCTGGGAATTTTCCAGACAGCAGGCGAAGAGCACCTGCTCGAGCATCGACCGGCCGGTGTTGGCTACCACGGGCCGATACTGGCTCTTCAGTGCCTTGTGGAGTTTGGCAATGAGTGCCTTGCGACCCGATTGTGGCTGCTTCGCTGCTGTCATGCGTGTTCCTCTGGCTTTTCCATGTTCAAGGGGCTGACCGGATCTTCCGGTGCTGCCGGCGCTGTGCCGCCGGACGCCTGTTCTTTGATTGATTGCGGGGGCCGTTCGGGCGTCGGCGTGGACGACGACGCGGGCAGAACCTCGCTGAGCACACGGGCGATCTCAATCGATCGCTTCACGCCGCTGTCGAGCTTGAATTTGAGACGCGGCGTGTAGCGCGTCTCGATGCGGTCGGCGACCTGGGCCTGAAGAAAACCTGCCGAGCTCGCCAGACCTTTCAGGGCGAGTTCTTCCTTGGCCGGGCTCCCCATCACCGACACGTGCACCGTCGCGGCCCGCATGTCGGGATCCATCTCCACTCCGGTGACGGTCACATCCTTCACCCGTGGATCGCGCACCTGCGTGAGGATGGCCATGCTGACCACCTCCCGCACCGCCTCGGCCGCCTTGAGAAGTCGTCGCGTGCTCACGAGAGCGTCCGTGCGACTTCCTCGACGCGGTAGCACTCGAGGATGTCGCCCTCCTTGATGTCATTGAAACCGGCCACCTTGATACCGCACTCCAGGCCGTCTCGGACCTCGCGGGCGTCGTCCTTCTCTCGCTTGAGCGACTCGATTCCGTATTCGCCGACGATGCGACTGTCCCGAATGATGCGGAGCCGGCCATTCCTGGCGATGACGCCGGAAATGACGCGGCAACCGGCAATCACGCCCAGCCGGCTGATCGAGTAGGTCCGCTGCACCATGGCCCGGCCGAGCGTTGCCTCCCGCTTCTCCGGTGCCAGCATGCCCTCGAGGGCCTTGCGCAGGTCGTCGGTCACCTGGTAGATGATTTCGTAACGCCGCACCTGCACGCCGAGATCCTCGGCAAGGGAGCGGGCTCGCTCG
>CANFQO010000158.1 GCA_947449135.1 Planctomycetaceae bacterium | reverse complement strand
TGCGGCACCTGAGGCAATCCGGCAAAGAGAAAGTAGGTGAGAAAGTTCGGCACGGTGTGCACGGGGAGACCATCGAAGGTGTCGTCCCACTTCGTGAGCCGGGAATAAAAGACCGCCGCCTCGGTGATCGCCACGGCCTGAGCGTGATCGGGCGAGGCCAGCGGGGTCTTGTCTCCGAGGCCAAGCACGAGCCGAGGCCGCCATCGCCGAAACACCTTCGCCAGCGCCACTCGAACCTCGAAGTCGTCAAACAGCCGACGGTTCGTGAAGCCGAGCTGCTCGCGATGCACCACCCCGAGCACCTTCGCCGCCGCCGCCGCCTCGGCAAGCCGCTCCGCCGGGCCGCTCGAACGGGGCGTGGGCTCTCCGTCGGTGAGATCCACGATGCCAACCCGGTGCCCCTGCGCGGCCAGCACCGCGAGCGTGCCACCACAGCCGATCTCGACATCGTCAGGGTGGGCGCCAACGGCGATGACGTCTAGCGGTGGAGGCAGGTCGTTCATGGGCTCACGCACCGCGACCCAAAGCGGGGAAAGGGACTACGACGCAGGCTTCGTGGCCGCGATCAGGAAGATCGGGTTGAGCGACTCAAAGCGGATGCGGTCCATCTGCTCGATGCCCCGGGCGATGTTCACCATCCAGTAGGCAGCATCGCCGGAGCGGGCCCTGAGCATCGCATGCACCGCGGCTAGATTCTCAATGCTGTTGCAGGCCGTCACCAAGCGGCCACCCGGCTTGAGCCGCTTCCAGGCCTCTTCGACAAGCATGGAGACGTCGCGGCCGCTGCCCCCCACGTAGATCGCATCGGGATCGGGCAGTCGGGCCCAGGCGTCGGGCGCCTTGCCAAGCACGGCCCGCAGGTTGGTCACGCCAAACCGCTGGGCATTTTCCTGAATGAGATGGTGGTCGTCGGAATCCATCTCGATGGCATGCACGATGCCGTCGTGGGCGATCCGAGCCGCTTCAAGGCCGACCGAACCGCTGCCCGCCCCAACGTCCCACATGATGCTCGTCGGCGAGAGGCTGAGTTCAGCCAACGCCAGCGACCGCACCTCGGCTGGCGTCAGCAGGCCTCGCTTCGGCCTTGACTGCAGGAAGCAGTCGTCCGGGTTGCCGAAGAGCCTCCTGCCGATCTGCCCGGGCTTGTCGGCCATGCGGGCCTTCCGGACGAGGATCATCACGTTGAGCCCGCTGAACGATTCCTTCGCGATCTCTCCGAGACTGCCCTGCGTCACCCGCTCGTCGGGTGAGCCGAGGTTCTCGCAGACGTAGGCTTGGAAATAATCGATGCCCTCTTCGAGCAGCGTCTTCGCCACCGCGGACGGCGGCCACTGCTCGCTGGTGAAGAGGCCGACCGTTTCGCTGGTGCGGATCTTGTCGATCACCCGTTCGATCGACTGGCCGGAGAGGTTGGCAAGAAACGCCTCCTCCCACGACTCCTTCACGCGGGCAAAGGCAAGCTGCATGCTGCTGACGTGCGGCACGACCTCGAAGCGGTCCTTGCCGAGCTTCGCGCAGACATAGCGGGCGGTGCCGTAGAAGAGCGGGTCGCCCGAGGCGAGCACCACGATCTTCTTCGCACCGGCAGCCTCGATCCGCTCGACAAGTTCCTCGAGATTAGCCGCCGTGCTGAGCTTGCCGGCGATGGCCGCCGGCAGCATTGCCGCACACGATTCGGGGCCGAGCAGCACCTCAGCGGCCTCGACGAGCCGCCGCGCGTGCGCGGTCATGCCGTCAACACCGTCATCTCCGATGCCGACGATGTGCACCTTCTCCGTGCGCGGTATCTCTACGGCCACCGACCCTCCCTGCAAGAAACCTGAACAAAAGGTTGCAACAAGACTCGTTCGACGACAACCCGCGGGCTCAGGCCTGGAACGAACTGCCGCAGCCGCAGCTCTTCTTGGCATTCGGATTATTGAAGGTAAAGCCCCGCTTCTCGATGCTGTCGTGGAAGTCGAGCGTCGTGCCGTCGAGGAACAGGTCGCTCTTCTTGTCGACGACGACGGCCACGCCGTGCTGCTCGCTCCTGGAATCGGCCTTCGGATCCCAGGCGGTATCGAAGCCGAGCGAATAGCTGAAGCCGCTGCAGCCACCGCCGGCGACGCCGACGCGGAGCACCGTGGCGGGATCGAGCTTCTGTTCGACGATGATCTTCTTCACTTCACCGGCGGCTTTTTCCGTGAGCATGACCGACATGGCGTGAAAACTCCTGCAGAACGGGTGACAAAAAAACAACTGTCGATGAGGAAATTCTATCGCAATGGAGCCGGAAGGCAAAGCCAAATCTACTGGAAGCCTTATGAAAGCGACGCGAGCCGGTCCACGCCGGCGGCGATACGCTTGGCCGCCGCGTCGATCTCCTCTGGCGTGGTAAACCGCGACAGGCCAAACCGCAGGCTGGCCCGGGCCTGGTCCTCGTCGAGCCCGAGTGCGAGCAGCACATGGCTCGGCCGCGGATGCTCCGACGAGCAGGCGCTGCCAGAGCTTACCGCCAGCCCCTCGGCCGAGAGCGTGGCCAGCAGCGTCTGGCCGTCGACGCCCGGCACGCAGACATTGAGATTGTTGACGAGCCGCACAGGCTGGCCCGCCGCGGCCGCATCGAGCGGCGGACCGTTGAGCGTGATGCCAGCGACGTCTTTCTTGAGCCTGCCCCAGAGCCGATCCCGCAGCTGTTGCATGCGGGCTGTTTCCTCCGGCAGGCCAGCGACCGCCAGCCGCGCCGCCTCGGCCATGCCGACGATCCCGGGCACATCGAGCGTGCCGCTCCGCATTCCCCGCTCCTGGCCACCGCCGTAGACGAGCGGCTCGACGCGGACGACGCGGCCCCGCCGCCTGAGCCAGAGAACGCCCATTCCCTTGGGGCCGTGGAACTTGTGCGCGGAAAAACTCGCCAGATCGGCACCGAGGGCGTTGACGTCCACGGCCATGCGACCGATCGCCTGCGCGCAGTCGACATGCAGGAGCGTGCCCTTGGCCTTGGCATGCACGAGGTCGGCGATCGTGGGAATGTCCTGCACCACGCCGATCTCGTTGTTGGCGAGCATCACCGAGACGAGAAACGTGTCGGGCCGCAAGCTCGCCTCGAGATCATCGAGCCGGATCCGGCCGGGAATTCCATTGCCCGCATTGCCGACTGCAGACTGCGGCTCGACTGCCAGCCGGGTCACGGCCACGCCCTGTCGCTCCAGATGATCGATAGGATCGAGGACGGCATCGTGCTCGGTCGCCACGGTGACGACATGGCCGCCGCCGTCGCCGCTTTTCGCAAGATTCTTCCAGCGTCGCGCCGACCCGAGCAGCGCCAGGTTGTTGCTCTCGGTCGCGCCCCCCGTGAACACGATCTCGCTGGCCGTGCCGCCGATTGCGGCGGCAAATGTTTCGCGGGCCGCATCCACCGCCGCCCGGGCCTCGCGGCCCAGTTCGTGCGTGACGCTCCCGGCGTTGCCGTAGTGGTCGGT
>CANFQO010000157.1 GCA_947449135.1 Planctomycetaceae bacterium | reverse complement strand
GTGGCCCACATCGACGACATCGTCTACGAGACCAATGGCGGTGCCTTCATCACCGACTCGGTGGGCATGCGGTATCACATCGCCCAGGTGTCGCAGCTCGATAATCGCAGTCGGCGGCTGCTCGACCGCATGGACTAGATACACGCGAAACATCGGCATCCTGCCGTCGCTTGGCAACCGCCGGTTGCTGGCGTGAGGCCGCCATCCGGGCGGCCAGTCTATGAGGGGGACACTCTTACGCCGGGTGAGTGTTCATTCCCGGTGTCCCGTCGCTTCCGCTCCGGGCTTTTATTCGTCGGTTCTGTGACCGCTTCGGGTGGTGCACCGTTTGAATAAAAGCCCCCGGCGGAAGCCGGGGGACTCAGGGTGAGCGGCGGATACAGGCTGCCACTTCCATCGGCGCCTGATGATTGGGCCGGTTGATTGTCGGGGCCTGACTGGTGGTCATTCCCGGTGTCCCGTCGCTTCCGCTCCGGGCTTTTATTTGTCGGTTCTGTGACCACTTCGGGTGGTGCACCGTTTGAATAAAAGCCCCCGGCGGAAGCCGGGGGACTCCGGGAACACACAGTGTTCTGCTCACCATGCCACCATTGGCCTCAGTACCTGGCCCCCTCGTTTCCCAGATTGCGCCCTCCCCGGCCCCGCCCCGCCGGCCCTTCCCTACCCCCGTAAGATGGATCGATTGCAGCGTTCCTAGCGGCTGAAACCCCAAAATTCTGGCCAAAAACGGGAATTTTTTCTCAACAAACGGCTTGAAGGCTGCGTAGAGGGGATTAGTCTCGAAGCATCTTTTCGAGGAGAGGAAAACCATATGTCCCTGTTCCATGCTCGCTCGCGCCGGTCTCTCAACACCCGGCGGATGCAGTCCGTCCTGTGCGCAGCCCTCGTGCTCGCACCGCAGTCTCCACTCGTGCCCCAGATCGCACGGGCCCAATGCTGTGGCGAGACGGCCCCGGCCGCCCCAGTGGCCACGCAGACCTATCGTCTCGACTTCCAGACGGTCTATGACGAGCAGCAGATGACGGCGTACCGCGTCAGCTATGAAACCGTCTACGACACGCAGAACTACACGGTGCAGAAGCCCGTCTGGGAAACCCAGACGCAGGAACGCCGCTACTCGGTGCAACGTCCCGTCTGGGAGACGCAAAATCGCGAGGAGCGGTTCACCGTCATGAAGCCGGTCTATGAGACGCAGATCGTCGACCGCAGCTACGACGTCACCCGCGATATCGTCGAGACGGCCTCCCGCGAGGAACGTTTCACGGTCATGAAGCCGGTCTACGAGACCGCGATGCAGCAGCAGGTGAGCGTCGTGAAGCGTCCTGTCTACGAGACGAGCGAGCGCGAGGAAGCCTACACGGTCGCTGAACCGGTTACCCAGATGCGGACGACCTACTCCGTCGGCAGCCAGGCGATCGACACGGTCACCCCGGTCGTCACCCCGGGTGCCACGGCCTTGGGCTACGTGCCCGGCGGCTACGCGGTCAATCCTTACAACGGACTGATGTACTGGCAGCGTGGCGGCTACACCTGGATGCAGTCGCCCGGCATGGTCACCAATCAGGTCAACCGCGTCTACCAGCCGACCGTCACGCCGATGCAGGTGCCTGAGACGACGATGGTCAACCGCGTCGTCACCCGAAAGGTGCCCGTGCAGACCGTGCGGTATGTCGACGAGCAGGTGGTGCAGCAGGTACCTGTTCAGACGGTGCGGATGATTCCGGAGGAGCAGGTCCGTCAGGTGCCCGTGCAGACAGTTCGCAAGGTCGTCGAGCGGGTCGAGAACAAAGTGCCGGTGCAGACCATGCGGATGGTTCCCGAAGAGCAGGTCCGCCAGGTGCCCGTGCAGGTCTGCAAGTTCGTCACCGAGGAACGCGTCGAACCGGTGAGCATTCAGGTCATGAAGTATGTGACCGAGCAGCGGACGGCACAGGTGCCGCGGGTTGTCGAGAAGAAGGTCCCCTACACCTACACGGTGCGTTCACCGCGGACGGTCGTGATGCGGGTGCCGCTCGATCCCTGTGGCAATCCCATCCCGGCTGCCGTTTCGCAAACCAGTGCCGTCGGCACCGCTCCGGCCGCCGTCGCCCGGCCGACTGTGGCACCGGCTCCGGTGGCGCCGCCGGCGCTCACTCCCGCGGCACCGTCCGCGGCCTCTTCCGCCGCCCCGACGAAGACGTTCAGTGACAAGCCTGCAGTTGCGCCGGCCGCCGAGGGCTGGACGAGCTCCGGCCTGCAGCATGTCGATCCGAAGCAGGCTCCGGCGGCAGGTAACCAGGCGAATGGCAACGCTTCAGGCGCAATCCGCGCCGAGAAGCCCGCCGACGCCAGCAACGATCTGCGGCCGATGGAAACGATCCCCACGCCGGCTCCAGCGGCCAGTCAGTCGCCCACGGTCGCTCCGGTGAACCCGCAGCAGCAGTCGGGACCGGCTGTCGAGCCGGCTCCGCCGGCCTCCGATCCGAAGGACGTCCCGGCCTCGGAAACCTCGGGCCGTCTGTTGCGGATCGTGCCGCCGGTCGATGGCCACACGACCTGAAGCTCTCCGGTGAGCCTGGCCTGTCTCTCCACAGGTTTTCCGGGATAGTTTTCCCGAATTGGCTTTTTCGCGTAGGTTTACGCGAAACCTTCTTCGTCCACGTTTCCCAGCGGGGCCTCTCCCATGAAGTATGCCTGCCTTCTGGCCACCGTCTGCACCGCCCTCGCGATGCTGACATCCCCTGCCCTGGCGGCCGAAAAGCTGCGGGCCCTCATCGTCGATGGGCAGAACAACCACGGCAACTGGTCGCAGACGACGCCGATGATGAAGAAGTACCTCGAAGACTCGGGGCTCTTCACGGTTGATGTCGTGACCCATGCGCCCAAGGGCGAGGATCCGGCCTTCAAGCCGGCGTTCAAAAACTATGCCGTGGTGGTGAGCAACTTTGGCCATGGCGCCGCCCCATGGCCCGCTGAAACACAGACCGCCTTTGAGGACTACGTCCGCGGTGGTGGTGGCTTCGTTTCCGTGCATGCCGCCGACAACTCGTTTCCCGAATGGCCCGCCTACAACCAGATGATCGGCCTCGGTGGCTGGGGCAACCGCAATGAAAAGAGCGGCCCCTATGTCTATTACAACGACGAAGGCACACTCGTTCGCGACACGGCCGCCGGTCCGGGGGGCAGCCACGGCCCGCAGTGGCCGTTTGTCATCATCGTCCGCGACACGGCACATCCAATCACGAAGGGCATGCCCGTCACGTGGACCCATGCCAACGACGAACTCTACGACCGCCTCCGCGGCCCCGCTGAAAACATGCAGGTGTTGGCAACGGCCTACTCGCCGGAAACAAAGCGGCATGAGCCGATGCTGATGACGATTCAATATGGCAAGGGCCGCGTCTTCCACACACCGATGGGGCATGGCAACGACTCGCAGGAATGCGTGGGCTTCATCACGACGCTGCAGCGTGGCGCCGAGTGGGCCGCCACGGGCACCGTGGGCCTGAGCGTCCCGGCTGACTTCCCGACGGCCGACAAGACG
>CANFQO010000156.1 GCA_947449135.1 Planctomycetaceae bacterium | reverse complement strand
GCGAGATGCAATGGCGCCGGCAGCAGTCGCGAGGGCGTGCAGGCGGCCCGATCTCCGTCGGGGCCGATGAACCACAGCGTGCGGTCGCGACGGAGGGCATCGGCCAGACCGGCCTGCCGACAGAGATCGAGAAAGTTGGTGCAGCAGCCCATTGCCACGTGCTGACAGGCGTCGACCAAGCCACCCGCCACCGGGTCTTCGAACGAGGCAGCTCTGCCACCAGCCCGGCGCCTTGCCTCCAGCACGGTCACGCGAACATCGGCCGCGGAGAGCGACGCTGCCGCGGCAAGGCCAGCCAGACCGCCGCCGACGACAACAACATGCGGCCGGCCAGTCGGAGCAGCGGTAGAGCGGAGCGGTTCATTCATCACTGGCAGAGTCTCTCAGACCGCACGGAACAATTGGGCTTCGACCGTTGGACAATAAACTTTGTGGACATCACGGCTGCCGCGTTCCTAGAACCAGTGTTGTGAGCGCCGAGCCCACAATCTGTGCCCGGCCAGGCCGCACCCGCTCCGTAAGGATCCTGGTGCCTGCCCGGCGAACAGCGACAAACAGCGATCGATAGACCCCGAACATCGCGCGAAACACGATGCGGCCGTCGGTCGAGAGCAGCGTGTCGAGCTTTTTGGCGCGACGGTAACAGTCCTCCGCCCGCGCCACGTTCAGGCTCGCCAACTGGGCGAAGCCCGGGCCGATCCGGCCGGCGCGGAGGTCATCAGGGCTGCAGTCACAGGTCCGAAAATCATCCTGTGGCAGGTAGATCCGACCGCGGGCGAGGTCCTCGGGAATGTCGCGAAGGATGTTCGTCAACTGGAAGGCCAGACCGCAGGCATGCGCAGCAGGCAACGCTTCCCGTGGCGATCGGAAGCCCCAAATGTGGATGGCGGCGAGCCCTACGGCGCTGGCCACGCGGCGGCAGTATTCCTCCAACTCCGGAAATGTGTCGTAGGTATTCCGATCGAGGTCCATTCTCACGCCAGCGAGGATGTCGTGGAGATACTCTGCGGGCACAGCGAAGCGGCGGACCGTATCGACAACCGCCCTGATCACGGGATCGGCCGACGTTCCACCCACCAGCGCCGAGGCGAGATCCGCCTCGAACGCCGCCAGTGACTCTCGCGCTGCCGAAGTATTGGCACAGTCGTCGACGATGTCGTCGGCACGACGGCAGAAGGCATAGAGGGCCGTGGTGCCGCGGCGTTTGGCCTCAGGCAGGAGGCGGATCGGCAGGGAGAAGTTTGAGCCCGAGCGGCCCAGTACTTCGGCACATGCCTCGTGATCGGCGGCGAGCGAGTTCAACCGGTTCATGACGGGCCACCCACAGCAGCGTGCGGCGTGGCCTGCAGGCTCCACCAGGCCCGTGCGGCCAGGCGAAGCTTCGTCCATTTTCCCACTGTCGGTCGGCGTGCGAGCGTGTCGAAGCCTGCCCGCTCGATGGCGTCGGCCACGGCCCGGCCACCGGCCAGAAACATACCGATCGCCGGCCGCAGCACCGGCGGCGCGACGTTCGCAAGCGGCGCCCCCGCGTCAAACCGCTCCCGGGCCCATGCCACCTCCTCGCGGAGCAGTTCTCGCAGCGGCGGTGCGGCCCGCGGGGCATCGAGCATCGCCTCGGTCACGCCATGCCTGTGCATGTCGTCGCGTGGCAGGTAGACGCGGCCCGCGAGCCGATCACGACAGATGTCCTGCCAGAAATTCACCAACTGCAGCCCTGTGCAGATGGAATCGGACATGGCGACGAGGGCCGCATCGCGGCAGCCTTCGAGCGCCAGCACGATCCGCCCCACGGGATCGGCAGACCGGCGGCAATAGGCGACGACCGCATCACGATCCACATACCGCACGGCCACACCGGCGGCATCGAACGCCCGGTCTTCCTCGAAGGCGTCGAGCAGGTCGGTGAAGGGCTCGATCGTGAGGCCGGTCTGCCTCGCCGTTTCCGCAAGCGCCACGTAGACCGGATGGTCTGGGCGACCGGCAAAGCATGCCTCCAATCCCTGTCGCCAGGCAGCGAGGTCGCGGGCTGCCTCCGCGGGGCTACTCGCCTCGTCGACCAGATCGTCGCTCCACCGGGCAAATGCATAGACGTTGGCGAGATGCTGCCGGAGTCGTGGGTGCACAAGCCGCGTGGCGACCGTGAAGTTTTCATAATGGCGGCTGGCGACGTCTCGGCAGAAGGCCTCGGCCGTGGCGAGGTCACCAGCCGCGGGCAGCGGCGCAAGCTGCCATGCCGTCGGATCACGCTGGGCCGACTGCCCAGAGCGATGGAGCGAGGGCAGAGAATCGGCTGACATGGAACATTTCCCAAGCGTGGCACGGGGGACACTCCGCACTGGAAGCCCTGGCACTCTTGCGTTGCCTGCTTGTCTGGCCGGGCAGGGGCAGGCTCCGCTAGGATGGCGTACGACCCGTGAGCCCTCAGATCATACCGCATCGACCGCAGCCTTCGGACCCATCACCATGAAGATTCTGCTCGCCAGCCCCCGCGGTTTCTGCGCGGGCGTGAACATGGCCATCGACACGCTGGAGACGGCAATTCGCCTTTACGGCACGCCGGTGTATGTGTTTCACGAGATCGTCCACAATAAGCATGTGGTCGATAGGTTCGTCGGCGAGGGGGCGGTGTTCGTGAACGCGGTGGAAGAAGTGCCGGAAGGGGGCGTGCTGCTCTTCTCGGCCCACGGCGTGGCACCGGAGGTGCGGCGGGTGGCGGCCGAGCGGCGGCTGCGGGCCATCGATGCAACCTGTCCGCTCGTGACGAAGGTGCATCTGGAGGCGATCAAGTATGCGAAGGCCGGCTACCGGATCATGCTGATCGGCCATGAGGGGCATGACGAGGTGATCGGCACAATGGGCCAGGCCCCCGACGCCTTCACGCTGGTGGAGACGACCGAAGAGGTCGATGTGCTGCCGTTCGGTCCGGATGACCGGCTCGCCTACCTCACACAGACAACCCTCTCTGTGGATGACGCCTCACGCATCATCAACCGACTCAAGGAGCGGTTTCCGCAGATCGTCGGCCCGCCGAAGGACGACATCTGCTACGCCACGCAGAATCGCCAGGAGGCGGTCCGCCTGCTCTCCGAGGGGGCCGATCATGTGCTTGTCTTAGGGAGCCAGAACAGTTCCAACAGCCAACGGCTCGCGGAACTGGCCCGGGAGCGTGGCATTGCGGCGCACCTCATTGACGGCGCCAACGAGATCGACCCGGCCTGGTTCACCGGAACGGAGACCGTGGTGATCACCGCCGGCGCCAGCGCCCCCGAGAGCGTCGTGCAGGACTGCGTGATGTGGCTGAAAAACCGGTTCGGCGCCACGGTGGAAGAACGGACGATCCGCGCAGAGGACGTCTACTTTCCGCTGCCGAAGGAACTCCGCGCCGCAGCGGCGGCGGTGCAACTGCCGATGGCGTGACAGGTCTCGCAGGCTACTGAACGCCTTGGCCTGAAAAGACAACCCAAAGCGACGCTGCATGGAGTGCACTGATCACCAGATTCCACCACGGAACGGGATTCCTCCTGTCCGCGACGAAGAACAGCGTCAGCATTTTGTAGAGAATCTGAAGCGGCAGGAGCACAACGACAATGCTCATCCG
>CANFQO010000155.1 GCA_947449135.1 Planctomycetaceae bacterium | reverse complement strand
GTGCCATGCCAATCCGGGATCGCCCAACGACCCGGTGTCCCGTCGCTTCCGCTCCGGGCTTTTATTCGAGCGTGACACGACCGTCTGAGGGAATGCACCGTTTGAATAAAAGCCCCCGGCGGGAGCCGGGGGACACCGGGTCCGCAGCGGTTCCCGCGTGCCATGACGTCAGGTCATGTCTGGGCCGATTCGGCGGCGAGCCGTTCCCTCGCCGTGGTCGCCCATGGGCTCTCTGGCGCGAGGGCGAGGAATGTCCGCAGGTGCCTGTGGGATTCGGCCTCCCGGCCGACGTCGTGGAGCACGCCGGCCAGATGCCAGTGGGCGTCGGCATAGTCGGGCTGCTGGCGGAGCACACCGTCGAGCGCGGCAAGTGCGAGTTCATGGTCGCCCAGTTCTGCGAGCACGCAGCCCAGGCTGGAACGAGCCTCGAGGTGGTCGGCGTCGAGTTCCACCGCGGCATAATACCGTTCCCGGGCGGCGGTGAGATCACCCGCGCGATAGAGCAACTCCGCGAGCATGAAGACGACCTGGGCGGTCGGCCCCTGGGCCTGCAGCACGGCCCGCAACGCCTCGGCCGCCTCGCAGAGCGCTCCGGTGGCTTCCAGGTCGGCGGCCAGGTCGAGGAGTTCGGCGACGGAAGCGAGGTCACGGTGATCATCGTCGAGGTCTTCAACGCCGGCCTCGGCATGTTGTGCCACCGCAGGGCAGGCCAGAGGGATGCACGGCTGCACCGCGGACGGCTCAAGTTCCAACGTCGGCAGCCGTTCCGCGAGTCCAGCGGTATAGAAGCCCAGTTGGAGCTGCCCCCCAGCACCCATGAACTGCTCATTCTGTCGGATGCTCAGTCGCCGGCCGTCGGCCACGATCCGCTCCGCCATGCGGGCTGCCTCGGCGGCGCCGCCCGGCGCCAGGCCGGCGAGCTTGGTGTCGATATCGCGAAGGGAAAGACCAGCCTTCAGCAGCCGCATCAGGGTTTGTCCCACCACGAGCTGTGGGAACTCGAACCACTCGATCGACCCCGATCGCCGCGCCGGCTCAAGCAGTCCGCGCCGCAGCCAGTGCCGTACCGCGGACCGAGGAACGCGGAGGACCTCCGCCATCATCGCCACGGTGTAGAGGCGGCTCACGCCCGGATGATCGTCTTCGAAGAGGGAAATCGACTGAGACGCCGCGGGACGCCGCTCTCGGCGTGGCGGGCGGGCATCGATAGCCGCGATCGGGCCGCGTGGTTGCTGAGAACGGTCGTCCGTGACCTTGGTGGACATGGCTGTATCCTTGCTCGGGTCGCCAGAATCTAGCCGACGAGGCGGTCACGTCCAACCGGCCAGCAGGAAGTCCGTCCACCAGAGACGATCGATGCCGATGGCAGCACGAACATCGACGTCAGGCCTGCTCCTTCCCCATCAGCGGGCAGGAGAAGCATGCTCCAGAATAAAGTCGACCAGAGCGGTCGGGTCGTCGACGCCGTGGGGATGGTGGCCACAGCCGGGCTTCTGGATGACATGGATCGTGCCGCCGAGCTTTCGGAAGCGTTCTTCGACGAGTAGCGCATTTTCAGCCGGTGGCACTACGTCGTCAGCGTCGCCAACGACGTGCACCAGCGCGATGCCGGCCTTCGCGAGCGGCTCGAGCGTGTCGACCGGATTGCCCCGATAGGCGAGGGCCTCTGCCTCAGTGGGGAAGTGGTAGGCCTCAAGGCATGCCGCCCAATCCGGCGGGCTGCCCTTACCCGTTCCCTTGCCGCCGGGCCAGCTCTTGAAATCGCAGACGGCGGCATCGCCATAGATCACTGCCACCTTGTCGGGATGATCCGTGGCGAATCGGTGGGCGTACAGGCCGCCCCGGCTGATGCCGATGAGCGCGGGCTTCCCAGCCAGGCCGCGGCGGACGAGCTCAGTGTGAAATGCGGCGAGCTTCGCGACTGCGTCGGGAGACCCGAAGGTGTTGCCCACGTCGAGAAACGCATGGTGGAAGCCGGCAGCGAGAAGCTGCGGTGCCGCACAACGTTCCGTGAAGGCATCGGGAAACATCATGCACCAGCTCCACGGATTGCCCGGAAGCGGCGTCTCGGGCTCGACGACCCACGCTGGGCGGTCTTGGAAGAGAAAAGAGTGGCGAATGTGGCCATGCCAACGGTCGATCGTCTCGCCGGGAAAGGCGATTTCGACGGTGGTGGATGCAGTATCCGCGGATGTCGCGACCGAGCCGGCAAGGACCGCTAGGAGGCAGGTGACAAGAAGGGCGGTCGGCAGGGTAGCGGTCGGCATACAACGCATTCAAATCACTCCTTCACAATCACCTTGAACCACGATCACCACAAAATCGACCACGATTCCCGCACGGTAGCGGCTGCCACCAGGCATGGGAGTCGTAGCTCGGTGGCTTAGCCCGGTGGCACCGCTGCGATCCAGCCTTCCAGGGGATCGAGATTGTACGGCAGACCGAAGTTCTCCAGTGCCGCGGCATGACCTGCCTGCAGGCCGCAGATCACGGCGTCGAGCAGGTCGCCGCTGCCGTCATCCAGAAGCCGGCCGGTCCATGCCGGCTCGATCTCGAGCACGATGTCGAGCCCGGCGGTTCCGCTCACGAGTGCCAGGAGGATGGCGTGTCGATTGGCGGCCCGCTCGGACGTCTGCTGTGACGACGAGTCGCTCTTGTAGGACTTTCGACAGACTTTCCTCGCCGTGAAGCCCGGATATGCCTCCAGAGCGATGCGGTCATGCGGGCCGACACGGCCATGCCCATGCGCCGGAAACACGAGTCCGGCCTCGAGCATGCGGCCGATGCCGGCGTGCATCATCCAGGCTACGGGTGGATTGGTCCAACGCATTGCGGGGCTCGAGCCTGCCGGCTTGTCGGCCTTTCGCCAGGCGAACTTGTCGCCCACGGGGCGGGCGTCGCACCAGCGGCGGAAGGTGTCGCGGAGCGATGACCGCGGCTGTGAGCAGTAAAACTCCACGAACTCCGGCCAGTGCGTAGGCCAGCCTTCGTGCTCGATGAGCGACCGCGGCTGCCCGAACGGCAGATCAAAGCCCCCGAGCCACGGCCTGTCCTCACGGAGAAATGTCTCGTAGTCCCGCAGGCTCACGAGGCCGCGGATCTCCTCGAGGCGGAAGGCCGGCACCGGGTCTCCAGAAATCCACCGGCCCACGGCCACGGTGATCGGCTTCTTCTTTGACGGTGCCGACGTGAAGTCGACCCCGAGAATCAGTCCGCCGTCGAAGACCGGCCGCCGCCGGCTCACTTGGCAAACGGCCGGCTGCTCGTCTTGTCGGCCGTCGGGAAGTCAGCCGGGACGCTCAGGCCCACGGTGCCCGTGGCGGCCCACTCGGCGCCACGCTGCAGCGTCGTGATGAAGCCCACGCATTCCTGCGAGTCGTTGCCATGCCCCATAGGTGTGTGGAAGACGCGGCCCTTGCCATATTGAATCGTCATTAGCATCGGCTCATGTCGCTTTGTTTCCGGCGAGTAGGCCGTTGCCAACACCTGCATGTTTTCTGCAGGGCCGCGGAGGCGGTCGTAGAGTTCGTCGTTGGCATGGGTCCAGGTGACGGGCATGCCCTTCGTGATCGGATGTGCCGTGTCGCGGACGATGATGACAAACGGCCACTGCGGGCCGTGGCTGCCCCCCGGACCGGCGGCCGT
>CANFQO010000154.1 GCA_947449135.1 Planctomycetaceae bacterium | reverse complement strand
GTCCACTCGCGAGCAGATATGGTCAATGAATACTGGCGACCGAACGGAGACGAGCCCAGGCTCGACTTCCAGTATTACGAACACGATCTTTCGAACCTGGGCCGCGTCATCGAGGAATCGTATGCCTTCACGAAGCAATTTTCTAAGGAACACGGCTTCGCGCCCCATGAGTGGGTGATCTATTTCGTCCGCCGACTGCCGGCAACAAAGAAGCCTCACGGGCTCTACTCGAGCGGCCCAGGGATCTCGGTTTCGTTCGACCCGGTCTTCTCAAACCCCGTCGATCCGCTCTGGCAGCAATTCGCGAAAGCCTACAACCAGGTTGCGATTCACTCGCTCGGCGGCAGGGCCTCGCCGATCCAGACCCAGTGGCTCACGCCGGCCGACCTGACGATCCCCCGGCAGTTGGCCCGCGACCGATTCACGACGAAGTACTACGCCCAGTTTCTGGGCTGAGTGATACGGTGCGGGTTGGCTTTATTCGCGGCCAGTGGTCGCGGACCCGAGGGACTGCACTCCCGACTTCTGCAGATAGTCGTGCACGACTTCACCGCTCGACAACGTGAAATCAAACTCCGAGTATTCGGCGGTCAGGATCTGGTTGACCGTGATCTGGCCCAGTGCGTCGGTGGGCGATGAGCGAAACTGCAGTGTCGCCGTCCCGTTCTTCCGGACTCGCGTCGTGCGCAAGAGCGTGGTGCTGGTCAGTTGCTGGACGTCGGGGCGGGGAGTTCCGTTGGCGGATGGAATGAGTTTGTAGTTGACGTAGTGGCGGGCGACGTCGGCGATTGGCGCGTCGCCTGTCGCCTGGAAGGTGCCACGCAAGATTTCCACGCCTCTGCGGGTCGTGGCCGTCACGACCGATCCACCGTCGCGGGTGTACGTCATCTCGGCATGTTTCTTGGGCCATCCCCAGATCTCGCGGCCGGCGGCAATCGCCGTGTCGTCATTGAGGTACAGGTGCGTGCAGTACAAAACGGGGCTGCCGTTGAGTTGGGATGGCACTGCAAGTCCGTGTTCGAAATAGTTGAGTTCGAATGGCTCGACTATTTTCATGTCAGCCAGCCAGACGACCATCACACCGTCAGGGTTTGGCACCAGCGGGGCGGGCACCATGCGGGCAACGATATCTGGATTGCTGCGAAATGAAATCTGCAGCATGCTGCAATCACGGTAGGTCCATGGAGGGGCGGGATACATCGGGTCTGCAGCCGGCATGGAATAGGGTGTATCGACTGCCTGTGCGCCACCGGCGAGGATCGCGGCCAGGGAGAGCGAGAGAAACAATGAGAAATTCAGCATGCTCATGGGACCGTAACCTCATGAAGGGAATGGCCACCCGGGGCTGAGAGAGCGACGAATCTAAGGCTCCCATCGTTGTTTCGCAACGGGCGGCAGAGGCGTCCACGCGTCGAAGGTCGCGGCCTGGCCGCGGAGGTGTCCGGCGGCATCGATCAGGTTCCAGACAATCGCCTGCTCGATCCGAAATCGCCGCCCCGATTGCGAGATGCGGATGCCTCGATAGTCGTCGACATAGCCGTCGCGGCGGGTCCGCTCCAAAAGCCGAGCCCGTTCGTCGCGATGCACCGGCTCCGCCGTGAGCCGCGAGGGCGTTTTCACGAACGTGGTCCAGTCCATCTCCCAGAGCCGGAGCGCCGTGGCGTTGGCGTAATTCAGCACCGGATCAGCCTCCGTGCCGTGCGAGACCACGACGAACGCCGAATCGTAGAGTCGCCGTGCCTGCTCGACCGGAGGGCCGTTTCGCGGGATCAGGTCGCGGCTCAGCAGGCGGGCGAACGAGTCGAGCAATAGTTGCACGTGCTCAATGAGGTCAGGGCGATCCCAGGGAGTGGCGGTTGTTATGGGTGGCGTGTTCATGGTGCGGGCTCAGATGCCGTGCGCAAATCAAAACCGGGAATGACGCGAATCATCGAGAGTGGCGGGCGGCCACGCGGGCCAGGATTCGACGGCCCCACTCCGGAAACCACTCGATGAGGCCCGCCAAGAGGCTTGCCTTAAGGGGCACGACGAGTTCGCTCCGCCGCTGGCGGCAGGCGGCGAGCACCTGCGCGGCGAGTCGGTCCGGGTCGAGTTGCTTCAGGGCCCGGGTGCCACCGGGCTGCAATGCCTCCGCGGGCAGGCCGGCCCGCGAAACGTCGGCTGCGTAGCGGTCGGTCGAATCGGTGGCGCGGGGGTCGGCGTCGTCGCGGCGGATCGGCCCCGGAGAGACCAAGAGCACGTGGGCCCCCCGCGGCACCATCTCCAACCGCACCGCGTCGACATAGGCCGCGAGTGCCGCCTTCGCCACACAGTAGGGGCCCATGAACGGCGTGACGAGCTTGCCCGCGAGGCTGCCGATGTAGACCATGTGGCCACCGGCCGCTGCCACGTCGTCGGCGACGGCCTGTGTGATTTCGACAGCCGACGAAACATTGGCATCAAAATAGTCGCGGAGTTCACCGGCATCTGTCTTCAGAATCGCCCCCCTGCCCGACCGGCCGACGCAGAAAAAAAGATCGTCGACGCCGCCGAGCAGTCGCAGCGCTTCGCCGACGACGCGGCCTGCTTCACCGGGCCGCGATAGATCCGCCGTGATGCCCCGTATCCGGCTGCCGGACTCATTGGTGGCGAGGGCCTGCCGGACACCCTCGCTCGATCGTCCCACGATCAGCACTCGGCCGCCGGCCGCATCAAGATGTCGGGCCAGCACGAGACCGAAGCCGGCCGTGCCGCCCGCCACGATTACCCGTCGGTCCTGCCACGCTTGATTATTCGTCAGCCGCGTTGTCATTGGCGGAAGTCTAACGCAAATCGGTTCGTTTGCAGTATTCTGCGGGTCCTGCCCCGTCCGACACTACCCCGCCCAAGGACGCCAGCCATGTCGCCCCCCACGCCCACCCCAGCCGCGATTGTCCGCACCAAGATCGTTGCCACCATCGGTCCTGCCTGCCGCGCAGAGTCTGGCCTTCGCAGCCTGGTCGACGCCGGCGTCGATGTGTTCCGACTCAACATGGCCCATGGCTCGATGGAGGAGCATCAGGAGACGCTCGACCGTGTGCGGCGGGTGGCCGAGGCCGCCGGCCGTCCGATTGGCGTGCTCGTCGATCTGGCCGGGCCCAAGATCCGGCTCGGGGAGATTCCGGGCGGCGCCCTCGAATGCGTTCAAGGAGCGGTGTTCAAGTTCATTCGTGGCGCCGAGAGTGGGCAGCCCGATGAGTTTACGACCACGTACGAACGGCTCATCGACGAACTCTCGGTCGGCGATGCGGTGATGCTTGCCGACGGCACGATCAGCCTCGTGGTCGAGGAACGCACCGCCACCGAGGCCCGCTGCCGCGTGGTGCAGGGCGGGCTGATTCGCAGCCGCCAGGGGGTGAACCTGCCTGGCGTGAAACTTTCGGTGGCCGCGATGAGCGCCGCCGACTGGCAGCATGCCGAATGGGCCGCGGCTGCCGGCGCCGATTTCGTGAGCCTATCGTTCGTGCGAAGCGCCGTGGAGGTCAAGCTGCTCAAGGAGTTGCTGCGAACCCGCGGCTCCAAGGCCCGCGTTGTCGCCAAGATCGAAAAGCGGGAGGCGATCGACGACCTCGATTCGATCGTGGAGGCTGCCGACGCGGTGATGGTGGCTCGCGGCGACCTCGGCGTGGAGATCGACGTGGCCAGCATGCCGATGAT
>CANFQO010000153.1 GCA_947449135.1 Planctomycetaceae bacterium | reverse complement strand
TACCTCAACTACGGCCATTCGCGTCCGGGCGTCTTCAGCCGCGGGACCATCACGCAGAACTTCGAGTCGATTGGCGCCGATTCCCGGGTCAATCAGCTGCCGGCCCGCGATCCGGCGACGAAGGAAGACTACGACGAGAAACAGGCCCCACCCGCCCCAGGCTCGACGCCGCGGTTGGATGGCCGGCCAGGTGCTCCTGAACTGCTGCCGACGCCGCAGGGATGAGACGCCCGCTGGCGGATTCCACCACGATCCCTTGCTGGTGCCGCGGGCTCGGATCGGGTGGCGAAGCGTCGTGTCAGCGTGCCGCTGGCAGTGCGAGCGCATCACAGGCCTGCTTGAGCAGATCGGGGTGTTGGCTCCGGATCCGCTCAAGCTCGTGGGTCGCGGTCGGGAGCGGGCAGGCGGTGAGGTAGCCTGCTACGGCGCGGCGGACGAGCGGGTCGTTCGTCCCGAAAGAATCCCAGAGCCGGCTCACGTCGGCCACCTTGTCCCAGGCCTGATACCGGGCGAGATCGACCGTGGCATCAGCCGCCACGGCGGGGCTGACGAGCAAGGTCGCCGTGGCGGCGATGATCCGCTCGCGCGGGATCGTATCAGTCAGACTTTCCCCGGCGAACCGCAGCGCGGCCAGCAGATGCCGCTGATCGAGCGGCCTGGCATCACGGCCAAAGAGCCCCCTTCCCCTCAGGAAATCGAGACCATGTTCCCCCTCCGCCACGAGCACACCCGCCAGCAGGCCGTCGAAACCGGCGCGAAAATCGTCGGCAGGAGCCTCGACGGCCTGATGGAGGGCGTCGATGCAGTCGCGCGACACCGCGGCATCCTCTGATGTGGCGGCGACCGCGCCCAGTAACAGTCCGTAGAGTCCGCGACGACGGGCGTCGATGCCTGGCTCCTGGACCCACGCACGCAGCCGCGCGGGATCGAGCGCTGCGGCTGCCGTGCAGACATCTGCAAAGGTCGCCAGTCCAAATTCCGTGTACGCGTCGGCGGCAATCGCTGGGTCACGGTGTTCGAGCCGGGTGGCGAACCACCGCAGCCGTTCGGCCGCTGGCTGGCTGATGGCGGGCGCGGTCGCCACGTATCCCAGTAGCGTCTCATCGGCGGTGACCGCCGACCATGTGGAGCGAGGCGCCGCGGCGGCTCCGCCCGCCGATTCGGTGCCAAAGAGCACGGCCGTGCCTGTCGCTGGTCCGACGACGCGGGCCGTCACGGTGGCTCCGACAACGGCCGCATCGGCGTTGCCGCGAAGCAGTTGATCAATGCGAAACCGCTGCGAGAGAAATCCGGTGGCGTCTGCTGCGGCCCCGCCCTCAGCCTCGGCGACGGCCACGACGGCGGCCTCGTCGCGCCGTTGCGAAAGCGACTGTCCGACCGTACCGCAGAACGGGCAGGCGATCGCCGTGGCTGGGATGCGTGCCGCCATCAGGAGGAGGAACATACACAACGCTGTTCTGGATGGAACGCGGTGCGCGGCATGCACACGGAGTCCCCGGGTTTCCACCCGGGGCTTCTTGTCGTGGACGCTGCGGAGGGTTGAACAAAAAGCCCCCGGCGGGAGCCGGGGGACTCCGGGACGACACACTGTCCAGCGTGCCGTGCGGTGATCCGCTGCCGACCTCATTCGGCTGCCCAGCCCGAGCGTTCCCGCTGCATCCTCGCCCGCCAGTAGGGCACGGCGCACAAGAGCAACCTGCCCGTGCCCTCGTAGACGTAGGCACGCTTCTGGCCCGACAGCCAGTAGCTGACGAGCGACTTGGCAGGCCGTTTGATCTGCATGGAAATCCCATGCGTTCGTGCGATCACGAATGGCCCATCGGTGATGAATCGATCGTTGTCGAGCACCACCTCCTGCACCGGGCCTGGCACCGAGAGCACGACCTGCCCGTTTCCCTTGAGCGCCGTCTTGTACCAGAACAGGCCCTCGCCGGCCCATAAGGCCGTCAGCATCCGCTCGCGATGGATTGAGAGCCTGACCCGGCCATCGCTCGCCCAGAAGCAGCGAGTGTCGAGCACCCAGCGGTCCCCTGCCGCCACCTTCATGAGATGGTAGCCGCCGAGCGAGGAATCGAGGTAGACGGTGCCGGTGCCGGAGTAGCGAGGTCGCAGCGTTGTTTCATCGGAAAACAACGATACCCAACAGGCCTGCAGCGTCGGCCAAGGCACGTCCATCGTGATCGCGCCCTGCATGTGGTTGAGCGCGCCCCGCTCCGTCCGCACGTCGTCACCATCGAGCGCGACCTTCACCCACCGCATTCCCTCGGAATGCTCGACCTTAAATGTCGCCATCGATGGAGACCTCCGGGCCGCGGGTGATGCCCCCCTTCGTCCAGTCGCAGCTCCAGCCCGGGAAGGCGAGTTGCGGATACGGATCGGGTTCGATGGGGGCATCCGACTGGAACACGATGTCGAACTGCCGGTCCGTACGCATGCGTCCCAGCCGGAAATACCGGGTGCAGTGCTGCGTCTTCGGATCGAGCCGGACTAGGCCGCCGGGGCCCGCGAATTCAAGACCCTCGCTCATCGCCGCCCGGACGGCCTCGGTGTCGAGAGAACCGGCCCGTTCGACGGCCTGCCGCCAGAGATGCACCAGCCCCCATTGGGGCTCCATCGGATCGCCCGTCACGCGGTCGTGACCGAACTCATGGCGGAACTCCTCAACCCAGACGCGGTTGGCCGCGGTGGGGAGGCTCTGGAAATAACAGGAGGCCGCCAGGTGACCATTGACCTGCTCGGGGAGAAGATTCCGCAGCTCGTCCTCGGCAATGCTCGTCGACACCACCGGCAGCTTGGCGGGATCGATCCGTGCCGCTTCCAGCGCCTGGAACAGGCCGATGTTGCTGTCACCGTTGATCGTGCTGAGCACGCAGTCGGCTCCCGATGCCTGGATCAGGTCGATCATCGGCCCGAAATCGCGATGCCCGAGTGGCAGATACATCTCGCCGGCTGGCCGCATGCCCTTTGCGGCCATGTATTTCTTGGCCACGAAATTCGCCGTGCGCGGAAAGACGTAGTCGGATCCCAACAGAAAGATCTTTTTTCGTGCTCCTCCGGCGGGGCTCGCGAGCCAGTCGATGACGGGCAGGATCTGCTGATTGGGCACCATTCCGCCATAGACGACGTGGGACGACGACTCATTTCCTTCGTACTGCACCGGGTAAAAGAGCAGGCGGTCATGCTCCTCGACGACCGGTAACACCGCCTTGCGACTCGAACTCGTCCAACAGCCAAACAGGGCGGCAGCACCCCAGTCAAGCAACTCACGGGCTCGTTTCGGGTAGAGGTCGGTCCGTGATTTCGGGTCGGGGCCCCAGACCTCGATCTGCCGGCCGAGCAAGCCGCCGGAGGCGTTGATCTGTTCGAAGGCAAACAGTTCCACGTCGCGGAGCGACGTCTCGCTGATCGCCATGGTGCCGGTCTGGGAGTGGAGCAGGCCGACCTTGATCGTCTGCCGTTCTGACGGCAGACGCGTCGGACGACAGCCGACGAACACGAAGGGGGCGAACGCCTGTGCTGCGGCTAGCGTCGCTGCGGCACTGGCGTGCCTGCCGAAATCTCTTCGGGAAATGCGCTGCGCGAGTCCCCTGCCCTGGTGCCGCTCCATCGCCTACTCCTCGACCATGTGCTTGTAGAGCGCCTCGAACGGTTCAGGCGTCACGCTCACCTCGCCGCGAAACGGATGGTCCATCGCGGCGATCAGGAAAATCATCGTGCCGAGATAGGCGGCCAGCAGGCCGCCGAGCAGCAGGTGCGTGATGAACCTCATGTCGAAGAGCCAGACCATGGCGATGTTGATGAC
>CANFQO010000152.1 GCA_947449135.1 Planctomycetaceae bacterium | reverse complement strand
GCACGCGGAGCGTGTCGGATGTGATCACGGCCACTTCGTGGTCGGCGAGATAGACGATCCGGTCGGCATGGCCGGCCAGCGGGTTGGCGTCGCTGGCGATGAAGTGCTCCCCGTCACCGACGCCCACCACGAGCGGACTGCCCAGCCGGGCCGCCACCAGCAGGTCGGGTCTCCCGCGGAAGAGTACGAGCAGGCCGTAGGTGCCGCGGAGTTGGGCGATCGCCTCTCGGACAGCTACCACTTCGGGCGAGTCGGCAGGCTCGTCGGTGACACGGCTTCTCTCGGCCATCGCCCTCGTGAGGCAACTGTCGATCAGGTGGGCGATGACCTCCGAGTCGGTCTCGGAGCGGAACACGTAGCCCTCCGCCTCCAGGCGGGTCTTGAGGACGTGATAGTTTTCGATAACGCCGTTGTGGACGACGGCCACCGCCGGGGAGACGCCGGCCGCGCCGGCGCCCGCCACGCTGCCGCAGCCCCCAAGATGCGGGTGCGCATTGCCATCCGTCGGCGGCCCGTGGGTCGCCCACCGCGTATGGCCGATGCCGATCGAACTATCGGGAGTGTCCTCGCGGACAAGGGCCTCCAGCCGGGCGAGCCGGCCGGCTGCCTTGAGCACGCGGATGTCAGCGGCGTCATTGAGCACGGCCAGCCCCGCCGAGTCGTAGCCGCGGTATTCAAGCCGCCGGAGACCTTCGATGATCAGGTCGGTGGCACGACGAAAGCCGACATAGCCGACGATGCCGCACATTCGGAAGCTCCTGGATCCGCTGGGAAAGGGGGAGTGAGGGAATGTAGCGGTATGGCACGACGGGGGGCCACATGAGTATTCTCCGCCCTTATGAGCACTCCGTACTCGTCGGTGTCAGCGCGGTCGGCCCCCGCCATCATTGTCATCCCAGCTCGACTCTCCAGTCAGCGGTTGCCCCGCAAAATGCTACTGGCCGACACGGGCCGGCCGCTCATCGAACACACCTGGCAGGCGGCCCGGGGCTCCTTGCGGGCCGCCCATGTCGTCGTGGCCACCGATAGCGATGAGATCGCGGCTGCCGTGCGGGCCTTCGGTGGCGAGCCCGTGATGACATCGGCGGACGCTCCAAGCGGCACCGCCCGGATCGTTGAGGCGCTACCACGGTTGCCCGATGCGGATGTGATCGTCAATGTTCAGGGAGATGAACCGGAACTGGCGGCGTCAGCGATCGATGCCGCGATCGACCTCCTTGACCGCTGCCCGGAAGCCGGCGTTGCCACGCTCGTCACCCCACTGAAGCGGCCCGAAGATCTCCACGACCCCGCTGCCGTGAAGGCCGTGCTCACACCCTGGCGGCACGAGCCTGAGACGGGCGAGGTGGTTGGCATGCCGCTGGCCGGTGCCTGGCGGGCGGTCTATTTCAGCCGCGCTGCCGTGCCCGCGGCACGGGACTGGTCAGAATCGCTCCTCACGGCGACACCGCCCATCTATTGGCAACATGTCGGCATCTACGCCTATAGGAGGCGCGTGCTGGAGGCGTGGAACGATCTGCCAGACTCGCGGCTCGCGGCCATCGAGAGCCTGGAGCAGCTGCGGGTGATCGAGGCTGGTATCCCGATCGTGGCCGGTGTCATCGACCACGCTGCCCGCGGCATCGACACGCCCAAGGACTACGCCGCATTCGTGGAACGATGCACCAGGCTTCCTGCTAGGCGGGAGTCGCCTGCTTCTCCACGGGAATAATGAGCACGCTGGCGATGGCGTTGGTGAGCACCGCCTCAGACGTGCTGCCCAGCAGCCAGCGGGTGAGCATGTCAGAGGGAGTGCGCCCGACGACGATCAGATCGACGCTATCCTGTTTCGCCCGAGCGAGAATCTGTTCGCCCGGATTCCCCGTGATCAGAATCGGGGCCTGAGCCTGAAACGCCTTCGGTAGCTTCTTTTGAAACGCGTCGAGTTGCGTGCCGATCTCCGCAACGTCCTTGTCATGCTCCTGCTGCCAGGCGTTGGCGATCGCGGCTGTGTCTGGGTCCCGCACCGTCTTCTCCAGCCAGGATGGCAGAGGACCTGCCAGCATCGATTCGGTGACGCCGATCACGGAGCCGACCGTGTTGTCTGGCCAGTGCAACTGACCGAGCAGGGCGGCAACCGCGGCGGCGCTGGCCGGATGGTGGCAGACGAGCGTCTTCACCCCGCGATCGGCCGGAGGGGCGCCACGAACGACGAGCACCGGTAGATTCGCGCCATGCACCACTGCCCGCGACACGCTGCCAAGCAGAAGCTGCTCCACCGACCCGTGGCCACGGGCGCCGACAACGATCAGGTCCGCACGCCATCCGGCTGCCGTTTCCAGCAGGCCGACCGCCGCCGACTTCGAACTGGCGATCATCTCTGTGGGCTTCGCAAATCCACCGGGCAGCAGGGAGCAGGCCTCGTCGAAGAGTGCGGCGGCAGCGCCGTCGATGATCCGGCGGGAGCGGCCGAGCAGCCGTTTCTCGAGTTCGGTGGGAGAGAAGTAAACAGCCACCTGGTCGCGGGTTGGATCAACGAGCCGAGCAACCATCCGCACGGCATTGAGCGACGACGCTGAACCATCCACACCGATCAGAATCTTCATTGAGTCCTCCACAGTTTCGGAACCGTAGAGTCTACGCGTGCGCCCCCCAAAGGCGAAGTCGGTCCCGAGCCCGCAGGGCGGCGGGCGTCAGCCCAGCCAGACTTTCGCCGGTTCGCCGGGCACCTCCCGTGCCAGCCGTGGCACGGCGTAGCCAGGGAGCACCGCACGGAGCCGGTTGTGCAGAGCGAGGGCCGTCTGCTCTTCAACCTCAAACGCGGCCGTGCCCTGCACGCGGTCGAGCAGGTGGAGATAATAGGGCACGATTTTCAGGTCGATGAGCCGTTCAGAAAGCTGCTGGAGCACCGCCAAGGAATCGTTCACGTTCGCCAGCAGAACCGCCTGATTCAGCAGGATCACCCCGGCATCCGCCAGGCGGCTGACGGCGGTGGCGACCGTAGCATCGAGTTCAGCCGGATGATTGGCGTGTACCACCATGACGCAGGCCAGCCGCGTGCTGGCGAGCGTTGCAGTCAGTGCGTCGGTCACCCGCGAGGGCAGCACGATCGGCAGTCGCGAATGGATCCGCAGGCGGCGGACGTGCGGTATCGCCTCGAGTTTCGCCACCAGCATTGCGAGCCTGCCATCGTCAAGCAGCAGCGGGTCGCCGCCGGAAAGGATCACTTCGTGGATCGTGGAATCGGCAGCAATCGATTCCATCGCAACCTCGACGCCGGCCGTCGTCGCACCGCTTTCGGCATAGGGAAACTCGCGGCGAAAACAGTAGCGGCAGTTGACCGCACAGCCGCCAGTCGCCAGCAGCAGCGCGCGGCCGGCGTATTTCTGCACCAGACCGGGCGACGCCAGCGACTGTTGTTCCTCGAGTGGGTCGGCGGAGAAGCCCGCGACGTGCTCGCGTTCGGCGGGCCGCGGCAGCACCTGCAGCAGGAGCGGATCGAATGGATCACCAGGCTTCATCCGCGCGACGAATCCCCGCGGCACGAGCAAGGGGAAATCACCGGCCGCCTGGCGGGCGGCCGCCGCAAGGGCTGGGTCGAGCGACAGCAGTCGGCAGAGCTCGTCGGGATCACGGACGGCGTCGGCCAGCTCCCGCTGCCAGCCGCGGTGTGGCTGCCCCGTGCTCCCGGACTGCACGGGCAGTTTGGATGGCTGCCGATCGGTCGGCGTGTTGGAGAATGGCAGGGCAGGCATAGGTACAGCGGGTCGACCGTTGCGTCGGGTTGACAGGGGGCGGGCCGGCGGCAAGGCTTGACGACCCTGAGGGGCCGCGAAACGGCTGCTGGATGCACCGGCACCTGCATACGATACGGCCCCTTGACCCCGGATGGAAACGTACAGGAGCGACGCAAGCAGTGGCAGGCTACAACACGAGCGAATTCAAGAAGGGTCTCAAGGTCCAGATCGACGGCGACCCCTACATCATGATCGAGTGCAACTTCGTGAAGCCCGGCAAGGGGCAGGCG
>CANFQO010000151.1 GCA_947449135.1 Planctomycetaceae bacterium | reverse complement strand
GCACGCCGGCCACGGCCCGGGCCAGCACCTCGTCCTCGTTCATCCGGAGCTTGAACTCGCGATGGATCGAGCTCGTGGCCAGGAAGACGTGGATCCGCGGCTGGGCCGCATGCTTGAGCGCTTCCCACGCCCGGTCGATGTCGGCATCGTTGCACCGCGCCAGTCCGCAGACCGTGGCGGCAGAGACCGCCTTCGCAATGTCGCTGACGCTGGCAAAGTCGCCGGGCGAAGCGATTGGGAAACCGGCCTCGATGACATCGACCCCAAGCTGCACAAGTGCCTGAGCGATCTCCAGCTTTTCAGTGAGGTTCATGCTGGCCCCGGGCGATTGTTCGCCGTCCCGGAGCGTAGTGTCGAAGATGCGGATCGTGCGTGCTGCAGTCATGGAGATGATCGTGGAAGCGGGGAAAACGGGCCACCACAGGCCAGGCATTCGCGGCCCATGCGGGGGACGAGCCACCATCTTAGCCATTTGCAGCACGCTGCGCTCGGCAGATGCCGCCGGCATCGTGTAGAATTTCAGTCGTCTTTCCGCGTAACAGCCATTGCCTCCGGTGACCGTGATGTCGTCGATTGTCTCCCAAAAACCGCATTCTCCCGCGACGGTGAACCCGTTGCCGGAATCGGCGGCGGGGAAGTCGGCGAAGGGGCGTCTTTTTCGGCGATTCTCGGGCCTGGGATTTCTGGCGATCGGCGGGGCCGCATGGTGGTGGCTGGCAACACACCATTTTGGCGGCGTGAACGACCAGGCTCACGGCCCGGATGCCCACCCGACCGCTGCGCAGGTGGCCGAGGGAGCGAAACCATCGCCGGGGATCACTCCCACCGCCTCCGTCACCCTGCCTGCATCGGCTCAGACGGCGGCCGGGATTCAGTTGGCGGTGGCAACTGTTCAACCGCTCCGCGAGCACCTCACCGTCCCGGGACGCATCGACTACGACGCGCGTCACCGGCTCGATTACGCCTCGCCCGTTGACGGAATCGTGACGCAAGTGCTCGTCAATGTGCGGCAGAAGGTGGCGAAGGGCGCCGCGTTGGCGGCACTCTCCAGCCCGGACGTCGGCACGGCCCGCGACGACGTCCGCCGCCGGGAGGACGACCGGCAGATTGAGAAGAAAGCAGCCGAGTGGGCGACCACCATCGCTGACAACGTCGAGTCGTTGCTCGATGCCATTGTGAGCCATCCGCCACTGGCTGAGATAGAAAAGCAGTTTCAGGATCGCCTGCTGGGTTCGTATCGCGAGAAGATCCTCGGCAGCTATTCGCGGCTGATCTACGTGGAGCGGGTCAGCGCCGGAACGAAGTCACTTGGCGATGGAGGCGTGCTCTCAGGCCGGATCATCGAGGAGCGGGCCAGCAACCTGGAAGTGGCGGCGGCCAACTTCACGGCGGCCTGTGAGGAAGCACGCTTTCTCACCCGGCAGGATCGAGATCGGGCCCGCGCGTCGCTCGAGCAGGCCGATCGACTGGTCCAGATTTCGCGAGAGAACCTTCGGACGCTCGTCGGCAGCAGGCTAGAGGCCGATCCTGCCGACGAGAATGGCGTCGAAAGCCCCGGTGAATCGGGCTCGTTGAGTGCCCTCGTGCTCCGCACCCCCTTCGACGGGATCGTGGAGGATATCTTCATCGCGCGAGGCGAGCGGGCTCGCGTCGGCGACCGGTTGTTCGTCGTGGCAGACACGAGCATGCTCTGGGTCCGGGCGCAAATTCACGAGCGCGAATGGACGGCGGTGGACGTGTCGGAGGGGCAGCCCGTGCGGGTTATCGTGCCGGGCGCCGACGTTCACGAAACGACGGCCGTCGTGAACCATGTGGGCGCAACGGTCGAGAGCGAGTCGCGGAGCGTGCCGCTGGTGGCGGAACTCAAGAACACCGACGCCCACTTCAAACCGGGCATGTTCGTGTGGGTCGACCTGCCGCAGGGAGAGTTGCGAGAGGCATTGGCGGTGCCGGCGTCAGCCGTGATGCAACACGACGGGAAATCCTTCGTGTTCGTGCCCGATGGCCCGGATCGCTTCCGACGTGTGGACGTGACCACCGGCATCGAAAGCGGCGACTCGCTCGAGATCCTCAGCGGCATGGCGGCCGGTCAGCAGGTCGTGTCACGCGGCGCATTCGTGCTCAAGAGCGAACTGCTGCTCGAAAAGGAAGCGGAATGACGGGCCTCGCGGCCACGTGTGTCCGGGGAGTCGCCTGATGCTGTCGGGTCTTATCGAGTGGTCGCTGGCCAACCGGGCGCTGGTTATCGCGATGTTCGTGCTGATGTCACTGGGTGGCCTCTATGCCGCCACCCATGTGCCCGTGGATGCGGTTCCCGACCTGGTCAACATCCAGGTGCAGGTCGTGACGGAAGCCGGCACGCTTCCGCCGCTGGAGGTGGAGCGGTCCGTCACCTATCCCGTCGAACTCGCCATGAGCGGCCTGCCTCACGTCGAGGAGATCCGCAGCATCTCCAGGCTCGGCATCTCGCTGGTGACGATCGTCTTTCACGAAGGCACCGACATCTTTCTGGCTCGTCAACTCGTGGCAGAGCGTCTCCCTGAGGCAAAGAGCCGGATCACGCTGGCCGATGCCGATCCGATGCTGGGCACGCTGAGCACGGCGCTGGGAGAGATTCTGCAGTTTGAGGTGAGGGGATCCGGGCAGAACCTCATGGACCTCCGCAGCCTGCTGGAATGGGAGATCGCGCCGGCGATGCGTGAAGTGTCGGGCGTCACCGACATCAACAGCCATGGCGGCTATGCCAAAAGTTACGAAGTCCGCGTCGATCCCGACCGGATGTCGGCACAGGGGATCACGCTTGGTGAGGTGCTGGCGGCGCTCGAGCGAAACAACGTCAGCACCGGCGGCGGCTACATCGTCAAGAATGGCGAACAGCGGTTTATCCGCGGGCAGGCGTTGCTGCCGAATGCCGATGCCATTGAGCACGTGGTCGTGCGAAGCCCGCCTGGGGGAGTGCCGGTGCTCATCCGCAACATCGGTGACGTCAGGATCGCCCCGCTGGTACGGCAGGGTGCCGCCACGCGAGACGGACGCGGCGAGGTGGTCACTGGCATGGTGATGATGGTCCGCGGCGAAAACAGCCGAAAGGTGGTGACGGCGGCCAAGGAACGGTTGAACACGATCCGAGCATCCCTGCCACCGGGCATTGAACTCGACATCCTCTACGATCGCTCGGACTTGATCGCGCGGACGCTCGATACCGTGCTCCACAACCTGGCAGAAGGCGGCCTGCTCGTGATCGGCGTGCTGCTCGTGCTCTTGGGGAATGTTCGCGCCGGGCTGATCGTGTCGCTGGCGATTCCGCTGTCGATGCTGTTCGCCGCCAACCTCATGTGGGCCACGGGCATCTCGGCGAGCCTCATGAGCCTAGGAGCGATCGATTTCGGGCTCGTCGTCGACAGTTCCGTGATCATGGTGGAGAACTGCGTGCGACGCCTTGGCTTGGCAGGGCCGACGGAATCGAAGCTCGCCATCGTCCGTGATGCCGCGATCGAGGTTCGCGGGCCGACGATGTTTGGCGAGTTGATCATCGCCATCGTCTACCTACCGATCCTCTTCCTTGAGGGCACCGAAGGGAAGTTGTTCCGACCGATGGCCCTGACGGTGCTCTTTGCCTTGGCCGGATCGTTGATCATCTCGCTCACACTCATGCCGGTGCTGGCGGCGACGGTGCTCTCCCGCGAGGAAGAGCACGAGCCGTTGCTCATGCGGCTGTTCCACCGGGCCTACCACCCGCTGGCAAAACTGGCCGTCTACCACCCGGTGCTGGTGTCGTTGATCGCCGCCGGCCTCGTGGCAGCGAGCATCCCTGTGGCGCTGAATCTCGGCGCAGAGTTCATGCCGCGGCTCGACGAGGGAGACCTGCTCATCGAGGTCGTCCGCCTGCCCAGTGCCACGCTGGAGGACTCGGTGCCGATCACGACGCGGATCGAAAAGACGCTCGGCGCGTATCCCGAAGTGAAGACTGTCTTCTGCAAGACCGGCCGGCCGGAGATCGCCAACGACATCATGGG
>CANFQO010000150.1 GCA_947449135.1 Planctomycetaceae bacterium | reverse complement strand
TTCACACTGACGGGCACGGTGCCGGCCGGAGCGACTGGGAGCCAGGTGAACACGGCGACGGTGCTGCCGCCTGCCGGGGTGACTGATCCGAATCTGAACAACAACACCTCGACGGTGACCGATCCGATCGTGACGGCAGCCAGTCTGTCGATCCTGAAGACCGGTCCCTCGACCTACAAGGCTGGGGGCACGATCAGCTATACGATCGTCGTCACCAACACCGGACTCAGCGTGGCAACCGGTGTCACCGTGACCGACCCGATCCCCGCCAACATCGCCAGCTGGAGCTGGAGCGTGACCTACTCCTTGGGCTCCTCCGGTCCATTGCCCGATAGCGGCACTGGCGCCATCAGCAAGTCGGGGATCACCCTGGCCGCCGGCGGCACGGCAACCTTCACGATTGACGCCCTGACCTCCGCGACCGCGACGACCGATATCACGAACATCGCCTCGGCCGCCCTCCCGGAAGGTCAGCCCGTCACCTCCAGTGTGTCGAGCGCCTACGACGGCCCGATCATTCCGACAGAAGTCATCCAGGGATTGGTCGTGGGCAGCGATGACGGCTGCAACGTCCAGCCGTTGGTCTATGTCATCGATCCGGTAAGCGGTGCCAATATCACCACCCCCTTTCTGGCCTACGAGAAGAGCTTCCGCGGGAGCGTTCGCGTGGCGACCGGCGACGTCACCGGTGACGGCGTTCCCGAAATCATCGTGGGCCCGGGCCGCAATCGCGTGGGCCAGATCCGCGTGTTCACGCCGAACCCTGTCGGTTCGAGCAACTACACCGAACTGGTCGGTTATCGCACGTTGCCCTTCGGAGCCGGCTACCGCGGCGGCGTCGAAGTGGCTGTTGGTGATGTGAATGGCGACGGCGTCGGTGACATCATCGCCGGCCAGTCGAGCGGCGCCGGCCTCGTGCGGGTATTCCTCTGCAGCGAGAATGACCCGGTGAATCCGAATGTGGACGGGGTGGCGAATACACCCTACCGGTCCTTCCGGCCCTTCCCCGGCCCCTACACCGGTGGCGTGATGGTGGCGGCGGGCAACTTCAACGGCGATAACAAAGCCGATATCGCGGTGGGCAGCAACGCTGGCATCAAGGCGACGGTGAAGGTGTATGACGTGTCGGGCGCGCCGACGGTCATCCGCACGATCCAGCCGATCGGACCGAAATTCAAGGGCGGCGTGACACTGTCGGCGGCCAGGTACAACCCCGACACCATCGATGACCTGTTCGTAGGTGCTGGCGTCGGCGGCAGCTCGGTCGTCGAGATCTACAACGGAGCGACGGGAGGCCAGCTCGCCAAGCTGTCGGCGTTCTCCAGTTTCGCCAAGCCGAATGCCCGCGTGTTCACCGCACCGCTCGGCAGCATCGCCACCCCTGAGATCGTCGAGAATGTCTATGGCGCAAAGGGACTCAATGGAGGTTTTGGAGCGAAGGGTGTCAGTGTGATCAATCGCTTTACGCCGCAGACAAGCAGCCCGCTCCCGGCGTCCACGTTCCTCGCACCGCCGCTGCGGATCGCCCCGATCAGCGTGCGTGTGCCGATCTAAGCAACGCTCGGGTGCCGTCTGTGCGACACCGGTGAGCATGCAGCCTCTCGCTGCGGGAGGGCCGCTGAGGGGCGTTCTGCGGCCCGTCTCCAGCCCGAGGGTGGAGGGCTTGGGGTCATTAGGAAAGATATTTTCCTAATTGTCCGGATCGCTGGCCGCCGAGCCTTGGTGCCTAATATGGCCGCTACTCGCTGTTTTCTGCTGTCCTGACGGCCGCCACTGGAATCGGGCGCTGTGCCGACGGACTATGCCCCTGAGGACTTTCTCCACAGGAAATAAGTTGGACTGAAGTCTCGGCCAGGACGGCCGTCGGCGGTCGCAGATTCGCAGGAAGCAGATTCGCAGGAAGCGAGACGCCGGGGATTTCCGGCGACTGAAGGAACTCAGGGTCCGCGTTGGGGAAGTCCAGGGACGGACTTCTTCGACCGGCGGGCACGAAAGCCACCAGCCATGGAATGGTCACACGCCAGAGTGCGTCGCACGCGGCGGGAGCAGACTGGCAGGCAGCTCAGCGGCCCGGAAGCGTTGGAAACGCGGGCATTGCTTTCGGGAATGCCCGTCATGCCGGCGGCGATGGCGGGCTTCAAGAGCATCCACTGGCAGGGGCATTCTGTCGAGGCCCGGATCGACCACTGGGTGGGGCATCTCGCCGTCTCCCGGCTGGGCAATGCGGCGGGGGCTGCGGCGGCCAACGGGAGTCCGGTGCTCGTCGGGCCGCTCGCCGTTCGCCATCCCGGCTGGCATGCCACCTCGCTCGGCAACGGATTCTTCTCGATGGTAACGCCCGGCGCGACCCGGCATGCCGTGCTCGACTGGGCGGCGCACACGAAGGCCGTGGCCAGACTCGAGCCCGATCTCGCCATCCGCACCGCCTCGTGGCCGAATGACCCGTTGCTGTCGTCGCAGTGGAACCTGCAAAACAGCGGCCAATATGCCGGCACCGTCGGCAACGACATCCATGCCGCCCAGGCCTGGAGCCTGACAACCGGTTCGCGGAACGTGGTGGTGGCCGTGATCGACTCCGGCATCGACATCACCCATCCCGATCTCGCCGCCAACATCTGGACGAATCCCAACGAGGTGGTCGGCAGCACGATCGATGGTGATCACAACGGCTACGTGGGCGACATCCATGGCTGGAACTTCGTCGACAACAACAACCAGGTGACTGACGGCTACGGCCACGGCACCCATGTCGCGGGCATCATCGGGGCCGTGGGCAACAACGGCATCGGCGTCACCGGCATCGACTGGCAGGTGTCGTTGATGGCGCTGAAGGTGGAGGACAGCCGCGGCGTCGGCTCCACAAGCTCGGTCATCAACGCCATCAACTACGTCACGATGATGCGGCGGGACCACGGCATCAACATCGTGGCCGTGAATGCCAGTTGGGAATCCGCGGCAGGATATTCGGTGGTCGTTCAGGAGGCAATCCGCGCCGAGGGTGATGCCGGCGTGACATTCATTGCTGCTGCCGGCAACGACGCCTCCAATAGTGATGCGATCCCCCGGTATCCGGCCTCATTCGACCTGCCGAATGTGATCAGCGTGGCGGCACTTTCCACCACGAACACACTGGCATCGATGTCGAACTACGGCGGCACGACGGTCGATCTGGCGGCGCCAGGATCGCTGATTCAGTCGACGTTTCCCGGGGGCACCTACGGCATCCTGTCGGGTACATCGATGGCGGCACCGCAGGTGACAGGAGTGGTGGCCCTGCTGGCCGCCGCCAAACCGGGCATCACCGTGGCAGAGGTGCGGACCGCGATCCTGGGAACGACGACGCCCGTTGCCAGTCTCGCCGGAAAAGTCGTCACGGGCGGCCGACTCAATGCGGGGGCGGCCCTCGCCACCCTGGGCGTTGTTCCACCGGCACCAATCTCTCCACCTACGACCCCGCTCTCGCAGCCGCCTGCGGCTGTGCCCGCATTGGCGACGCTGCCCTTCAGGGATGCCTTCAATCAGCCGACCGGACCGGTCACGCAGGCGTCGTGGGTGCAGGCGGTGGGCCACATCGCCGTCTCGGCCAACACCGCCATCTCGACGAGCGTCGGGAACTCGGTCATGGTGCTCCGCGGCGTGTCCGTGGCTGATGTCCATGTGCAGGCAACGGTTACAACGCGAGCGGTCGTCGGCCAGGCCGTGGGCCTCGTGGCGCGATATGGCGGTCCCGGCGACACGAATATGTATCTGGCGCGGCTAGTCAAGCATCCGAGTGGATTCGTCGCGCAGATCTGGCGGAGTGTCGATGGCGTCAGGCAGCTGCTCGCCGCCCGGGCTATGGCGAGAGGCAGTGGTCTGCTGCAGTTCGATGTCGTCGGCAACTCACTGACGCTGTCATTGAACGGCCGGGTGCTCTTGGGCGTCCACGACAGTGCGATCGCAGGGCCGGGCAGCGTCGGTGTGAGGATCGCCGGGATCGGCAACAGGTTTGACAACTTTCACGCAACATGAACCCCGCCCCGAACAGGGCCGTCCTGAAAAGCGAGGCGACCCTGCCCGGCTCCGCCGGACAGGGTCGCTTCACAGGGCTGCGGTCGATGCGGGCGGATCAG
>CANFQO010000149.1 GCA_947449135.1 Planctomycetaceae bacterium | reverse complement strand
ATCACCGGCTACCTCACCAAGGTCGCCTTTCGCGACGGGCAATTCGTCACCAAGGGGGACCTGCTCTACGAGATCGACGAGCGTCCCTATGCCGCGCAGCTCGCCGCGGCTGCTGGCACAGTCGAGCAGTTGGCCGGCCAGCGACGGTTCCTCGAGGTGCAGGTCGACCGCTACAGAAAGCTCGTTGGCAAGGGAGCCGCGAGCCAGCAGGAATTTGACAGCTACAAAGCGAGGCTCGAGGAGAACACCGGGGCGCTCGCCGCGGCCCGTGCCCAGCAGGAGGTTGCCCGCCTCAACGTCGAGTTCTGCTCGATCACGGCACCCATCACCGGCCAGATCAGCCGCACGCAACTGCAAATCGGCAACCTTATCAACCAGGATCAGACCACGCTCACCACGATCGTGTCGATCGATCCCGTCTTCGTCTATTTCAACGTCGACGAGCCGACGCTCGTCCGCGTGATGACCCACGCCCGCGAATCGTCCAGCGGAATCGGCCTCAGGAGGAACGAGACCTTCGTCGACGTCGGGCTCGTCGATGACGTGGAGCGGCAGTACCCCCACCGCAGCCGCGTGGACTTCCTCAACAATCAGCTCGACGCCAAGACGGCCACGATCACGATGCGCGGACGGCTCGACAATCCCCATTCCAGAGATCCTCAATCGCCGCGGCCGCCACTGTTTCGCCCTGGGATGTTCGCCCGCGTCCGCCTGCCCCTCGGCGACGCCGTCGAGCGGCTCTTCGTGCCGGAGGCCGCCGTCGGCAGCAACCAGGACCGGAAAATCCTCTGGGTCGTCGGGCAGGATGACGTGGCTGGTGCCCGCGAGGTGAGTGTTGGGCAGAAGTTGGGCACGTGGGTCTCCGTGTCGGCGGTCGATCCGGCCAAGCCGCTCGCAGCCACCGATCGGATCGTCATCCGCGGACTCCAGCGATGCCGCGAGGGCAAGCCTGTCAAGCCGGTCACCGCCGCGGAGAAGGACCTCGATCGCAAGAGCCTGGTGGCCCCTGCCCCGCCGACTGAACAGCCGACCGCCTCCGATCCCGTTCAGGTGATTCCCGCCCCGACAACACCAACACCTCCCCCGCCTGATGGAGCACGCCCCACCGCCGCCGAGCCCCTGCCAGCGCCAGGTGAGGCGGCGCCGTGATCTCGCGATTCTTCATCCAGCGGCCGATCTTCGCGGCGGTCATCTCGATCGTGATCACGCTGGCGGGAGTGGTCAGCGTCTTCTCGCTGCCCATCTCCCTGTTTCCCCCGGTCTCGCCGCCGATCGTGCAGGTGTCGTGCTTCTATCCCGGCGCCAACGCGGCGGTCGTGACCGACACCATCGCGTCCCCGATTGAGCAGAAGGTCACCGGCGTCGACCGCCTGCTCTACATGCAATCGCAGGCGGCCAACGACGGCTCCTACGTGCTCACGCTCACCTTCGAGGTCGGCGCCGACGCGAACCTGGCGCTCGTGCAGACCCAGAACCGTGTGCAGTTGGCGATGCCTCTCTTGCCCCCCGTCGTCCAGAAGCAGGGCGTGAGCATCAAGAAGCGGTCCCCCGACATCCTCATGACCGTCGACCTCGTCTCGCCGGACGGCCGCTTCGACGACGTGTTCATGAGCAACTACGCCACGATCCATCTGCGCGACGAACTGCTGCGGTGTCCGGGTGTCGGCGACCTGCTGCTGCTCGGTCAACGCGACTATGCGCTGCGGATCTGGCTCGACCCCGAGCAGCTCACCGCGCGGGGGCTCACACCCCAGAACGTTCGCGACGCGATCGCCGAGCAGAACGTGCAGGTGATCGGCGGCGTGAGCGGCCAGTCGCCGGCCAACGCTGACCAGCAGTTCGAACTGGCCGTCGCCGCCACGGGCCTGCTGGCCACGCCCGAGCAGTTTGGCGACATCGTGCTCAATGCCGATACGACCGTGCCGGGCACGCCGCTGGTACGACTGCAGGACGTCGCCCGCATCGAACTGGGCGCCTCCAGCTACGACCAAGCCTGCCGATACAACGGCCAGCCGGTGGTGGCGCTGGCCATCTTCCAGCTGCCCGACACCAACGCGCTTCAGTGCTCCCAGGCGATCCAGGAGAAGATGAAGGAGCTCTCCAGGCGGTTTCCCCCCGGCCTCGACTACGTCATCGGCTACGACACGACGCCGTTCATCACGGAGTCGATCTTCGAGGTGGTGAAGACGCTGCGGGAGGCGATCCTGCTGGTGGCCCTGGTCGTGCTCCTCTTCCTGCAGAACTGGCGGGCCACACTGATCCCGCTCATCGCAGTGCCGGTGGCGATCGTCGGCACCTTCGCCGCGATGGCCGCCATGGGCTTCAGCCTCAACACCCTCTCCCTGTTCGGCCTCGTGCTTTCGATCGGCATCGTGGTCGACGATGCCATCGTGGTGGTGGAGAACGTCGAGCGTTGGATGGCGGAGGGGCTCTCCCCGCGAGACGCGGCCGGGAAGGCGATGGACGAGGTCACCGGCCCTGTGATTGGCGTGGCGGCCGTGCTCTCCGCGGTGTTCGTGCCCTGCGGCTTTATCGGCGGCGTCACCGGCCTCTTCTTCCGGCAGTTTGCCCTGACGATCGCCGTATCGACCATTCTGTCGGCGGTGAATTCGCTGACGCTCAGCCCGGCTCTCGCGGCGATGCTGCTGCGTCCGCACGGGGCCGCCGCCGACCCTCTCGAACGGCTGATCGACCGTCTGCTCGGGCCGTTCTTCCGACTCTTCAACCGGTTCTTCGAGAGCGTCATCGGCGGATACTTTCGCGGTGTTGGCTTCCTGCTGCACCACAGTCGTCCGGTGATGCTCGTCTACCTGGCCTTGCTACTGCTGACCGGGTGGACGTTGGCGAAGTATCCCCGGGGGTTCGTGCCGCTTCAGGATCAGCGGTATCTCATCGTCACGGTCCAACTTCCCGACGGTGCGAGCGTGCAGCGGACCGGCGAGGTGCTCGGACGCATCGACGCCCTCGCCCGCAAGGTGCCCGGGGTGACCGATACGCTCACGATCGCGGGGATGTCGTTGCTCTACGCCGCCAACGCTCCCCACTGGGGCTCGATGTTCCTCGTGCTCGACGAATACCGGCACCGCCGCACAGAGGAAACGTCGATGCTGGGCATCATCCGGGCGGTGCGGCAGCGGTGCCAGGCGGAGGTGTCCGACGCCGTGGTTGGCGTCTATCCAGCACCGTCTGTGAAGGGGCTCGGCACCGCCGGCGGCTTCAAGTTCTACGTGCAGGATCGCGGCAGCCAGGGACCGCGTGTGCTGCAGGAGTCGACCGAATCGCTCGCCCGCACCATGGAGCACTGGAAGCTCCCGCTGGTGGTGGCCGACTACCGGGCCGATTCGCCGCAGTATTTCCTCGATATCGACCGCGCCAAGATCCGTGCGCTCGGCATCCCGATCGCATCGGTCTTCAGCACGCTGCAGATGGACGTTGGCTCCTACTACGTCAACAACTTCAGCCGGTTTGGCCGCTCGTGGCAGGTGAAGATCATGGCTGACGCCGGATTCCGCAGCAGCGCGGAGGACCTGCGCAGGCTCCAGGTGCCCACGGCCGCCGGCGGTATGGTGCCGCTGGCGACAGTGCTCAACGTCCGTCCCGCGATGGGGCCGGCGATCATGATGCGCTACAACCTCTATCCGGCGGCCCCCGTCACCGGCATCCCCAATCCATTCGAGAGCAGTTCAGTGCTGATCGACCGGGTGGCCGAGGCTACGGCCCAACTGCCCGACAGCTTCTCATATGAATGGTCGGAAGTGTTTCTGCTCCAGATCGCGGCGGGCAACACGGCGGCCATCCTGCTGGGGCTCGGCGTGATGCTCGTGTTTCTGGTGCTCGCGGCGCTCTACGAGAGCTGGTCGCAGCCGCTGGCGGTGATTCTCGTCGTGCCGCTTTCACTGTTGGCGGCGATCGGCGGGCTCGTCGTGGCGAAGTTGCCGATCGACATCCTCGCGCAGGTGGGGCTCGTGGTGCTCGTCGGCCTGGCCAGCAAGAACGCCATCCTGATCGTGGAGTTCGCCCGCCAGCTCCGCGCCGCCGGGCACGACGCCCGGTCGGCCACGCTCACCGCCAGCCGGCTGCGGCTGCGGCCGATCCTGATGACCTCGCTGGCCTTCATTCTCGGCGTCTTCCCGCT
>CANFQO010000148.1 GCA_947449135.1 Planctomycetaceae bacterium | reverse complement strand
TGAATTTCCGCTTGCAACCCAACATCAATTTCGTATCCTGCGGGGCATGCCAAGAACTAAACGCATGTACACAGGCGGTTTGGTCTGCCACGTGCTCAACCGTTCCGTGGGTCGGGCGACGATCTTCCGCGACGCCGCCGACTATGCCGCCTTCGAGAATCTGTTGATAGCTGCCGGCGAGGTCACGCCGGTGCGGCTCCTGACGTTTTGCCTGATGCCGAATCACTGGCATCTCGTGCTCTGGCCACAGGCCGATGGCGACCTTTCGGCGTACATGCATCGGCTGACCGTGACGCACACGATGCGGTGGCACCACGTGCATCGGTCGCTCGGCACGGGGCCGCTCTATCAGGGTCGGTTCAAGTCGTTTCCGGTGGATACCGACGAACACTTTCTGACGGTCTGCCGCTATGTCGAGCGGAATGCATTGCGAGCGAACCTGGTCAAACGAGCCGAGGATTGGCGATGGTCCGGGCTCTGGCATCGCCAGCATCCGGGCCATGATGGCGGGTGTACCACCTGGCCCGTGACGCCGCCTGCCAACTGGGTCGACCACGTCAACGAACCGCAGACCGAAGCCGAGATGGAGGCGTTGCGACGGTCGTTGCGGCGAGGCATACCCTTCGGCAATGAGGACTGGCAACAGGCCACGGCCGGACGGTTCGGAATCGCATTGGCTCCACGACCGCGGGGCCGCCCTCGGCGGTCTCCGGCCGACTGCGACTCCTGAAGGGATCGCGGAAATTCAGTCCCGTCCCCATTTAAATGATGGCGGTTTCGAGTTGCCCGTGCAGGGCGACCAGCCGGCGGTAGCGTTTTTCCATCTGGTGATAGACGGCGGTCGCCGCCGGCCGCGGCGTGAACCGGGTCGGCGTGCCGCTGGCATGGCCCGCCAGAAACGCGGACCACTCCGGGGACCGGCCGGTAATCGAAAGCCGGCGATACTTCGCCATCAGGGCCGCGCCCCAGGCGGTGCCCTCGGCGGCGCCGTCGAGAATCGACACCGGCGTGTTGAAGGCGTCGGCCAGGATCTGGCCGAGCGCCGGCGTCTTCGTGACGCCGCCGGAAAGGATGATCTCTGTCCGCGGAAAGCCCTGCCGATCGAGTTCGTCACTGCCCAGCTTGAGGTTGAAGATCGTCGCCAGGAGCATCGCCTTGGCGACGTTGCCCGGCGTGGCGCTGGTGTCGTTCAAGCCGATGACGCAGGCCGTGCCACCCCGTGACACGCCGAGCCCTGGCTCGTCGTCCATGAAAGGGAGCGCCAGCAGGCCGCCACAGTCGGTGGGCGCCGCCAGCACCTGCGGCATGACGGCCGCGAAGCCATCGCCACGGCCCGTGCCGTTGACTCGGCCGAACATCTCCACGACCGTGTTCATCGCCGTGGTGCCGTTCCGCAGCCAGACCATGTTGATAGGCTTGCCATCGGGCGCGCAGAAATGGTCGACCGCACGGGAGATGCCCTGAAACGCCCGATCGCCCACCGAGTTGGCAACCACGCTCGTGCCAAAGCTCATCGACACCATACCGGCCGCGCCGATCAATGATCCGGCGAGCGCCGCCGGTTGATCTCCCTCGGCGGGTGCCACCGGGATTCCGGTCGGCAGGCCGAGCAGCGCGGCACCGTGGCCATCAAGCGTGCCGGCATCCTGGCCGACGCGTTTCACGTGAGGCAACAGGTCGCGGAGCGGCCGCAGCTGCTTCCCGTGTGGCGTGGCGGCCACCACGGCGTCGAAGTCGGCGAGCAGTCTTGAGTCGTAGTTGAGCGTGGCCTGATCAATCGGAAACATCCCGGCCGCATCGCCGATGCCGAGGTTCCACTGGCCCGTGAGCCGGAAGGCAATCCAGCCGGCTGGGGTGGTGATGTGGGCCACGCGGGCGGCCTTCTCCGGCTGGTTGCGAATCGTCCAGAGCCAGCGAGCGCTCGTGATCCGCTTTGGCATCTTCACGCCGAGTCGCTCGGTGAGCTCGTGGCCCTCCCCCTCGTTGCGGCTGTCGCACCAGAGCCGGGCTGGTCCAAGCGAGCGGCCCAGTTCGTCCGCCAGCACCTCGCCATGCATCTGGCCAGAGATGCCGATCGCCTGCACCTCCATCGTGATGCCGGAGGCATCCAGTTTCTGTCGAAGCCCGGCCATGGCGGTGGTCAGTGCCTGCTCCCAGTCGCCCGGCGCCTGCTCGTAGCAGTCGGCGGCGAGGCCCGGCACCATTTCATAGGAGCCCTCGCCGTGGGCAAGGATCTTCATCGCCTCATCCGTGAAGATCACCGAGAGCCCCTGCGTGCCGGCATCGATGCCAAGATAGCCCTGAATGTTCATGGAACGTGTGCCCTAGGCGGGAGGGGAGGGACGAGCCGTGAATGTTTTCATTCGGGCCGCCAGCGTCAACCTCGATCCAAAACGCCCGCGATCCGGTCGCCGTCTCCACGCAATTGCGGGCGTTTCTCAGATCTCGACCCAAACCATGCGAAGCCGAGGCAGCCTCGGTATCATTGCGAGCATGCAGAATTTCGTTCGCTCTCGCATGAATCATGAATGAGTAAGAAAGGCCCCATGTCAAAGAATCTGGCTGTCGCCATCGCCCTTGTCGCTGCGGTCGTCTGTGCCACTGCCGAAGCCCGTCAGCCGCGAGGCGGTGCGGGAGCTGGAGCCCGTGGTGCCGGCGTGAGGCCCGGTGCGGGCGTGGGAGCAGCGGGTGCGGGCGTCCGCCCCGGCGCGGGAGTGGGCGCACCTGGAGCCGGCGTGGTGCCAGGGGTCGGCGTTGGTGTTCCCGGCGCGGTTCCCGGGGCTACTGTAGTTCCCGGCGCGAGTGTGGTTCCCGGTGAGGCTGCTGTCGTTCCGGGGGCTGTTGCGAAGCCGGGCGTTGGTGTCGTGCCCGGTGCCGGTGCCGGTGCGCCGGGTGCTGGTGTTCTTCCCGGCGCGGGAGTCGGCGCCGCTGGCGCTGGTGTCCGTCCTGGCGCGGGAGTTGGTGCGCCGGGCGCTGGGGTCCGTCCTGGCGCCGGAGTCGGTGCGCCGGGCGCTGGTGCGACCCGCGGCCGCGCGAGGCGGTAGGGATAGACCCAGACCGTAGCGTCGGCAAGCGAGTCTACGCGTCCCAGCGGAGTGCCGGCGACACGCCGTGGCCCCGCGTGCCGCAGAAGTTCACCTCGATTCCCAGTGCGCGTGCTACAGCCGCCTTCGCCAACGCGGCCTTGTCGGCGCCTGCGGCATCCTTCGCATAGGCGACCTGGATGTGGTTGGCCTTGTGACGGGCCATCATCTGGTCCCGCGAGATGCCGTAGGTCACTGCGTGCATGATCGGCCACTGCTTCGTCGTCGATTCCAGCCGGCGCCGGGTTTCCTCCTCCGGCAGCGCCACCACCTGCGCTCTTCCAATATCCATGCAGAGCTTTTCCTGTCCCTTCACGTTGCCGACCCAGATCCGGCTCCACACGATCTCGCCCGGCCGGCTCACGCCGGCGAGTGTGCTGCCTCCGAGCCGGAAATACATCGGCGGCTGCCGGTAGCCGTGCGCCCCCTTCCAGCCGCCCGTGAAGTGCGCTGGCGGCGCCCCGCCTGAAATCTCAAACACCCACACCCACTGATCCGTCGATCGCGACTGGTCCCAGTCACCCCAGCGGATGTCGTGGAGCGTGTTCTCCACTGGCTCGCCGAGTGCCTCGTGCACCCGTTGTGTGATCAGGCCGTCGAGCCCGGCGCACTCGTCCACTTCGTTGAAGTGAACGAGCGGCTTTCCTTTATAGAGCGGCTTTGACCCGCCCGCGGCCGTCACGGGCGGCCGCTTCGAGTCGTTGAGCATGCCCTCCACCAGATCGCTGGCCGGGAGCAGATCCTTGAGCCCCTGCTGGTATTGGATGCCGATGCAGTTGCAGCCGTAGCGGTCGGCGATGCGGACCGCCGCCACATACATCTTGCACTGCTCGAGCACCTGGGCCCGGGTCAGATCGGTGGCCTCCGACTTGCCGAAGTGAAATTTCATGCCGGCCTTCTCGAGCCAGCGAAAGACGTCTCGGGCCTCGGCGTCGGTCACTTGCGTGGTCTCATAGTAGAGCGCGCTTTGGCTGAGACGCTCCTTGAAGACGCCGGTCGCGTGGAGCAGGTGGTCGGGGATGATGGCGTTGAACATCCCCATGCAGCCCTCGTCGAACACGCCCATCAGTGCCTTGCGATGG
>CANFQO010000147.1 GCA_947449135.1 Planctomycetaceae bacterium | reverse complement strand
TGAAAGGAACTCGCCGCTCCGCGGACGATGGCTGCTGGGGCGAGATCACCGTCGCCGACGATGGACGCGGCATGCCGTTTGATGCGGCCAAGCGGGCGTTTGATCCCTTCTTTAGTGGCCGTGAGGCGGGCCGGGGGGCCGGGCTGGGGCTGCCGAAGGCGTGGAGGTTGGTGGCGTTGAGCGGCGGCAGTGTGTTGCTCGAATCCCGGCCGTCTCAGGGCACTCGGGTGACGATCCTGCTGCCGGAAACCTCTCCCGTGGATACGAAGACCGTGCCTGGGGTCTCGTAACGGGGCGGTAAAGTCAACCCATCTCCCCTGGGTGCGCCGGAAAGCCTGCCGGGTTGGGGCTGAAGGCTGCGAATGGGGGCGACGTCATGCAGTTTCGCGCTTGTCGATGTTCTCGCGGTTCTTTATTCTCCCACGGCGTGCTTGTCGGGTTCGTCGGCGATGGATCGCCGCGTCAAGCGTGCTGCAGGGATGGGTTTCATGAGCTTCACCGGACCACGGACGGACACAGGCGCGGGCACCATCGACGTTGACGTTCCGACGCAGACCACGAAGAGAGGCTTCAGCGTCGCGAGAACAGCATCCGCCGCCGGCATGCCGGCAGGTACTCCCCGCGGCAACGCAGCCTCCAGCCCCCACCGGCAGCATTTCGAGCGTGTCGTCTCGGATCACGCGGCGATTGAGTCCGTCGACGAGCAATCGGTCGCTGGGGCGATCGACGCCACGGCCGCCTGGCTCTTGGAGCGGCAGGCCTCGGACGGGCATTGGCGGGCCCCTCTCGAAGGCGACACGATCCTGGAGAGCGAATACATCCTGATTCTCACCTGGGCGGGTAAGCTCGACCGTCCAGAAATCGCCGGCGCAGTCCGCCGCATTCTCAAGCAACAATTGCCCGATGGCGGTTGGGCTATCCATCCCGGCGGCCCCGTGGACGTCAGTGCCAGCGTCAAAGCCTATCTGGCGCTCAAAATCACCGGTCATGACCAGCAGAGCGAACCCCTCGTCCGCGCCCGCCGTGCCATCGAGCAGGCTGGAGGGCCGTGGGCCGTCAACAGTTTCACCAGGTTTTATCTGGCGCTCCTGGGGCAGGTGTCGTATGCCGAGTGCCCTGCGGTGCCTCCCGAGATGGTGCTTCTCCCCGACTGGTTTCCTGTGAACCTGCACCGGGTGTCGGCGTGGTCGCGGACAATGATCGTGCCCTTGTCGCTGATCTGGGATTTCAAGCCAGTCCGCGCGATCGCAGCCGATCAGGGTATCGGCGAATTGTTTGCCTCGCCGGTGGGCCGGATCAAGCCGGCTCCCGTCGGAGGCAACGGCGGCTGGGCTCGATTTTTTCGGGGTGTCGATCGGGTGTTGAAGGCGTGCGACAGCGTGGGGTTGCGTCCGTTTCGGAGCCGCGCCGTCGCGGCCTGTCGTCGCTGGATGCTGGAACGGTTTGACGGCAGCGACGGCCTCGGCGCGATCTTCCCGCCCATTGTCTGGAGCATCGTGGCCCTGCGGGCCATGGGCTGCGACGACGACTCTGCCGAGGTTCAGGAGTGCTGGCGGCAGTTGGATCGCCTCGTGGAGCATGAGCCTGATGGCACCACCAGGCTCGAGCCCTGCCGTTCGCCTGTCTGGGACACGGCGATCTCGCTACGGGCCCTCGCCGATACCGTGGCAGCCGGACGCGGGTTGCAAGGCATGGACCGCAGCATGGTCGCGGGCGTGGTGCCCACGGATGCCGATCGGCTGACGCATGCTGTCGATTGGCTGCTCGACCGAGAAATCCGTGGAGCAGGCGACTGGACGCACGCCGCGGCCGTGGTCGCCCCGTCGGGATGGTGCTTTCAATATGCGAACCGTTTCTATCCCGACGTCGACGACACCGCGATGGTGTTGATCGCGTTGGCGACCTGGCGGGATTCGGCCTCAGCCGGCCGCATGGCCAGTCCGGTTGCCGCCCGCCGACTCGCTCGCGTGCAGTCGGCCATCGAGCGTGCCGTTCCTTGGCTCGAATCGATGCAGAGCTCCGATGGCGGCTGGGGGGCGTTTGACCGGGACAACAATCTCGAACTGCTCTGCAAGGTGCCGTTTGCCGATCACAACGCCATGATTGACCCCAGTTCGCCTGACCTTGCCGGCCGGGTGTTGGAGGCTTTTGGAAAGCTCGGGCTTCGGGCTGGACACCCATCCATTGACCGGGCCATCGACTATCTGCGTGCCAGCCAAGAGGCCGACGGCAGTTGGTTCGGCCGCTGGGGCGTGAACTATGTGTACGGTACGTGGCAGGCGATCGAAGGCCTGCGGGCTGTCGGTCTGTCGACGACCGATGCCGCCGTCTCCGCCGGTGCCGACTGGTTGGCCCGGTATCAGCAGCCGTGTGGCGGTTGGGGTGAGACCCCAGAAAGCTATGTCGATCCGTCGCTCGCTGGCTGTGGCACGCCGACCGCCTCACAGACCGCATGGGCCGTGGCTGGCCTCGTGGCGGCAGGCAGGTACGACACGCGGGAGGTTCGTCGCGGCGTGCAATGGCTGGCATCCCGGCAATCGGCTGACGGCTCCTGGGACGAGCCCGAGTTCACTGGCACCGGTTTTCCGAAGGTCTTCTACCTCCGCTACCACTACTATCCGATCTATTTTCCACTGATGGCCTTGGCCCGGTTTTCGCAGGCCGCGGCCGCTGGTCGAAGTGGCAGGGAGCGCGTTGCATGAGTGTGCCTGTTGGACAGATGATGGCCGTACTCAAGCACGTGGCCGTGCAGCGGCTGCGGGGCAATGCCCGGTATCCGCTTGTGCTGATGCTCGAGCCGCTCTTTCGTTGCAATCTCGCCTGTGGCGGCTGCGGCAAGATCCAGCATCCGACCGAAGTGCTGCGGTCGCACCTCACTCCCGAGCAGTGTTTCACGGCGGTGGATGAATGTGGTGCGCCGATCGTGTCGATTCCCGGCGGCGAACCGCTGCTTCACCCGCAGATCGAGCAGATCGTGGCGGGGATCGTGGCCCGCAAAAAGTATCTCTACCTCTGCACCAACGCGCTCAAGCTCGAGGAGATGCTCCCGCACTTCTCGCCATCGCCCTACCTGGCCTTTTCGGTGCACTTGGACGGGCCTCGCGAGGAGCATGACCACGCCGTCTGCCGTGAGGGTGTCTACGACATGGCCGTGTCGGCAATCCGCGCTGCCCGCAAAGCCGGCTTCCGCGTCACGACCAATTCCACGCTGTTCGCCTCCGCCGATCCCGTTCGTTATCGAGCGTTCTTCGACGAAGTGATGTCGCTGGGAGTCGAGGGAATGATGATTTCCCCTGGCTATTCGTATGCGAAGGCACCCGACCAGGAGCACTTTCTGCCGCGAGAGCGGAGCCAGTCGCTCTTCCGACGGATCCTGGCCGACGCCCCGCGTCGCTGGAAATTCAATCAGTCGCCAGTCTTCCTGGAGTTTCTCAAGGGGTCCTGGGACCTGGAGTGCCGGCCCTGGGGCACGCCCACCTACAATCTGTTCGGCTGGCAGCGGCCCTGCTATCTCCTCGATGAGGGCTACACCAAGACCTATCGTGAGATGATGGAGCAGACCGACTGGAACGCCTATGGCCGGGCCAGTGGCAATGCCAAGTGCCAGGACTGCATGGTGCACTGTGGCTATGAACCGGCTGCGGTCGAGGCCACGTTTGGATCGCTCCGCGGACTGCTGGGCACGGCCCGTCTGATGCTACTCGGTCCACCCCGCACGCGGCCGGCCGGCGACGATGGAGGTGCCCCCCTTCCCGCCCCGGGCCTGCGTTTGCAGCCCAACGGACTGCCCGCCCTGCCGATCCTCGATCGCGTGGCGTGAGCGCGGTCTCGACACGGCGTGATGTGCCGACCACAAGAAGCCCCTGGCGGAAGCCGGGGGACTCCGGGTTCGAACATCATCCCGCCCGCCATGCCGATCTGGGAAAAGCCCGACGCCCCGGTGTCCCATCGCTTCCGCTCCGGGCTTTTATTCAAACGCGATGGAACCGTCTGAGGAAACGCACCATCCGAATTAAAGCCCCTGGCGGAAGCCGGGGGACTCCGGGAACGAACATCATCCCGCGTGCCATGCCGATCTGGGAAAAGCCCGACGCCCCGGTGTCCCATCGCTTCCGCTCCGGGCTTCTATTCAAGCGCGAAGGAACCGTCTGAGGAAACGCACCATCCGAATAAGAGCCCTCGGCGGAAGCCGGGGGACTCCGGTTGGGAATTTCAGCCCGCGTGCAATGCCAATCCGGGGCGGCCCGGAAGGCCGAGTCCGGCGTGAAGGTGTCCTACAGCCCGCGTTCGCGGGCGACTCTCGCGGCGTCGAGGGCCGCGCCT
>CANFQO010000146.1 GCA_947449135.1 Planctomycetaceae bacterium | reverse complement strand
GACGCACTCGTCCTTGCCGTCCATGCGACCGTAGGGCAGCGGGTGAAAAAGGGGGATCCGCTCGTCGAGCTCTACAGCGTGAGGCTGGCCGAAGCCAAGCTCGAGTACGAGTCGAAGCAGTCGCAGGCCGAACACGACCATCAGATCGCCGAGCATCAGCGGGATCTCGTCGCCAAGGGGGTCATTCCGGACTCTTCACGGCTTCTCCTCGACGCAGTAAACCTTGAACGTAGAAGCCTGCTCGAATTCAAGCTAGCCCGCGATGAGCTGGAGGTGTTTGGCGTTCCCCTGGAGGAAATCGCCACGGTGCACGAAGAGACCGGCACCGAAAAGGCAAAAATGACGCTGCGGGCGCCGGCGGACGGAACGATCGTGGCACGAGATGTCGCCATCGGCAATATCTATGACCCGAAGGACACGCTGCTGACCATCGCATCCATCGAAGAGCTATGGGTATGGGGAAACGTCTACGAGCGCGATCTCGCCGACGTGCGGAAGGGGCTGACGTGGGAGGTTCATTTTCCCTTCACCCGCGAGTCCGTTGCCGGGACGGTCGAATACGTCTCCAACCAGGTCGACCCGCAGACGCATGCCGTGCGCATCCGCGGCTCAATCCCCAACGCCGACGGCCGCTTCAGAAGCGACCAAATCGTCCGGGTGATCGTGAAATGCCCGCCAAAGACGGGGAATACCGTGATCCCTCGCCGCGCCGTTGTCACGAACGCCGGTGACTGTTTTGTCTTCCTCCAGCGGCCGGCGACCGCCGACACCTTCGAGCGGCGTCAGGTGAAGATCGACCACGAGTTCAGCGACTACGTGCTCGTCGCAGAAGGCCTCGCACCGGGCGAGTCGGTGGTGACCACAGGCAGTCTTATCATGACCCAAGTCTATGAGGATCGTCGCGCCGTCGAGACCGGCGAGGCCATGTGATGCCGTGGCGCGTGTGCACGGCCAGACGGCGTGACGACGCCCTGGCAGTCATGCATCCCGCTCACCCCGCAGCGCCGACCGCGGCGGTTTCCCATCGCTTCACCGGCAGACCGTGCTCGCGGAGCAGTTCGACCACCCGCTCGTCCGGCACCTGCTCGAAGTGCCTGTAGAACTGCCCGATCGCCCAGAAGGCCTCCGGTTCGAGCAGGCATACCACTCGGTCGCACAATGGCCGAATGGCGTCGATCCGGTCGGGCGCAGCCACGGGCACCGCCACGAGAATCTCCTTCGGACCTGCTGCCTGCACCGTCCGGAGGCTGGCGATCATCGTGGCACCCGTGGCAATGCCGTCATCAGTGACGATCACCGACCGACCCATGATCGGAGCCTGCGGCCGCACGGCGCGATACATTTTTCGTCGCCGTTCAATCTCTCCGAGTTGCCGCAGTCGCTCGGCCTCCACGTAGGCATCCCCCACGTCGGTCATGGCGCTCGCGAAATGATTGAGATAGACCTCGCCACTCTCGGAGACGGCGCCGAGCGCCAGTTCGGGCTGATGCGGGGCGCGGAGTTTTCGGGAGAGCACGACATCGAGTTCGGCGCCCAGTCCGCGCGCGAGCACTGCGCCGATCTCGACTCCTCCTCGAGGAATTGCCAGCACGAGTGGCTTCTCCATGCTCATGCCGCGGAGCCGCTCCACCAGCATCCAGCCCGCCTCCTCGCGGTCGTTGAAAATACCGTGTTCGATCATGGCGTTTCTTCTCCGGTCGTTCGTGATCCTGTTCGTGTTCCCAGATGCCTCGCACACCATTCCGCTGCCAGCCGGGCCGCCTCATCGAGCGTCCCTGGTTCCTCGAAGAGATGCGTCGCCCCCGGCACGATCGACAGCCGTTTCTCGCAGGAGAGAGCGGTCAACGCCTGCTGATTCAGCTGCACCACCTCCGTGTCGTCGCCGCCGACGATAAGAAGCGTCGGCGCACGCACCCTTCTGAGGGCCATCCCGGCGAGATCAGGCCGGCCGCCACGGGACACGACCACCGCCACATCCGGCACCTCTGCCGCAGCGACGATCGCCGCAGCAGCACCAGTGCTGGCACCAAAGAGCCCAAGCGGCAGCTGCCGAGTCTCAGTGTGTCCGGAGATAAATCGCACCGCCGCCACCAGACGATCGGCCAGCAGTCGGATGTCGAAGACGTTGGCGAGGTCGGTCTCCTCCTGTGGCGTCAGTAGGTCAAACAGGAGCGTGCCGATCCATGCCTCGTGGAGCACGGAAGCGACGAACGCGTTGCGCGGGCTGAAGCGGCTCGAGCCGCTGCCGTGCGCGAAGAGCACGAGTCCGATGGCCGATTCGGGCAGGGAGAGCCGCCCTGGCAGCCCGATCACCTTTCCTGCCAGATTCGTGGCGGGAATCGCGACGTCAAATGCCGAGACTTCATGCGTGAGCGTCATCAGAAGGCCTCCCCGCTCAGGCCTTCACCGTGGGGCGGTTCACTGCGAGTCGGCATGGCATGGTGGTGCGGGTGGACGAGTTGCACGAACGCCGCCTGCGGCCCCTCTTCCCCGTCCTCCTCGCTGTAGAACACCGCACTGCCGATGTCGATGAGCTGAAAGTCGTGATCGGACATGGCGTGTTGGTGGAAGTAGATCTCCCGGCCGTCGGGAGCCTCGATGAAGCCGTAGCCCTGACGTGGGAAAAACTGCGAGACATGCCCCTGCGGCCTGGTGGTATGCACCTTTTCGACTCCCCGCAGGCGACGCACATGGTCCTCGAGCCGCCGCCGGGCCGCCGCGAAGGCATCCCGCATGGCCACGAACACGTCCTCGTGGGCATGGTCGAGATGATGGTCGCGGTTGACGATGATCTCGCCGCCGGGCACGCGGAGATCGACGCGAACGGAATAGTGACGCCCCTCACGATGGTGCCTGTGGGGCTGCGCGATGACGACGTGGCACCCCGTGATCCGGTCGTAAAAGCTCTCGAGATGTTCGATGTGCTCGATCGCCGCGTCGCGGACGGCGTCGTCGATCGGGATGTCGTCGAAAGACACCTGAGCTTGGGTCTGCATGGCGGGCCGCTCCACAGGTTTCTGAAAACCTGAAAATTGGAAACCGGACAGAAAACTCGGACACATGCCACCGCGCTCCATGCGTCGGGTCGAGAGAGCCTATGCGTCGGCAGGCGACGGCGGAAAACCCACGGACTGTCACCGCGGTTTTCTTCCGACCTGCGCACAGGACACTCGTGGCAGGCTCGTTTCCCTGCCTGCGGTGTGGGCTTGTATGGCAGAAGCCCGGGTATCACGCCGCGATCGCGACGTCAGCGGCTCGGGCGGTTGCGGAAGGGCTCGTAGATCCGGACCGAGAGAAGCAGTTCGCTGGCGTAGAAATTCGAGACGTAGCTGCCGGCCGGAAGGCCACCAGATCCGTTGGTCGTCAGCGGCAGCGAGTCCGACACCGTGTCGAAGAACCGGTAGCCGAGGTCGAGCGTCGTGCGTCGCGTCACCTGAAAAGTCGTGCCCGTGCCCGCCTGCCAGGCAAAGCCGCTCATATGGCCGTAGCCCGACACCACGGTATCGTTGACGGTCAGCCGATAGCCGCCGGCGCCGATGCCGCCACCGCCGTAGAAGCCCAGCCGGTCCGTGAGGTACCAGTCCCGCCAGGCATTGGCCATCACCGACCAGCCATCGGCGGCGCGGACGGAATAGAAGTAGGTGGGTGTTGGCGGTTCGAAGCTGTTGGTCAGGCCCGACAGGGCGTCGCGGCCGCGGCCCTCGACCTCCAGTCGCAGCAGGCCGGCGGAGCGATCGAATGCCATGCCGACGGCGGCGCCGGCCGTGAGCAGGCTGTCGTTGGCCCGGCCGGTGCTGGAGAAGTCGCCTTCCGTGTTCGTGCCGCCGCTCTGCAACGTGCCAAACGATGCGCCGATGATGCCGGTGATGTAAAACCGCCGCGCAGAACAGTCATCGCCGAGTCCGCCGCAGCAGCCGGCGGCTTGATCAACGCAGCAGTTGCCCTCACAGCAGCTGCCGGCACAAGACTCACCGCGGTCTTCATCGCAGGTGGCTGCCGGTTCACAGCCGCACAAATCGATCGGATAGGCCTCGAACGAATGGCTGGCCGTCGCGAGCGGTGACTCAACCCCGCACAGTCCCGCCTGCTCCCAGGCCTCGTCGACAGGATCGAATTCGCCAGGCACGGATCGCTGGCCAAAGCTGCTGATCCCATCGGCGTGCCCCACTGGCATGAAGGCCACTACGGCCACGGTAGCGAGGAGAAACCCCCGTGTGAAGGTACGCATGATGCCAATCCAGACTGTGCTTTCAGACCGCACGAATGGCTCAGAACGTGCCGATTCAGGCGCCGCCGGCCCGTTACGACTCCGAACCCTGACAGGGTGGAGAATCGACCCCGCACAACCGTGTGCATGGGCACGATAGGCATGGCCCGCACAACCAGAACGGACGGCAAACCTT
>CANFQO010000145.1 GCA_947449135.1 Planctomycetaceae bacterium | reverse complement strand
GCGAACGAATGATTGTAGCGACCGTGTCGCCAGCCGCGGCGTTAGCCAGCGATGCCCTCAGTCCGTCGAGCGAATCAGCCTCGCGACGCAGGTCATGAATCCCTGCGGCATCAGCCGCTTGAGCCGCCAAAAGATCCGGCCCCGCAGCGGCAGCACGACATAGAGCTGCCGGCGTCGCATCGCCCGGAGTGTGGCCTCGGCGACGTCGTCGGCAGTGAGCCTCGCCTCGGCGAAGAGCCGCTCCGCCTGATCACGGAGCGCCTGCCGATGCCAGCGGCCGCTGGCGAGGAGTTTCGTGGGCACGAACCCTGGGCAGAGCACCGTCACGCGCACCCCACGGTGCCGCAACTCCGCGTAGAGCGTTTCAGAGAGCGACACGACCGCAGCCTTCGAGACGTTGTAGCCACCCATCGAGGGTGCCGACACCGTCGCGGCCATCGAGGCGGTGTTGACGATGTGGCCGCCATGCGGATTCGCCACGAGCCAGTCGACGAAATAGTGGCAGCCGTGGATCACGCCAAAGAGATTGACGTCGAGCATCCACCGCCAGTCCGCGAGCGGAAAGCTGCCGACCTCCCCGGCGCCACTGACGCCGGCGTTGTTGACCACCAGATCGATCTGCTCCCATTGCTCCCGTAGCCGGCCCCGCAGGGCTTCCCACTCGGCCGGCAGGGTTACGTCGAGCCGCTCCGCCTGGGCGGTGCCTCCCGCTTGCTCCACGAGCGCCACGGTCTCGCGGCTCCCCTCGTGGTCAAGGTCGCAGACCGCAACATGCCAGCCGTCGCGGGCCAGTCGCACCGCCAGCGCGCGACCGATGCCGCTGGCGGCCCCGGTGATCAGCGCATGGCGACGATGGCCGCTCACGATGCTGCCTGCGATGCCCGCTCGATCCGCTCGAGAATCGTGCGGATGATCTCGCGGTCGGTTGCGGGCCGCCGCAGACTGTCGGGATGCGGCTCGTCGCCGGCAATCAGTCCCTGCAGATGTAGGGCCTGCGCCATCGAGTGCTTGTAGGCCGGCACGGGCCTGCGGAAAGCGAAGTCACCGAGTGCCTGCAGGGCGTCGTCGAGTTCATCGAATCGACTGTCGCCCTCCGCCCACCAGCGATCACGCTGTGCAAACGCCTCCGGTGCCGCAGTCGACAGGCCCAGCAGCCAGTCGCTGCCATACCGCACCATGTCGATCGCCAGATCGTTGCCTGTAAACACATGAAACTCTGGCCGCACCCGGTTCCTCAGGGCGAGCCTGTCCCACTCGAGCCGCCGGGACAGTGACGAGTGCTTGGCTCCGATACAGTTGGGGATCTGCAGCATCTCGGCATAGGCGTCGAGGGTGAGCACACGGCCGCTCGGCACAAACTCGGTCGAGAGCTCGAAGCCGATGAACGACTCCACGCGGTGACTCATGAGTCGATAGCGGGCGAGCATGTCGGCGTCGCTGCCGGCCGTGAGGCCAAACGACGGAAAGATCACCGGTAGACCACCTACGGCCGCGATCATCTCAAACTGCCGGCCGTAGGCCGCCTCGTCGAAGGCCGCGCCGGGGCCGTCGACGACACAGGCTCCGGCCACCAACTCCCGGCCGGCGCCGAGTGTGTCGCGGGCGATTCGGAGGGCCTCGTGCCGCGTGGGATCGTCAAGCAATTGCACGTAGCCCGTATCCATGTTGACGGCGGGCGTGATGCCGGCCGCGGCCGTGCGAGCGACGTGCGCCGTAAAGCCGTCCCAGTCGATCCGTCGATCGGCGGTGAAGGGGAGCAGGATCGCAGACATGCCGCGAATGCGACGCCGCGGCCGAACGAGCGAGGCCGAATCAACCGGTGTCAAAGAACTGTGTGCAGGTGCCATGCTCCGGAGTATCGACCAAAGCCGCCGGCTCTGCCAGTTCCCGCGGAATCGGTGCGAAGACAGACCGACGACGTATGATGTCGGGCTGAATCCGCACGAGCGACCTTACTGCCAGCAAAGCCATGAGCACCCCGCAGCCACACTATCCCCGGATCGCGAGATTTCGCACGGCCGCGGACCTGAGAGCCCATCTCACCACGCTCGATGCTCCGATTCCGCTCGACGAAGAGGTGCTCTCAGCATCCTCAGGCTCACCGCTGGCTCTGCCTATCGCCATCGGAGACCGTCAGGCCGGCAATCGCTGGTGCATCCATCCGATGGAGGGCTGGGACGCCACCACGGACGGGCTTCCGACCGACACGCTCCTCCGCCGCTGGCGACGGTTTGGCGAGAGCGGCGCGAAGCTGATCTGGGGGGGCGAGGCGGTGGCCGTCGTGCCAGAGGGCCGTGCCAACCCCAACCAGCTCTGCGGCCCTGCCTGCGGCCGCGAGGGATTCGCCACGCTGCTCTCAACGCTCCGGGAGGCCCACCGCCAGCGGCACGGCAACACCGACGATCTTGTCGTCGCCCTACAGCTCACGCATTCGGGACGCTTCTCCAAGCCGACGGTCGCGGGCCGGCGGCCGCGGATTGCCTACCACCATCCGCTCCTCGATAGCCGGCATGGCATCGATCCCGCTGATGCGTCGTGCCTGCTGTCCGATGACGACGTAGAGCGGCTCCTCAAGAGCTATGTAGCCGCCGCCCGTGATGCGGAGGCGGCCGGTTTTAACATGGTCGATCTCAAGGCCTGCCACGGCTATCTCGTCCACGAGTTTCTGTCGGCCCGCCGCCGACCAGGGCGGTTTGGCGGCGATTTCGCCGGCCGCACGCGGCTGCTCGTCACGCTCATCGAACGGGTCCGCGAGGCCTGCCCGCAGCTCCTCATTGGCGTGCGGCTCTCGCTCTTCGACACGGTGCCATGGCACAAGGTGGGCGATCACGGCGAGCCGTGGCCGTTCCAGGATTCGCTGCCCTACGACTGCGGCTTCGGCGTCGACTCGAGCGATCCCGGCCGGATCGATCTTGAGGAGCCGATCCGCCTCTTGACGATGCTTCGTGATCTTGGCGTGGCGGCCGTCAACCTCACCGCTGGCAGCCCATATACGGTGCCGCACATCTCCCGGCCGGCAGCGTTTCCGCCCTCGGATGGCTATCCACCACCGGAGGATCCGCTCGTGGGCGTCTGGCGGCAGATCGACGCGGCCCGGCAGGCCAAAGCGGCGGTGCCGGGACTCATCATGGTCGGCTCTGGCTACACCTATCTGCAGGACTACGTTGTGCATGCCGCCCAGGCCGCCGTGCGGCAGGGCTGCATCGACATGGTGGGCCTCGGACGGATGGTGCTCTCCTATCCCGAACTTCCCGCCGACTCGCTTGCGGGAAGGCCGCTCGTCCGCGGGGCGATCTGCCGCACCTTCAGCGACTGCACCACCGCGCCGCGACACGGCCTCCGCAGCGGCTGCTATCCGCTTGACGACTACTACAAGTCGCTTGAGCCAGAGGCGGCGGAGATGAAGGTGATCAAGCAGCGGGCGTGAAGGCGACGCCGTCGTAGACGGTGGTTTTCCCTATGAGGATGTCACCACTCAAGCGGCGTCGTTTCGACTGCTACAGACGTGGGCAGGCCGCTCACGGAGTATTCACGGCGGACGCGTTCGTCTCACCGCCGTTTCGTGAGCAGATCGCCGCCAGAATATCGCGATCCAGGCTGTCATTGAGGAACGTCACACTGCCATCGGCGAAGACGCCAAACGCGCCGCCATTGTGGTAGCTGCGGATATTTGTGGCTTTATAGCTGTTCACAAACGGTTCACACTGTGGGAACGAGTTGGCGCCCCAGGCCCAGCGGATGTTCTGGTCTTCGGTGGTGTAGCTCTTGCGGTCGACCGATTCGGCGACGATGAGCGTGTGGCTCAAACCATCGCTCACCGATGCGGCCCGCACCGCCGGTATCGAGCCGTTGTTGACGGCCAAGAGAATGCCGCTGTTCCAAGCATTGTCGATCACGTCGGTGTGGCCCGACAGCACAATCGAGTGCCCCATGATCCCGCCATAATCCATCTGGCCTGGAAACGTCAGAATGCCACTGGGACATTTGTAGATCGGTACGTCGCGGTCGGCGATCACTGCATTTCCAACAGCATCGTTCCACGGCTTGTTGAAATCGATCTGGTTGAAGATGGCTGACTCTTCAAGGTAGGGCAGCACGTAGGCCGACCACGCGAAGCCGTTGCCCGAGGGAAGGGACGCGTTCAACGGCCTAGCATCCCAGCCGGGCGGATACGCCTTCCGGCCTGACTCATAAGAGATGACCGCCAAGCCCATATTCTTGATTTGGTTGCCACAGGCTATCCGACGACTCGATTCGCGGGCCCGCTGTACCGCAGGCAGGAGCAGGCCAACGATCGCGCCAAGAATGGCGATCACGACCAGCAACTCCACGAGAGAGAAGCCGCCGCGACGGGACGAACGACGAACCTTACACCAACGAGAATGCATAGTGGCTTCGATCATTGCAGGATAGGGACTCGCACGCGGGCCTGAACGATCGTCACTCCCGAAAGCACAGGGAAGCTCAAGGACTGATCAAGTGGCTCAGTCGAACCGGCAGCGCAATGAGCCTGGTGCTCGGAGAGATCACGAACAAGCCGGGCAGAACGCAGCGGGAACTGCATCATCTGGTTCT
>CANFQO010000144.1 GCA_947449135.1 Planctomycetaceae bacterium | reverse complement strand
GATCCCAATCCGCCCAAGCTCGACGACCTGCCACCGAGCCTCGTCGACCGGTTCGTCGGTCAGAACGGTCGCCATCTGCTCAAGATCTACGGCCGCGGCGACATCTGGAACTTCGCCTCGCTCGAACGGTTCGTGAAAGAGGTCCGCAGCGTCGATGCCCGTGCCACGGGCAACCCACTGCAAGCCTACGAGGCGTCGCTGGAGATGAAGCGGAGCTACGAGCAGGCGGCGGTCTATTCGCTCGTGGTGATCCTCTTCGTGCTCTGGCTCGATTTCCGCAGCATCACCAACAGCCTGCTCGCCGCCCTGCCGCTGGCGCTCGGCATGGCCCAGACGCTCGGCCTCATGGGCCTGGTGGGCATCGATCTGAATCCGGCGAATCTCATCGGCATTCCGCTCATCCTCGGCATCGCCGTCGACTACGGCGTGCACATCGTGCACGACAGCCTCGAGCGTCCGGGGCCGTATCGGATCAGTGCCTCGACCGCCAACTCCGTGCTCGTCGACGCGCTCACGACGATCCTGGGCTTCGGTGCCCTGATGGTGGCCAGCCACAAGGGGCTGGAGAGCCTGGGCCGCGTGCTCACGCTCGGCGTGACGACCTGCACACTGACGAGTCTCATTTTCCTGCCGGCCGTGCTCGCGATCGTGCGTCCTGGCCGAACCGCTGCCGATGAAGACGAAACAGCCGAGACCGAAACAGCCGAGACCGAAACGGCAGATGCCGACGACGCTGCCGTCACGGTGCCCTTCGAAGCGACCAAGAGCCGCCGAGCCGCCTGACCCTTCCTTTTACCCCGCACGGTATCCCGATGACTGCTGTCTGGCTCGCGTTCCCCCGTCTGACACTCTCGCTTGCGGTGCTGGCCCTGCTCGTGCCGACAGCACAAGTGGCAAAAGCCCAGACCGGTGACCGCGTCGTCAACATCGCGATGGAGGATCAGTTTCGCAACCGTCGGGAGACGGGCGTGTTTCGTGGCGACGTGGTGGTGATGGTCTATTCGGAACGGAAGGGGGCTGAGGCGGCGCTCGAACTCGGGCGGCGTCTGCATGTGCTGTTTCATCCGACGGCCGAATCCGCCCCGGCGAGCGAGTGGTCGCGGCAGCCGGTGACCGGCCTCGCCGGCTGGCCGACGAACGTCCGCGTGCCCGATGTGCATGTGATCCCGGTGGCCTGCATGCCGGAGGTGCCCAAGCCGCTGGAGACCGTAGCCCGCTCCCGCATGCGGACCGATTCGCCGCACGTGCCGGTGTGGCTCGACTTCGAAGGGGTGATGGAGCAGGTATTTGGCATGGTGCCGGGCGGTCCCAACGTGGTGGTGCTCGATACCACGGGGAAGACCTACAGCGTGCAGAGCGGCCATCTCGATGAGCTCGAGTTCAAGGAGCTCACCGCCGCGATCGACCAGATCCGCAGGCAGTCGCTGCAGTCGCGGCCCGATATCCGTACGGCGGCGGTCCCGGGCGTCAATCCAAACTCACGGTGACGGTCTTGTGCTCCAGATACGGCTCGAGCCCGCGCTCGCCGAGTTCGCGGCCGAAGCCCGACTGTTTGAAACCGCCGAACGGCGCTGCGGCATCGAAGACGTCGTAGCAATTGATCCAGACGGTGCCGGCCCGTAGCCGCTTGGCCACCGTGTGCGCCCGGGCGATATCGCGGGTCCAGACCGCGGCGGCGAGGCCGAAGGTGGTTGCGTTGGCCCGGCGGATGAGTTCGTCCATGTCGGAGAACTTCAGCACCGAGAGCACCGGGCCGAAGATTTCTTCGCGGGCGATCGTCATCTCGTCTGTGACGTTCGTAAACACCGTCGGCTCGATGAAGTAGCCGCGATCGCCCACCCGCTTTCCGCCGGCGGCGCAGGTGGCCCCTTCCGCCTTGCCAGACTCGATAAAGCCCATGATTTTGTCGAACTGGGCCTTGTCGACCTGCGGCCCCTGCTGAGTTCCGGGATCGAACGGGTCGCCGACACGCCGCTTTCGGCTCTGTTCGACCACCCGCTCCACGAACTCGCCGTGAATCCTGTCCTCGACGAAGAGCCGTGAGCCGGCGCAGCAGCACTGCCCCTGGTTGAGATAGATGCCGACGTGCGCCCCCGCGGCAGCGGCCTCCAAGTCGGCATCGGCGAACACGATGTTGGGGCTCTTGCCTCCCAGTTCGAAGGTCAGCCGCTTCAGCTGGTCGGCCGCCTGATGCATGATGATCTGCGCGGTCTCTCCCGATCCTGTGAAGGCCACCTTGTCGATACCGGGATGCTTGACGATCGCGGCGCCCGCGGTGGGACCGAAGCCGGGCACCACGTTGATCACGCCGTCGGGCACGCCCGCCTTTTGGGCCAGCCGCGCCAGCCGCAGTGCCGTCAGCGGCGTCTGCTCGGCAGGCTTCATCACGACGGTGCAGCCGGCGGCGAGGGCCGGGCCCCACTTCCAGGCCACCATCAGGATCGGGAAGTTCCAGGGGATGATCTGGCCGGCCACGCCCACCGGCTCCTTCCGCGTGTAGCAGAAGTAGTTGCCGTTCACCGGGATCGTCTGGCCATGGATCTTGTCGGCCCAGCCGGCGTAGTAGCGGAGGGCATCGAGGGCCAGCGGAATGTCGACGGTCCGGGAGTCGCTCACGGGCTTGCCGTTGTCGAGCGACTCGAGCGCCGCCAGTTCGTCGATCTCCGCCTCGATCAGGTCGGCCAGCCGCATCATGATCCGGCCCCGCTCGCGGGCGTTCATCCGCGGCCACGGTCCCTCGTCGAATGCCCGGCGGGCGGCACGGACGGCCAGCTCGACATCGGCGGCATCCCCCTCGGCCACCTGGGTGATCACTTCCTCCGTCGCCGGGTTACGCGTTGCGAATGTCTTGCCGCTTCTGGCGGGCACCCACTGGCCGTCGATGAATAATTGCGTCTGACGGATCTGCGGCAGCGCAGCGCGGCGCGGCGGGACGGCGGTCGCCATGAAGAAATGCTCCCGTGCGAAGAAGTGAAAAGATATGCGGCAGAAAGACCGCCGCAGCCCCAAAGAATTGCCGGGGGTATCGTATCTGCGGTAGCATCCGTGCCGCAACAATACGACCGGTTCGGGTAGCTTCTCCCCTGATCGATGTCGTTCGGCCGCACCGCCATGAACCTCTCCTCTGTCTGCTCAGGTCTTGGCTCCCGCCTCTGGCGGATGGTGGCCACGACCTACGCTCCCCAGAGCGGCTTCACCGACTATCGCAGCCGCGAGGTCACCCAGCAGGATCCGCGGGCGGTGGTGACAGTCGCGGTGCCGTCGGCCACGGAGAGCCGCCGCGTGTTTGGCGTCGACGTGGCCAAACACGGCATCCAGCCGGTGTGGCTGCGGATTGAGAACCGCTCTTCCGGTAGCCTGCGGCTGCAGATGGTGAACATCGATCCGCGCTACTTCACGCCGCTCGAGGCGGCCGGGGTCAACCACTTTTCAATCGGCAGGCGGCTGTCGGCGTTTGGGGCGATGAGCTGGCTCTTCTATCCGGTGCTGGCCCTGATGCCACTCAAGCTGATCACGGCCTCCTTCGCCAATGGCAGGATGGACGAGGAGTTTCGGCGGCGAGGCTTTCGCCTGACACCGATCGGCGCCGGCGAGACGGCGGAAGGTTTTGTGTTCACGACGGTCGACCTCGGCACGAAGGTGGTGCACGTGCGTCTCACGCCGCTGGAGCCGCTACGGCAGAGCATCGCCCGGCTGCTGCGGCCAGCCACGGCGGCACCGCCGCTCGCCCCTCCGGTCGACCTCACGTTCACCATGTCGGTGCCGGGCATTGCGGCCGACTACCTCGATCGCAACTTCGCGACGATCCGGCCTGCCGACACCGTGGAGCCCTGCACGGTCGACGACCTCGTGCCGAAACTCGAGGCGATGCCCACCGCCACGAGCAATGCCGGGGGCACGCGGCCTGGGGATCCGGTGAATCTGGCGGTGATCGGCGACTTTGACACCCTGCTCGGGGCATTCGCGGCCCGCTGGGACGAGAGCGAGACGATCTCGCTGGCGACCTGCTGGAAGACGGTGAAGGCGTTTCTGCTCGGGGCCAACTACCGCTACTCACCGGTCAGCTCGCTGCACCTCTTTGGCCGCGATCAGGACATCGCCCTGCAGCGGACGCGGCATTCGATCAACGAGCGGCTGCACCTGCGGCTCTGGCTCACGCCGCTCTCGTTCGAGGGCCAGCCGGTGTGGGTGGGGCAGGTGAGCCGCGACATCGGCGTGCGGTTCACGACGAAGGCCTGGAATCTGACGACGCACCGGATCGACTCCGACGTGGACGAGTCGCGGGACTACGTGATCGAGGACCTGCTGGTGGCGGGCCGGGTGAAGGCCGCGGGCTACGTGGGAGGTGTGGGGGCGTGCACACCCGATGCCCCGCGGCGGAATCTCACGGGAGACCCGTATTACACCGACGGCAAGCGGGCCGTGATCCTGCTGGCACCGACGCGAAATACCTGACCGCTGGTCTGCCCGTGACCTGCAGTCCGCCGCAGGAAACACAACACAAAAAAACACCCCCGGTCTTTCGACCGGGGGTGTCTGTGCAGAGTGACTGACCTGCCGAACAGCCGGATGGCTGCTCAGGCCAGATCGGTTTTATTTAGTT
>CANFQO010000143.1 GCA_947449135.1 Planctomycetaceae bacterium | reverse complement strand
CAGCACCAGGCCGAGCGTGCCGAGCGCCTGGAAGCCGGCCAGAAACGTATTCTGCACCGCCTGCAGGCTCTGGAGCCGGTCGACCGTCCGCGTGACCGTGACGCCGGCATCGGCCCAGGCAGCAGCGATCGCGTCGGCCGTTCGATCTGCTTGGGTGCCATCTGGGGTGCCATCGGACGACGCCGCGGCAGCGGCGTCGACAAGCGCCAGGGAGTAGCCTGACGCTTGAGGAAACACCTGCTCGAAATTCCGTTCCGATACCAGCAGATAGCCTTGCAGGATGCCCGGCTCCAGAAGGCCGACGATCTCGAAGCGTGCCCGACCATCTTCGACTGGAAGTTCGAACGTTGCCCCCACACCACCAAGCTTGAGCGCCCACTGCGCCGTGGCCTGATCGATGATGACGGGGATTGCTGCCATGGCCGGGTCAACCTCCCGATTGAGAAGCGTCCACGGATTCACGTTCGCGAGTGGCGCATGGTCGACAAATCGGAAGCCGCCCCGGTCGATGAACGCCCCGCCCACGCCGAGCACGGTCGGTTGCGTCGGTGCATAGAGATTCACGCAACTGGCGTCATCTCCCACGGACGACCTGACTCTGGCGATCGTGCATCTGGAGAGCGTCTCCCGGTCGGCGTCGGAGAGGCCAAGCGACTCCCGCGCAGCGGGATCGGCCGGGTCGATGCCGGTCGGAGTGCCGAACGAGGCGATGAATGTCCAACCACCCGTAGGAGAATCTCGCTCGTGCGGCTTGAGCGGCGGATGGAGCGCAAAAGCCGAGACAGCCACGATCAGAAATTCAGCGCAGGCCACGATGGCTGCGACTGAGAAGGCTCTCGATTGGCCATGCCTGAGTCCCCGCCAGGCGAGCCCGGGGAGCGTGCGGAGAGGACGCAGGCTGCCGCCGGCGCCCCCGCTCAACACCAGCCTGACACCTGCAAGTAACCCCGCGAGAGCCGCAAACCCGGCGGCAAAGAACATCCCCACCGCCGCCTGGGGACTCGCCCTCCCCGCCCACCATGTCAGCCCGACGGCAACCGCAGGCCCGATCACGGCCAGGGCCACGACGAGCGGTCCGGCCCGGCCGCGAACGAGCGTCGGATCGCCGCCCCCCTTCAAGAGCCGCAGCGGCGAGACCCGCGCGGCCCGCCGCGCCGCCACTGCCACCGCGGCCAGCGACACCACGGCTGCCGCCATCGCCGCCGGCAGCAGCGACTGGACCGATCCACCGGCGACGGCTGGCGGGCTGCTGGCAAACGCCGCACTCGATCCGGCGGCAACACCCGTGTTCCAGGCCCGTGCCAGCCAGTCGAGCAGCAGTTGCGACCAGAGCGGCCCCAGCAGCGTGCCGATGATCACCCCGCCGAGAGCAGCCAGTCCTCCCACGCTCACGAGCAGGGCGGTCACACGGCGAGCAGGCCAGCCGATGGCACTCAAGATGCCGATGTCACGACGCCGGGCGGCGACCAACAGCGAAAAGAGCAGCCATTCGAGCATCAGACCAGACGCCACGACGAAGCTCGAGAGTGCGAGGAACAGGCTGCCAAACGGGGTCGATCCCTGCGCGGCGGCCTCTGCCTGCGCACGCAGCGGCACGATCCTCATTCCCATACTTTCGGGCCGCATCGCATCAGCAAGGGCACCTTGGATCAGCCCGGCGTCTTGCACCGCCTCACCGGCCAGATGCCAGGCAGTCGTGACACCAAACCGGCTGCCAGCCAGCCGCCGCGCGACCGCGAGTGAAACGAACGCCTTCGGCGTCGCGCCATACTCCTTCCAGTAGCGGTCGTCTTCGTCGTGGGGGGCCGTGGTGCGGACGCGACTGCGGTCGAAGGGGAAGGGGGGATCCCAGTCAGCGATCGAGGCCTCGTCGGTGATCCCCTCGACCTCGGGCACGAAATCCCGCGAGACTGCGGCCCCACGCATCGCAGCGATGCCGCTGACACGGAGTGTCGCAGACGCCTCCTCAACCCGTCCGTGCAGCGTCTCCGGCAGGAAATACTGCACCGCGATGGAATCACCCACGGCAACAGGCACTCCCTGCGCGGCACAATCGTCGGCCATCCAACGGTCGATCACGATCTCCTCCGGCCCGGGCGTCGCCAGCGGGTTTCCCGTCTCGTCGACAAGATCGCCGACCGGCAGGCTCGCGGTGTCGATGCCCACGACCGTCGAGTAGGGGATGCTGGCGGGACCGGGGCGGCCATCCACCAGCGGCGTCAACGCATTGGCGAGGAAGGCGAGCGTAGGGCGACCGCCGAGGGATCGAAGCGTCTGCTCCGCCACACGGTCAGCCTCGGGTGGGAGCAGCAGGCGTCGTGAACTCAGCCGCCACGAAACGCTGGCAGCCGGCTTGTCGAAGACGAGTCCGAGGTCGTCGAGCGAGGGCTTGAGCGCTGCCCGCAAGGCGTCTGCCGTGTCTGCGTCAGCGACTGGAGATCCGCGGGCCTGAAGGCCGTCGCCCGGGCCGTCGGTGGCGGTGCCGGTCACGGCGAGCAGCACATTGGCCGGCGGTTCCGACCGTCTGAGAATCGCCTGCACCGTGGCCAGCGAGGTGACGGCCAGGGCACCGGTCACCTGCGTGGGCCGCAGCGAAAATGCTCCCAGGCCCTCGGCCGGCAGCACCTCCGCAACCCGTAGCCGCCGACTCCACGAGTCGGCCGTGCGGCGGCCCAGCGGACTGTCGGCAGGCACGTCGCCAACCTTCGTGATACGCAGCACGATGCTATCGCCCGCCCGCGCTCCCAGGGCACTTGCCAGCGGGGAGTTGATCGCCACTGCGTCGGCCTCAGGGGTGCTGATCGTGTCAGAAAAACCGAGATTCTGGACCGCGTCACAGGCCAGGAGCGTCGCCCGCGCGGTCCTGCCGGAACGCCCCCCTTCGGCGGCGACCTGCAGCGACACTTCCAGCACGACAGCCGGCACGAGAAGATCCGCTGCGGCTGCAGCAGAGGACCGCGACCGCAGTCGGGCCGTGGTCTCATCCGCCAGTCCAGTGTGGAAGAATCCGTCCGACAGCACCGCCGCCTCCATGCCACCAAGGCGGGCCAGTGCCAGCCGCCGGAGTCCACGCGTGAGCGAATCCCCCACGCCAAGCGCCCCGGCAATCGTGGCGGCCACGATCCCACAGGCTGCGGCCAGCGCCACCAGATGCGGCCACCACTGTCGAGCCAATCGCAGGGCCACGCCGCCGAGAGACCGCATGACCGTGACGGACGCGTGACGAGAAGGGGGGGCCGCGGTCATGGCACGAGCCGCCCGTCGACAAGCTGGCGAACAGTGCCCACGCGGGCAGCGACCGCTTCCGCATGCGTCACCACGACCAGCATGCCGCCCGATTCCGCCGCCAGTTCAACCAGCAACTCGGTCACCATTGCGGAGGCGTGGGCATCGAGTTGCCCGGTCGGCTCATCGGCGAGAATCAGCCGCGGCGAGAGTACGACCGCCCGGGCCACGGCCACCCGCTGCCGTTCTCCACCCGAGAGTTCCGCCGGCAGCGAATCGACGCGATCACCGAGCCCCACCCGGTCGAGCAGCCGCCGAGCCCGCACCTCGATGTCGCGGCTGACGCTGCCGGTGGCGAGTGCGGGGAGCACGACATTGTCGATCGCGGTGCAGCCTGCCAGGAGGTGATGCTCCTGGAAGACAAACCCGATCCGCCGGTTGCGAAACGCTGCCCTCTGATCGGGAGTCATCGCGCAGGGATCGGCGTCATCGAGCCGCACCACGCCGCTGGTCGGTTCCTCGAGGGCACCGAGGATCGACAGCAGCGTGCTCTTGCCCGATCCGCTCGGGCCCATGATCGCCATGCGGCCGCCAGGAGCGAGCGTGAAAGCCACCCCGTCGAGCACCTGCAGTGTTCCGGAGGCCGTGGGGAATGACTTCGAGATGCGATCGACCTCGAGCATGGCGGGCGTCCAAAGAGGTCGCGGGGCGGGCAGTCGGATCAGGAAGCGGATTCCGGACGAAGCGGCTGCCGCCCGGCGTCGGATGAATCCAAACGGGCGATGATGTCGGCGGAAATGGCGACGGGCTCAAGTCTGCCCCCCGGCTGCATCAGGCACCGCACGGCCACAACACGGCCCTCCGCCACGGCCAGCCCTTTGTTCTCAAACATGAAACGATAGGTGACACTCGTTCGTCCGATCGCCGCGACGCTGACGGCGATGTCGAGTTCATCGCCAAACCGCGCAGCCGAGCGGTAGTCACAGCCGACAGAGACTCGGGGCCAACTGTATTCGCTGCCGTCCGCGTGACGCTCGAAGACGTGGAGGCCGGCCCCCCGAAGCAATTCGTGCTCAGCCGACTCCATCCAGAAGAGGAAGGCCGAAAAGTGCACGATGCCTGCGGCGTCGGTATCGCGGAATTCGACGCGGCGCCGCGTGCGGAGCAACACATTGCCACCACCGGAAGTTGCGGGATTACCGGAGGCTTCGCGTGTCACGCTCGCTCACCTGTTCACTCGCCACACCCGGGACATTCGTTTTGAGCAAGACGCAGGCCAAAGCCACGCGTGTCGACTCACTCGCCCACATAGGGCAGCAGGGCCATGAACCTGGCCTGCTTGATCGCCTTGGTCACGGCATGCTGGCTGGCAGCGGTGCAACCACTCTTGCGACGCCCCAGAATCTTCGCCTGCCGATTGACGAGTTTGCCCAGCAACTCGAGATCCTTGTAGTCGACGAACATCGGCCGCGGACGCTCGCCGTCGATGAAGATCGGATCCCGCCGCTTGACCTTCAAACGCGGCTTG
>CANFQO010000142.1 GCA_947449135.1 Planctomycetaceae bacterium | reverse complement strand
GAACCTCACTGAAAAGCTGGAGATCGCTCAGGCACTTGTGCAGCTTGGGGTCGATGTCATCGAGGCCGGTTTCCCAATCGCTTCGCCCGGCGACTTTGCCAGCGTCAGCGACATTGCGAAGGCGGTCTCGGCCGCCACGGTCTGCGGGCTGGCGCGGTGCAACGATGCCGACATCGACCGGGCGTGGGAAGCACTTAAGCACGCGGCCCAGCCGCGGATCCACGTCTTCCTGGCCACGAGCTCGATCCATCGCGAGTTCAAGCTCCGGATGAACGAGGACGAGGTGCTGGCCCGGGCCGTGGCCGGCGTGCAGCGGGCCCGAAACTGTTGCGGCGACGTTGAGTTTTCACCGGAGGACGCCGCGCGGACGGAAATCGACTTCCTCTGCCGCGTCGTGGAGGCTGTCATCAACGCCGGTGCGACCACGGTCAACATCCCCGACACCGTGGGCTACGCCACTCCTTCGCAGATGCATCACGTGATCAAGAGCCTGCGTGAACGCGTGCCCAACATCGACCGAGCGGTGATCAGCGTGCACTGCCACGACGACCTCGGCCTTGCCGTCGCCAACAGCCTCGCGGCTGTGGAGGCGGGGGCCGGCCAGGTGGAATGCACGATCAACGGCATCGGTGAACGGGCGGGCAACTGTTCCCTGGAAGAGGTCGTGATGGCGCTCAAGACACGCCGAGACCACTACGCCATCGACACCCGCATCGTGACGCAGCGGCTGGTGCCGACCAGCCGGCTGGTGGCAAACATCACCGGCATTCAGGTGCCGCGAAACAAGGCCATTGTGGGCCGCAATGCCTTCGCCCACGAGGCGGGCATCCACCAGGACGGCATGCTCAAGGAGCGACGGACCTACGAGATCATGCGGCCCGAGGACGTGGGGCTGGAGCGGACCGACCTCGTGCTCGGCAAACACAGCGGCCGGGCGGCTCTTGCCGACCGAGCACTGGCCCTCGGCTACCAACTCACGCCCGAGCAGTTGCAGACGGTGTTCGAGCGGTTCAAGGTGCTGGCCGACCGCAAGAAGGAGATCTACGACGGCGATATCGCGGCCCTCTGCGAGCAGCAGTTTTCGGCGCTGCCCGAGCAGTTTACGTTCGAGGGCTACACGCTCACCTCCGCGAGCGGTTCGCCGCCCACGGTGGAACTGCGGGTGCTGCAGAACGGTGAGCCGCGCAGCGTGTCAGTGACGGCTGGCGACGGCCCAATCGACGGCATTTTTCTGGCGATCGAGAAGCTCACCGGCATCCAGACGACCTGCCGCGACTTCCGTGTCCAGGCGGTGACGGTGGGCAAGGACGCGCAGGCCGAGGTCACAGTGGAATTGGTCGAGACCTCCAGTCAGGCCGCGGGCGGTCCAGCGACGGCCAGCCAGGTGCACCGTGGTCGAGGCGTGTCGACCGACTCGCTGGAAGCCTCCGCAAAGGCCTTCCTCGCGGCGATCAACCGCGTGGCACTGGGCTCACAGCCCCGCATCCATCCGCAACGCGCCTGACGCAGCCCACGACACACACGGCGTCGTGTAATCCCTTTCGGCTCCCCGCACGCCAGCCGCTGGCTCATCGGGAGACGCGAAACCTTCAGATGCTGAGGAGCCGGACGGAGGCACGCGCAGGAGCTGGTGAATTCTGCGACTCACGAGCGATTCACCATCGTCCGAGAGCCTCCCGTAGCAGAATCCGCCAGCGACGAGCATGCCGCAGCCGGCGAACCATTGCGGCCTGCGCCCGAGTCCGAGCTTTCACCGCCCGCGGTGGCGCGACGGAACCTTTGCCGTCCCGGCGGCGCGTTCCAAAGAAGGAGACAGCCCCGGCTAGATCGCCTCGCCGCCCCGCTCGCCCGTGCGAATCCGCACGCACTCATCCATCGGCAGCACGAAGATCTTGCCGTCGCCGATCTCGCCGCGTTCGCCTGAGCGGCCACCCTTCACGATCGCCGCGATCGTCGGCTCGACGAATGTGTCGTTGACGGCAATCTGCAGCTGCACCTTTCGCAGCAGGTTCACGGCAATTTCATGGCCGCGATAGGTCTCTGAATGGCCTCGCTGCCGACCGAAGCCCTGCACGTCGAGGACCGTGAGCCGAAATACTTCGACCTCGGAGAGTGCCTGCTTCACGCTCTCCAGTTTGTTTGGCTGGATGATCGCGATGATGAGTTTCATGAAGTCCGCTCCGCCAGAGGCCATCATGGTATCCAAACCGGGGCCAACGAACAGGCTGTTCGGCTGGCCGGCGTGAAACCACCGGCGATCCACGCGGGACGGCCGACCGGATGAAGGCCGCCTGGCCGTCGAGGCCACCATCGGCTTCGCCCCCCAACGGCCCAAGCCCGCCGGGGCCATGGATGGCCCGGCGGGCGTGAAACCAGAATGCCCCGGCCTGGGTGAGCTAGGCGGAGTGCCCACCCAAGCCGTTGGGGCATCCTTCTGGCTTGTAACTACTCGCTCCGCACCATCACGAAGCCGTGGTAGGCCTCGTTCCCGTGCTCGTGGATGTCGAGTCCTTCAATCTCTTCCTGCGGCGAGACGCGGAGTCCAACGGTGGCCTTGATCAGCAGCCAAAAGAGGGCTGACACAGGCACCACGTAGGCTCCGACCATCAGCACGCCGACCAACTGGGCGATCAGTTGCTTCGTGCCGCCTCCGAAGAAGAGGCCGGCCGTCGGGCCACCCGCAGCGGCCGTGCCGAACGGCGTGTTGAGCACCGTGCCCGAGAGGTCGGAGGTGGTGAACAGGCCGACACACAGCGTGCCGAAAATGCCACAGACAAGGTGCACGCTGGTCGCCCCAACCGGGTCGTCAACGCGGATCTTGTCGAAGAACATCACCGCGAAGATCACCATCACGCCCGCGATCGCTCCGATGATGAGCGAGCAGGGAACGTTGGTGTAGGCCGCACTGGCGGTGATCGCCACCAGACCTGCCAGACAGCCGTTGAGGGTCATGCCGATGTCGGGCTTCCCGAGCAACAGCCAGGCGGTGAGCGTGGCCGTGAGCGTCGCGGCGGCAGCGGCAGAGTTGGTGTTCACAGCCACCATGGCGGCGAGGTAGCCACCGTCACCGGCCACGCCCATCGTGCTGCCCGGGTTGAAGCCGAACCAGCCAAACCAGAGGACGAGGCAGCCGATGAAGGCGGCCGTCATGTTGTGGCCAGGGATGGCGTTGATCTTCCCGTCAGCGCTGTACTTACCGATTCGCGGGCCGAGGATCAGGGCGCCAGTCAAGGCTGACCAGCCACCGACCGAGTGCACCACGGAGCAGCCGGCGAAGTCCCAGAAGTTCCACTCCTTGGCCAGGTAACCGAAGCCCCATATCCAGTGGCCGACGACCGGATAGATCGCGATCGCCATGATGAAGGAGAAGATGATGAACGAATGGTACTTGATCCGTTCCGCAACGGCTCCCGACACGATCGTTGCGGCGGTCCCCGCAAAGACGAGCTGGAAGAAAAACTTCGCGTAGAGCGGCACGTGCGTCCAACTGATGGAACCGTAGACGCCCTGATACTTGTCTCCCATCAGCGGGCTGTTGTCGAACTTTTGATCAAATCCGCCCACCATCCAGGTGCCCGATTGTCCGATCCAGCCGCCATCGCCTGCACCGAACATCAGGTCCCATCCAATCAGCCAGAACGCAACGGATGTGGCCGCGAAGACGATGAAGTTCTTGGAGAGGATATTGACGCAATTTTTCGATCGTGCGAAGCCGGTCTCTACGCATCCAAAGCCCAGATTCATGAAGAAGACGAGCATGCTACAGATGAGCACCCAGACCGTGTCGGCACCGGTCCAGAGCTTTTCCACCATCTGCTCGACTGACATCAGGTTCGGCTTGTAGCCGGTTGCCGTTGTCTCAGGCACTGCAGCAGCAGCGGGCTCGGCTGCCGCTGCGGCAGCAGGCTCGGCGACTGCATCTTCAGCCCGGAGGGACATGGGCGACAGCAGTGACGCCAGCGAGACCAGAATGGCGATCCCCGCCGCGACGGTGACGATGTTTCGCCCCGCACTCCGTGGCCTGGCGAGATTGATCAGACCACTTGAAGCACGGCGACCGAAGCCGCCGGCAAGCCTCCACACATCACCCATGAATTCCCCGAATGGGGAGGTAAGAACAGACCGCATCGTGCGACTCCAGAAGGAAGAAAATCCGGTGAGGAACGCCTCCGCAGCGTCACCCTCACCGAGCGTCAGGCCACACCCTGACGCCGTGTGATTGAAAAGCGATTGCTAGCAATGCAACTAGCGTGCCAATGCCAGCAGCGGGTCTTTTTGTCGGTAGGAATGAAGTCGCCTCGAAAATGGACAAACCGCGTTTTTAAAGGCGATATGGGCCGTGCTCCGCAGGCGTTTGCCCGTAAACAAATTTTCCCAAGGCTGGTCTGGGGGTGATGGCTACGGGAAATGCCGCGCGGTTTCCGTGCAGCCCCTGCGCAGGAAAAGTGCAGTGGCTAGACCGCATTTCAGATAGCTGTAGAGACGAGTTGGTAAACCTAGAGACGTAGGCGAGGGGGTCGGCGGAAGCTCGAGGAGCGTTGGGACGCTGCGGCCCCCGCGACGAGACTTTTGCCGCCCCCGAAGCCGGTGCTGCACCTAAGTCAGATGCGATCTGGAGTTCAGGCGACCTCCAACGAGTACCTGCTCACGGAACTTCCTGCCATGCTCGATCTCAGCCAACTTCTCTGTCTGCCGCGGGCGGAACTCGCGGCGGCGCTCGTCGAGCCGTTTCCCGAGACGGACACCTCGTCGGATCGTCGGGGAGCCATCGCTGCCGCCACGTCCCTCTGGGCACGAGGCGGTCGTCTCGCCGCTCTCGAGCAGTTGGCATCGATTGATCCCGAGGCCTATGGGCGAACGAGAAATCATGTTTCCGGTGCTGTCACGCGGCTCTCGCCGTGGCTGCGACACGGGGTGCTGTCACTGGCCGAGGTGCGGGATGCCGCTCTCAGCCGGGCACGGAGGCCGGAGGATGCCGCCAAGCTGATCTCGGAACTGGGCTGGCGCGACTACTGGCAGCAGGTGTATGCGGCGGTCGGGAACCGTATTCGCGAGCCGATCGAAGTG
>CANFQO010000141.1 GCA_947449135.1 Planctomycetaceae bacterium | reverse complement strand
TCCACTCCGCAGAACCAGATTGAGTGGTGGGCCGGAATGCCGGGGCAGGATGGGCAGCGACGTGGCCAGGCGGCCCGCAACGGCACGATCGTGATCGCTCCCGCATGGACCCGCGAGCAGCAGACGTCCTATGACTATTCCGCTCGAGAGCACGCTGCGGTGCTCGCCGCCCTGCGGCATTCACTGCGGCGGTTTTCGATCGACACCGACCGCGTATTCCTGTCCGGCCACTCGATGGGAGGCGATGCCGCCTGGGACATCGCGCTGGCGCATCCTGACCTCTGGGCCGGACTGATCGCGATCTCTCCAGCGGCCGGCAAGTATGTCAATCACTACTGGCACAACGCCCGCACGCTGCCCATGTATCTTGTTGGCGGAGAGCTCGACTCCGCCTGTTTTGGCCGCAACACGATGGATCTCGACCGCTACTTTGCCAAGGGCTTCGACGCGACCTACGTGGAGTATCGTGGTCGCGGCCACGAACACTTCTCCGACGAGATCATGCGAATCTTCGACTGGATGGGGCGACGGAAGCGGACGTTTTTCCCACCCTCGATCGACGTGGTATCGATGCGACCATGGGATCGGTTCTTCTGGTGGGTCGAGATGGAGCGTCCGCCGGCCAGAACCACGGTGCTGCCCTCCCAGTGGCCGCCTTCTCCGACCATCCGACCGTTTTCAATCGAAGCCAAGACGATGCCCTCGGGCGCCGTGCCGGCGAGCATGCTCTCCGTCCGCTGCGGCGCCGAACGCGTGCGAATCTGGCTCTCGCCGGAGTTCGTCGACTTCTCACGGCCGCTGACCGTCACGCTCGACGGCCGCAAGCTCTGGAAAGACCCGGTCGTTCCAGACAAGCGGCTGTTGCTCGAAGACCTGCGGCTGAGGGCCGACCGCCAGCATCCCTTCTGGGCTGTGGTGGACTGGCCGTGATCAAACTGGCCGTGATCGAGCTCACCGTCATCAACGGAGGAAACCGCCTACTGCGGCGGAGCGACCGGCCGGCGGGCCACCTCGGGCTCCTGCTGGCTCCGCGGTAGCGTGATGCCGGTGACGTACCATCCGTCTGGAAGCGACTGCATCCCCACACCGACCGTGCCGAAATACCGTCGGACCATCTCGAAATCGGGAAGGGTGCTGCCGTCGAGTCGCTGCGTTCTCACCGTGCCGGGCTTGCCATCGCCCAGAATCCCGTTCAAGACTTGCCCTGTCAGGCTCTTCGACTTGGGCATCGATCCCTGCCGGAGCATTTCATAGGCGGGGCGGATCGCCTCGTCCTCACGGGAAAAGGACCGCGTGGCCGCCTTCCCCGGCAACAACCTGTTCAATTCCGCGGCGACCTGGGCGTAGTCGGCCGTCGAGCCGAGCGACTCGACGCCGCCCTGCGTGGCCAACACGCGTTCGAGGATGTCGCGGTGCGACGCCACGAACAAATGTCCCTGGGCTACGGTCACCACCGAGTGGGGCAGAAGCTTCTCCTCGCGGTCACGCAACTTTGCGCGGCGGCGATGGGCATCGTCGTCGTGGTCGGCCTGGGGAACCGCGACCCCGGGCAGTTCGACCTCCAACTGCGGAATCGCCATCGACCGATCGATGAGTTCCCAGGCAACGTTACCCTGCACGTCGATCTTGGCCATGTCCGGATCGATCGACATGCTCTTGGCAACCGTGGCGGCGACCCGCTCTGGATCAACGGCTTCCACCGCGATCAACAGACGCTCGCTGTCCTCACCGATTGGTGTGGCGTGGTCGGTGACGAGCGTCATGCGGTTGCCGAGGCAGCCGACGAGATCCTTTTCCAGGTCGATCTGCGGACCATCCGGGTCCTCCTTCACGGAGGCGATGACGTCGTCGTACACGCCCTTCTCACCCACGATGTCGTCCACGAGCGATTCCACGGTGACGAAGGCGTTCTTAAGATCGAATTGCAGCGACGTCCAGCCGGAGACATCCCGCGGCACCCACGGCTGCGGCCCGATGTCCTCGACGTTGGGGAACTGCAGCATGCGGGCGGCAAGATTGAAGCGTTCGACAGAGTCTGGCTGCCGACCGGCGAGCGGCGGCGCGTAGACCATCGTGTGGTGCCGCAGCGCATGACCACCGTCGTCGAATACGACCACACCACCGGCCCCCTTCACGGCATCAAAGCCCTGCCGTCCGAGGATCGCGACATAATCGGGACCCTTCCGCTTCTCACGCGGCGGATTGGTGGCCTGATAGGCCTTGGCAAACGGCAGCGGATCGACATACCACCGAACGGCCGCAGCGGTCGTCGGCACCTGATTTTGGCAGCGGCCCATGACTGCGCCGAAAGCGGGCAGCGAGCCAACGCAGTCGCCCCGACCCTGCCCAAGCGTACCGATCACCTGCGTGAGCAGGACGGGGTCGTCGCCGACGACGAGGGCATTTCCTGCCAGCGCGAAGGCGACCCGCTGGTCGCCGGAACGGCCGGAGTTTTCGGAGGCGGGCAACTGGTAGACGGTCAGCGGATCGCCGCCAATGGCAGCGATCTTCGTGCCTTTCTGCTCGGTCATGCGCTGATTCATTCTTTCGATCAGACCGCGGGCCTCGGCCTCGTGGCCGGTGGTGTCAACGAGCACGACGGTGGCCAGTTTGCCCGCAGACGACTCGACGGCGCCGAGTGCATACTCGCCACCGGCGACCTCCAGCAGATCGTCGAGCGTCAGACCCAACCGACCAAGACGGCCGCCATTGGAGGCCTCGATCTCTTTTCGAACGCTCTCGATGAACGGCTTCATGCTCGGATCCTTGAGCAGCAGGCCGTACTGCGAGCGGTTGAATCGATTCCGAAATTCCGGCCCGTGGGAGATGCTCAACCAGCCTCGGGTCGTCGCCGGGAAGATCTTCTCACTGGCCGGAAATGCACCGTCGGCCGCGACCACGGTCGCGGGCACGATCAGGCCGGAGATGACCGAGCCGAGGACGATCGCCACAATGGCGACACCGCGGCGGGAGCAATGGATCGGTTGGTGGCAGCGGGTTCCGTCCACAAAAAAACTCCTTGGAGACTCGGCTCAGACACCGGCGACGTGGGTCCTGAAATAGCGCAGAGCACGCGCACAATCCGCAGGATCGGCACGGCTTCTCTTCTATCGTGCTTTTGGGCTCGATTTCTCGACCCAGTTCACGAAGTTTGGCAGGCGGGTGCCGTTTGCAGCAACACAAGCTTTCCCAATCAACCGCCGCCGGTGCGTTGCAGGAGCCCGGGCACGAGATTGGGAGGGCTGGGCAGCGCCGGCTGTTCTCGCGCGATGAAAGGCGACGTCGCCATCAGCGAGCAGCCCACGACAGCAACCACGATCGCAAGAGAGGCGGCGAACGTGGTCTCACGTGCGGCCTTCGCCGCGACTCCGAGGGCGATGCTGCCGGTGACGACCACGGCCATCAAGCCCAGCCCGACGACAATGCCCAGCGGCAGCCAAACGCGGTCCGGTGCGGGCAGGGATAGCACGGTGCACACCATCGCCGGCCAGCCGAGCATGGCCGCCTGCGTGAGGGCGACGCCACCGGCAAACCGCCCGGGCCCGAGCCGCGGAATCCGCATGCGCCGCTGCGATCCCTGGCCGCCGGCGACGGGACCGGCAGCCGTACGAAAGAGTCGCTCCCAACTCGCAGCCCCCGCGATCCCATCCTGTAGCGCTCCCTGCGGCACGGCCAGGCCGATGAACCACGCCGCCGAGAAGAACGCCCAGACAAGCGCCGTCTGCGCCAGCGGGTGGACGCCGGTCCTCTGAACAACCAGATTCTGCCCCTCAACAGCATCGCGTCCAGGAGCAGGCTCGAGCACGAGCCACACAGCCATGCCTGCGAGTGCAGTGCCCATGGCGAAGATGATCAGAATTTGCCGCAGCCGACCGGCAGCGGGTAGGACGTCGAGATGCAGGACATCGCCGCCACCGCGGTACTCTGCAGGGTTTATTGCGGCTGAATCCGAGTCGGCATGTGCGGCCAACGCCCGCGACCAGGCCCACGCCAGGAGGCCGAGCAGCAGCCACGCGGCGACCGCTCCGCAATTGACCCACGCCAGTCGCACATCAACCGCGACTCCCGCGGCTGCGCTCGCCGCGGCCATGACGAGCGTCAAGCTTGCAGCATCCGCTGCCTTGGCCCCGGAGAGCCGACTGGCCACGATTGTGACAACCGCCAGCAGCGTCCCGAGCATGGCCATAGCCAGCCAACCGAACGCTTCCGGATATCCGCCGGCAACGACCGCACCCAGCACGACACCGATCAACGGCCAGATGGCCCGCTCGGCAGCCCAGATCAGCAGCCACGCCCCGAACGAACCGCGGGCGGTCGGCCTGAAGAGATCGACTGGAGGCTCACCAATCGCCGCTACCACCGCCACGGCGGCCAACAGAATGGCCACGCTGCCCATGCTCGAATCGTCCGCCGTGGCCCACAGCCCGCAGCAGCCGGCGAACAGACCCGACACAAGGGCGATCCATGACGCCGGTCGCCTCACGTCTATGCTGGCGAACAGCCCAAGCATGGCCACGACAGACGGTCGTTTGCCGTGAAGCCGCTTCACGCACGCGGCCTCACGTGTCCCTGAACCCGCGAGGGCAGACCAAGAATTCGCAGGAAGCCCTCGGCGTCGGTCTGGTCGTAGGACGATCCGCCCCCCTCCATCGACGCGATCGCCGCGTCGTAGAGGCTCTGGCTGCTCTCCCGGCTCTTCACAAGCATGTTGCCCTTGTAGAGATTCAGCTCCACGGTGCCGGTGACGGGCTTCTGCGCCTCGTGGAGAAACGCCATCAGGGCATCCATCTTCGCGACGTACCAGAAGCCGTAGTAGACCATCTCCGCTACCTCCGGCGAGAGCCGGTCGCGGAGGTGCACGAGGTCGCGGTCGAGCGTCATCTGCTCGACGAGCCGATGGGCCTCGTAGAGTAGCGTCATGCCGGGCGCCTCGTAGACGCCGCGGCTCTTCATGCCGACGAGCCTGTTCTCCACGATGTCGGTCCGCCCGATGCCGTGCCGGCCACCGATCTCGTTGAGGGCCAACACCATCTCATGGGCCTTCAGCGACCGACCGTTCACCCGCACGGGCACTCCCGATTCAAAATCAAGCCGCACGGTCTCGGGCGTGTCGGGCGCGGCCTGGGGCGAGACAGTCATGCCGAAGTCGACAAGCCCAAAGCCGTCGGTCGTGAGTTCCTCGAGCAGGCCGGCCTCGTAGCT
>CANFQO010000140.1 GCA_947449135.1 Planctomycetaceae bacterium | reverse complement strand
CCGATCACGTTCAACGACCGCAACTGGCAGGGCCAGATGAACCAGCTCTACCTCGTCAACGAGAAGGTGCTCGACACCGAAGACGGCGGGGCTGACTGGGGCGGACGTATCGACCTGCTCTACGGCACCGACTACATCTACACGACGGCCCGCGGCCTCGACGGCAAGTTGCTGAACCAGCAGTTCCCTGGTCAGCCCGCGTGGGGCAATCGCTACTATGGTCTGGCCATGCCGCAGCTCTACGCGGAAGCCGGCTACGGTAACCATGCCGTCAAGGTTGGCCACTTCTACACGATCATCGGGTATGAAGTGGTGCCGGCCATCGGTAACTTTTTCTACACGCACGCCTATACGATGCAATACGGCGAGCCGTTTACCCATACCGGCATCCTCGACACCTACAAGGCCAACGACCAGTTGACATTGTATGCCGGTATCACGAACGGCTGGGATAACTACAGCGACCCGATCAACGTCCTCGGTCCGATCTCGAACACGGGCTACCCCGGATACAACAGCAATGCCGCGTTTCTCGGCGGTGCGACGATGAAGAGCTCCGACGAGAAGCAGGCGTTGACGATCATGACGTCGAGCGGCAACGAGCTTGCGAACTTCGCCACGAATGCCGTGGGCAACCGGTCGATCTTCAGCACGGTCTACACCAACGAGCTGACCGACAAGGTCACCTATGTGTTCCAAAACGACAACGGCTGGCAGTTCAATGCCGGCACGCCCAACACGCTGAACCAGGCCCAGCCAGGCACGGCCCAGTGGTACGGCATCAACCAGTACCTGTTCTATAACTTCAGCGAGACGCTGGTCGGCGGCATGCGGTTTGAATGGTTCCGCGACAACAACGGCTATCGCGTTTACTCGGGTCTGCGGAATGCCGTGGCGGGCGTGCCGCAGGGGCCGGGCAACTGGAACACCGGGTACCAGGGCAACTTCTGGGAGATGTCGTACGGCCTCAACTGGAAGCCCACGAATAACTGGATCATTCGTCCCGAACTGCGGTACGACTGGTACACGCCCGACAAGGCGAATGGCTCGCTCCCGTACGGCTCGAACTTCGACAAGTACGGCCAGCTCTACGGCGGCTGCGACGCGATCTGGCAGTTCTAGTTTCTCGGCTGCACGGCCATCCATGGCCCGTGCAGCCTTGGACAGGCGGAGGAAACGCCAAGGGTTTCCTCGCCTGCCAGTGGCGGCCCTCCTGGCCGCCTGACATCAACGTTTCAAGCGAGGCCCGCCGGAATCCCCGGTGGGCCTCGCGGCTTTTCAGTCGGCCCGGAGTCCCCTGGCTTCCGCCGGGGGCTTTTATTCCGACGACATGTTCCGTCAGACGGTCGCGCCACCCACGACAAGAAGCCCCGGACGGAAGTCCGGGGACACCGGGTCGTTGGGCTTTTCCCGGAGTGGCATAGCCGGCGGGGCGGTGGTTCACACCCGGAGTCCCCCGGCTTCCGCCGGGGGCTTTGAAAGGAGCAACGGCGGGGCACGTCCGGCAAAAAGCCCGGAGCGGAAGCGATGGGACTCCGCGTCGATCCCGTGCAGAGACGGTCGCCTCGCTGCCGCCTCGACCCTCCATGCCCCTTGCCGGGAGGGGCTCCAGACTCGTCGTAAGTCCAACAAAACCGACGCAACCAGGCACGTTTGGGTAACTGCGCAGCCTGGGTGATTTGGAGAGGTGTACGGATTGTTGCGGTGCCGCTAGGTTCCAAGCCTGGATCCAACGGGATTCAGTGGTCTCTTAGGAACGAAACCTCTTGGAAACGTCTTCTTCTGCCCGATGACAGAAGGGGTCGTTTACGGGGAGCAATTCATGATCAATGTCCGCAACGCAGTCCGCCTCCGGCGGCCGTCCTCGTGCCTCGTCCCGCTGACCAGCCGGTTCGGGTTAGCCAGCCGGTTCCGGTTGGGCCGCTTCTCGGCCCAACGCGTCGCCCTGGCCGCGATCCTGGCCGCCACAGCGCTCTCCTGTGGAAGCGTGTTCGCCTCCGACCGCTGGCTGACCAGCTACGAGGAGGCGATGGAAACGGCCCAGGAAACGGGCCGGCCGATCCTCACGATCTTCACCGGGAGCGACTGGTGCCCACACTGCCGGACGCTGGAGGACAATGTCCTGGCGACCGACGCCTTCCTCGACTGGGCCGATGGCCGGGTCGTGCTGCTGATGATCGACCTGCCGCAGCACGGGATTTCCCAGGCTGTCCGCTCCGAGCGGTCTCAGGTCTGCATCAAATATGGCGTCCGGACGTTCCCCAGTGCCCTGCTGATTGGGCCGGACGGTCAGAAAATTGCCGTCCAGTCGGGGTACACGGGCCAGTCGGCAACCACCTGGGTTGCCCAGTTTGCCAGCCATGTCCCAGCCCCGACGGCAGACACCGCCCGTGCCGAGGCTGGGCGGGTTCTTCCGTCGCTCGATAGTGCGGTGGAAACGGCGAGAACGGCTCAGCGGCCCATCCTGCTGCTGGTCTCCAAGAGCGGCGACTCGAAGGCCTCGTCCCAGGTGGCGTCGCTGATCAAGGACCCTGAATTCGAGGCGTTTGTCCACGATCACTTCGTGGTCGCAACCGTGCCCGCGTCCGACGAGAGCGGCTCTCAATCCGACCAGAATATCGAAAACCTGCTCGGTGGCGGGGAACTGGGGCCGGATGCTGTGGAACTGATCGTGACCGACGACGGCCAAACGCCCCTCTTCAGCCAGTCGGCGTCTCAGCCTCCGCAGCGGCTCGTGAACGGTCTCCGGCGGTTCCTGATGGCCCGCCAGGCGGCCAAGAACTTTAGCCAGCGCCGGTAACTCCTTCACGCGAAACATGGCATCCTGCCATTTTCGCTTGGCGGGCCTCCGCCCTCGTGGGGGCACGTTTTCAACGTGCCCATGCCCCGACCGCCTGCACCGGACTGGCCGAGGCGGGGATCGAACCCGCACGGAGATCACTCTCCACGGGATTTTAAGTCCCGTGCGTCTGCCTGTTTCGCCACTCGGCCGTCGCCCCCGCACCATCTCGCCCGAGGCGAGGGTGGCTGGGGCTGAGGTGGATCGATCGTATCGTCCGCAGGAGAACCGCTGCAAATCGCTCCCCAGAGCCGCAACGATTACACTTTGCCAACTGGATCACGATCTTCCGCGAAGGACGAAGGAACTACTCGTTGAATCAATTGCCCGCCTTTCCCCTCCTCCTCCCTGGCATCGACGGCTTCCTCGGCTCGCGGGCCTCGTTTGGCATGGATCTCGTGCTGGTGGTGCTGATCGCCCTGCTGCCGGTGCTGACGTTAAGCATCTACCTCGTCCACTACCGGCGGGCCTACGAGGCCCACAAGCGGCTCCAGATCTTCATCGCGGCCGCCCTGTTGCTGGCGATCGTCATCTTCGAGATCGATGTCCGGCTGATCAGCGACTGGAAGGCGCGGGCTGCTGCCGGCGGCCAGAATCCCTGGTGGCCAGCCGGCGTGCTAACGGCGCTCGCCATCCATCTCGTCTTTGCGATCTCGACCCTCGTGCTCTGGGTCTGGGTGATCTGGGAGGCGTTTCTGCGGTTTCCGGTGCCGCCGACCCCAGGCACCCACGGCCCGAGGCACCGCGTCATGGCACGGCTCGCCGCCCTCGACCTGATGGTCACCGCCATCACGGGCACAATCTTTTATTGGCTGGCCTTCGTGGCCACCCGCTGACGGCCCTCTGGATGGCCTTCCGCTGCCGCCACCCAGCGGCAGATCGCCAGCCCACCGAAGTAGAGGAGGCAGAGCGGGATCGCCAGAAACAGCAGGCTGTAGGGATCGGCTGGCGTCAGGATGGCCGACACCACGAAGATCACGATCACCGCGATCCGCCACTGGGCCGCGTAGGTCGCCGCGTCAAACACCCCGATCCGTTCCAGAAACAGCATCACCAGTGGCAGTTGGAAGCCCAGGCCGAAGCCGATCGGCAGGATCAGCACGAACCCCAGCCATTCGCTGATCCGCGGGTCGGGATCGAGGCCGAGCCACTCGTTGAATTCCAGCAGGTAGTCGAGCACGAAGTCGAAGACGAAGAAGAACGCCAGCGACACGCCGGCGAGGAACAGCCCCACGCTGATCGGCAGAAAGAGCCAGACCCAGCGTTTCTCATGGGGGTAGAGACCGGCCGCCACGAAGATCCAGAGCTGGTAGAAGATCCACGGGCTCGCCAGCACCACGCCGGTGAGGAGAGCGGCCTTCACATAGATGCCGAAGGCCTCCTGGGCACTGAGGGTCGTGATGCTCACCCGTGGATCCCGCGACAAGGGCTGCCAGAGGAGCATGGGCACGAGCGAGTCGAGCGAGAAGGCCGCGATAGGGCTGCCGGTTGTCGGAGACGGGGCCGTTCCCGTGGTGGCTGTCACGGGCGTTGCCTTTGCCGGCAGCAGGGACGCGGTGTCGTCGCCAGCCGGATTGAGCACACGCCGCAGTCGATCGGGATGCACCTCCCGGAGTTCGAACGACATGCCATGCTGTTCAACGGCGTCGACGATCTCGTCCCGCGAGTAGGGGAGGGGAGGGCCACCGGCCTGACGCGGCTGCCACGTGTCGAACGTCTCGATCGCCCGCTCGGTGTAGTACTTGCCGAGTGCCCGCCGCAGCGGCTCCTCGATCAGGTGGACCACTGGGCGTGCCACGAAGAATCCGATGAGCACGGCCACCGACAGCCCGAGCGCCGCCCGGATCAGGCAGACCCGAAGTTCCTCCAGGTGCTCGCCGAACGTCATCGTCGAGCTTTGAAACAGATCTTCGTCGGAGGGTCGCGGCATGGAGTCGTGTGCCTGTTGGCCCGGTGAATCCGGAGCCCCTACTTATAATCCAAAAACAGGCGCTCTGCTCCCCGTAACCACTGAGAAGTCCGAATCGCCGGGGTCGGGATCCAGGAAATCTCTGGATGCTGAGGAGCCGGACGGAGGCACGCGCAGGAGCCGGTGAACTTTGCCTGCAACGTAGGACGCACTATGGTCCAAGAGCATGCAACGGCAAAGTCCGCCGGCGACGAGCATGCCGCAGCCGGCGAACCAAAGCGTCATGATGTCACGCTGCCGAGAGACCGCGTTACGGCTGCGTGACTACGCCCCGTACTTCCCGAACCGCAGCGCGTGGGCCATTGCCAGCAGCATCAGGTGCTTGGCCGGAAACTGGCCGAAGCCGCCCCGCAGGCAGTCCCGCTCTGAAAACTTCTCCAGTCCGTCCGGCCGGCAGGTGTCGGCCGCAAGCAGCGTCGGCACGGGATGCCAGGAATGGCTCTTG
>CANFQO010000139.1 GCA_947449135.1 Planctomycetaceae bacterium | reverse complement strand
CGGCGTGAATCGCGTGGTCTACGACATTTCGTCGAAGCCGCCAGCCACGATCGAGTGGGAGTGATGGCCGGCCGAGGACATCCAGTCGCCCACCATCAGCCGCCCGACTTGCGGGTGTATTGCTCGCCCCGCATCACCGACACGTCCGAAAGCCAGGCGATGATCGCGTAGTGCTCGAAGTACTCATGCGAGATTTCGTCCAGGATCGTGGTCGCCACGTCGGTCGGCACGACAAACTCCACCTTGAGCGTCTTTGCGCCGCCGGCCGTTGAGCCCACGTTTCGCGCACTCCGCGACCCGTGCCCAATCACCTCGCTCATCGTGTAGCCGGTGGCACCGAGTTCGACGCCTCGCTCGGCGATGTCCTCCATAATGACCGACTCGCCCACCACGGTCACGATTTTCAATGGATACAGTTGCATGGGAGTCTCCTCTTGGGTCGCGTGTTTCGGTGTCTTTGTTTGTCTGTGTTTCTGTTTTCGCGGGCATGGCGTCCGTCGCTCCCCCCGCCATTGACTGGCACATCAGACTACTGGGCGCCGACAAATTTGGCCATTTCGAAGTAGATCGGAATGCCGAAGGCGATGTTGAAAGGAAAGGTGATCGCCAGTGCGGCCGTGATTGAATAGGTGGGATTCGCCTCGGGCAGGGTAAGCCGCACCGCCGGCGGGGCCGCGATGTAGGAGGCACTCGACACGATCGCCCCCAACACGGCGCAGCCACCGAGGTTCAGGCCAGCCATATGCCCCAAGTAGACACCCAGAAAACCGTGAATCAGTGGAATAAGGATGCCGAAGGCAACGAGAAACGGCCCGACCTTCAAGAGGTCGCCCAGTTTCTCGCCCGCCACGAGCCCCATCTCCAAGAGGAAGATGCAGAGCGCACCGCGGAACAGCATGCCCTTGCTCTGGAAGAAGTCATAGAACGGCTGAAAGCCCTTGGGGTCCATATACAGCGTGGAGACGAAGCCGATCACAAGCAAGCCGGCCATCAACATAATCGACTGGCCGGTCATCACCTCATAAAGCGCCTCGCCAAGCTTGGATTCCTTCACCTTCCTACCGCTTTCTGCCGCCCGAGCCGCACGTTCCTTGGCCGACAACGCAGCTCCGATCACCAGCGCGATGGCGATGCCGGGGCATTCCAACAACGTGACGAGCGTCGGCAGGAAGCTATTAGCGGGGTGACCCGCCTGCTCCACAAACGAATTGGCAACGGCGTAGGTGACGGCCGAGGTGCTTCCATAGTGGGCGGCGATGCCGGCCGAGTCGGCGATCGACATGCCGCCGATGTACCGAAGCACTACAAATGATGTGATCGGCGTGACGCACCCCAGGAACAGGGTGGCCAAAGCAGGCTTCCAGATCGTAGCCACGCCGTGCGCCTGGTATTCATGGGCCAGTTCGTGGCCGCCAATGAAGCCGATCGACATCAGCAGGAAGATCGCGATCGAGTAATAGAGTTCCTTGGGGATCTTGATGCCCCCGTGAATCCGTGTGCAGATGATCCCCAGAAGGAAGCAGAGCGGAATCGGCGTCAGCAGATTCTTCTGGAGCGATACGAGGATCCGGGAGACCTGATCGGCCGAGGCCTCTCCCAGCAGGGGCACGGCAAAGGCTACAGATACGGCAACGGCGAACGGAAGCAACATCATGCTGGCCTCGCGGAAAATGCGGGGATGGGATCAGTCTGCCAGCGTAGGTTAGCGGGCCACAAGAAATCCGCGACCCCGGTTTGGCGGGGCTGACATGATTGTAAGCCCCCCGGCCCTGCCGGGCTCTTTCTGAGCGAGCCTCAATCGCAGACATTCGCACCGGATGCCATACTGAGCCTTGGAGCTGATGAATTCGGGCCACCGCGACCATGACTCGGATCACCACCCCGCCATGCCGGAACGACACGGCACACCACAAAACCAGAGGTGTTCATGCACGTCTCGATCGTCGAAGATGATCCCGTGATTGCGAAGGCCGTCAGCACCGCCGTGCGTGAGGCCGGCCATCAGTGCACCTGGGTGGCCGATGGAGAGTCGGCCATCCGCGACAAGACACTTCTCTCGAGCGACATCGTGGTGCTCGATCTGATGCTGCCGAAGGCGAGCGGCCTCGACGTGCTGCGATCGGCCCGGCAGGCGGGCGTCCGCACCCCCGTGATCGTGCTCACAGCCCGCGGGGCGGTGCCCGACAAACTGGAGGGCTTCGAAGCCGGCGCCGACGACTATCTCGTCAAGCCGTTTGCGATCGACGAACTGCTCGCCCGCATCGAGGCGGTGCACCGTCGCACGGCCCACAAGCCGGCGATGGAACTCGAGGCCGGCGACCTGCACCTGAGCCTCGCCACCAAGCGACTGGCGATGGCCGGCCGCACAATCGAACTCACCCCCACGGAATTCAGCATCCTCGAACTCCTGATGCGGTTCAACGGGCAGGTCGTAACACGGAAAATGCTCTGTGAGCACGTCTGGGGGTTTGATTGGGACGGCCCGACGAACGTGATCGAGGTGCACATCAACCGGCTGCGAGGCAAGCTCGACAAGGGCCGAGACGAGTCGCTCATCCGCACCATCCGGGGCCGCGGCTATGCCCTCGCGTCTGTTTAACCGCATCCCGTGGGCCACGCTGCGGGTTCGGCTCACGATCTGGAACACACTCGTCGTGCTCCTGGTGACGCTGGCCGCATTGCTGGCCGTTCGCTTCGGCGCGAGAGCCGCCCTCTACCGCGAGGCCGACGCGGTGCTGCGAGGGGAGGTCAACGAAGTGGCGATCGCGCTTAAGGACCTGTATCCGAACACCGAAGCCGTCGTGGCGGAGTTGCGCCGCAAGGCGGCCGGCCACGAGGAACGCGGCTGGTTCACGCAACTACTCAAAGACAACGGCGAAACGATCTGGAAAAGCGACAGCTGCCCGGATGAAGTCGCCGCATGGCCGGTGGCTCGAGAGAAAATTGAAAACCTCGTGCAGGTGAAGGGCTATCGGTTTGCCAGGCGCCGGATCACCGATCCGGCGGACGAGCCCTTTCACGTCCGGATCGGCATGGCCACCGCCTACCTCGATGAAGACATCAACACCCTCGCCCGGCTGCTCCTGCCGGTGGCCGCCGGGCTCTCGCTACTGACACCGCTGATGGGCTACTGGCTTGCTCTTCGTGCCACCAAGCCCGTCGCGGAGATCCTGCGGACGGCCGAGCAACTCAAGCCCACCCGACTGGGCGACCGGCTGGAGGTGCATGGCACGAAGGACGAGCTCGACCGGCTGTCCCTCACGATCAATCGCCTGCTCGACGAAGTGGCGGGGCATGTCGAACGGCAACAGCAATTCGTCGCCGATGCCGCCCATGAGCTTCGCGGTCCGCTGGCAGCCATGCAGAGTTCGTTAGAGGTGGGCATGTCACAAAACCGTACGGCCGACGCCTACCGGGAGACGCTGGCCGACGTGCTGGAAGAGGCCCGGCACCTGTCGAAGCTCTCGAACGACCTGCTGCTCCTGGCTGAGACGGGCGACGAGACCTCTGTGCGGCCCCGCGAAGAGATCGATCTGACGGCAATCGTCCGGCAGACTATCGCCATGTTCGGCGGTGTGGCAGAGGAGCGATCGGTTGGTTTGGGACTGGAACCCCCGGCCGCGGCCGTAAAGCTCTACGGTGACGCGTCGCAACTTCGGCAGGTGTTCGGCAATCTGCTGGACAACGCGATCCGGTTCACGCCGGAGGGTGGGCGGGTGACTGTTTCGGTGGGTGCCGGCGAGGCTGGCAGGCAGGCGGTCGTGACTGTGGCCGACACCGGCTGCGGCATCGCACCGGAGCACCTTGATCGGGTGTTCGATCGCTTCTACAAGGCCGATGCCTCGCGGACCCGGTCCGATGCTGCCCGCGGAGGCGGCCTCGGGCTGGCGATCTGCAGGTCGATTGTGGAACGTCACGGCGGCAGCATCGCCGTGGCCAGTACGCCCAGCCGAGGCACGACGTTCACCGTCCGCCTGCCGAGACAGGGCTTCTAACCACGAGCCTGCAGCAGCTCGGGGCCTCAATCGAGATGGCGGCCCACGCCCTGGCATCCGCCCTTGCTCCGCAAGTAGCCTAGCTTCTCCAGGGTGATACAAAATCCGCAGCATTTAGCTCCATAAAAATTACATTGCCTACACAGTCGGCTTAACCATCAAGGTCGGCCTTCGACTCTTCCGATTAAACAGCGTGTACCGCCCCCCCACGCTTCGGAAGGGTACTTCAGTGCAAACCACCGCTTTTCGCTGGCATCAGCACACCTCCACGCCACGGCTCCTCGCTCGTGCGTTCTTTTTTGCCTGTCTGTGGGGAACCGCCAGCCTCTTGCAAGGCGTGCCTGCAAGAGCCGCCGAACCCTTCTCGGTGATCGCCGAGTCGCAGGATGCCCAGCCAATCGAACTACCCAGCGTTACTGCACGCATGTCCTCGTTCGACCAGATTTCAGAGGCGATTGGCGACGAACGTCGCAAGATCGCCACCTTGGAGGCCCGGCTCGCAGAGCTCGAAAAGAAGGCGGCGGACAAGCCGGAGCCACTGCCACAGCCCAAGTCGGACGCCACGAAGTCCGGAGATGAAAAGAAGGATGAAAAGAATGACAAGAAGGACGACAAGAAAGATGAAAAGAAAGAGGCCGATGACGGCTACGAGGTCGGTAGCGACCTGAACATGGGCACCAAGTGGAACTACGGCTTCCAGGGGGAAAGCCCCAACAAGGACTTCCGCGTCAAGGTCGGCGGTCGCGTTCAGTTCGACAACGAGGCATTCTCGCAGGGCCAGGGTCCGGCACAGAGCAAGCAGAACGGTGGCCTCACCCCGCAACTCCACGATGCAACGAACTTCCGCCGCGCCCGGTTCCGTGTCGATGGCCGCATGTACGAGGTCTACGACTTCGCGGCAGAATTCGACTTCGTCAATCAGCTCAACAACTTCAGTATTGCAGCCCCGACGGAACCTGGCTTGGGCAACTATCCGGCCGTCACGGAACTGTGGCTGCAGATCCGGGACCTGCCGATCCTCGGCACTGTCCGCGCCGGTAACCAGAAAGACCCTTTCGGGTTCGAACACATGACCAGCAGTCGCTGGCTCAACTTCATGGAGCGGTCCTACGCTCAGGATCTTTATGAGGGCCCGTTCAACAACGGCTTCGTTCCGGGCGTGCGGGCCATCAACTACACGGAAGATCAGCGGCTCAACTGGTCATTCGGCATCTTCAAGCAGAATGCCAATCCCTTCGGCTATGCCAATACGGGTCGTGCAAACTCGCTCGTCGGTCGGCTCGTCTGGCTGCCTGTTTACGAGGACGAGGGGAAGAAACTCCTCCACGTCGGCGT
>CANFQO010000138.1 GCA_947449135.1 Planctomycetaceae bacterium | reverse complement strand
TGTCGCCGGTTCAAGTCCGGCCGCTGCTATTCCCTGTTGTGCACGAGACGGAACAATCCCTTCGGGGACCGTCCCGGTGGGCCGAATTTCCCGTCCGTCGCCATAGGCGGACGGGTCGGCAGCATCCACCGAAACGTCGTCGCGGCAACGCGCCGCGACTTCGGAAATGTGCTGGGGATGGCCATCATCGTCACGGCAGCACCCCCCAGATTCGATTGCGGGGGCGATCGCCCCCGGCTGCCCGGCGGCCTGGAGTTCAGCAGCCAGCCGTCGCTGGAGGCCCGCGTCGAGGGCGGCCGTCGGAAGCACGCGAGGCTCTCCGTAGGGCGGCACCGGCAGCGGGAAGTCGCCGAGCGCGATGATGCCCCTGGCGACTTTCCTCACGGGCCTCTTGCCCTTCATTCCATCCTCGAAGTAGAGGCCGATCCGCAGGTCGATCCGCTCCAGCATGGCGTTGATCGCCTCGTTGGCCATCGGCATCTCCGCCAGCCGCTCGATCTCGTCGAACAGCACGAGCGCAGCCTCGACCTCGGATTCGATATCTGTTGCTAGCCGATCCGCCGGCGGCGGCAGTTTCGCGATCTCCGCCTCAGTCGCCGCCAATTCACGCTCGTCCTCGGAATATCGCTTCTCCAACGCCTTGATGAGCGATGGGTTCTTGACCTCGAGGATGTTCCGAGTGGCCTGGTCGAGTTTCAGGCGAAGATCCGCGGCCTTCGCCTCGAGAGCGGTGCGGGCAAGCTGGTTGGGATCAACCATTTGCTCGACCTCCCCGCGTGCCAGCTCCTCAATCCGTCGCCGCACAGCCTCGCGGCCGCCGATCTTGTTCACCTGCTCCCGCAGGGTTGCCAGCGTGAATCGGGTGAGCTGCTCGCCGTCCACGCTGTTGCTGTTGCATTCGGTCCGCCGCGACTTCATGTACCGGCCACACATGTACTCCGGCTTTCCGTCCCGCATCCTGCCGTAGAGTGGATAGCCGCACCCGTCGGTCTGGTCGTACACCCGCTTTCCGAGGGCGTACCGATCGACATTCTTCGGCCGCTGCCGGCCCTCCTGCGTTGCTCCTCGTCGCTTCGACCGCTCAACGAGCGTCACCCATTCCTCGTACGGAATGAGCGGCTCGAAATCTCCGTCGCGCTGGACGCGGTCCTCGGCGGCGTTGATCCTTAACTTCGCCCGCCGCTTCTTACCACCGCCCCTGACGCTCCGTTCGCCGGCATTCAATTGCCGCGGGCCACTTCGGCTCGCACGGCGCAGTCTCCCCTCCGACCGCCGGCCATACACCTGCATGCCTGCGATCAGGGGGTTGAGCAGGATGTTCTTTACGGTGTTCACCTGCCATTGACCGGATAGAGCGTGCGTCACCCCCTTCTCAGTACGCGAGTGGCCGGCGTCGGGCGATGGTACACCCAATTTGTTGAGCCGGGTCGCGATCGCCCCGAAACCCAGCCCCTGCCGCCACCAGGCGATCATGGCCTTGAGCGCGACGTACCTCACCGGGTCGTCACAGTCGGGCCGCACTTTCACGTGAAAGCCAGCGGACCTGGTACCCATGCCCCGCTCGAGCTTCAGCGGCGGCCCGCCATTCGGCGGAAACTCATAACGGGCGAAGCCATAGAGTGGCTTGCCGCCCGTCCACCATCCTTCGCGAGCGAGCCGCTGCTGAGCCGTGATCACCCTTTCGGCGTGCTGCACCAAAAAGTCTCCGGCCCCCTTGTACTCGACGGTCGACGTGATGAATTGCGAAAACATGTCACGGCCGACATCGGCCGCACTGACAATGCGGTCGCTATACACGATGTCGATGCCGAGCATCGCCACTCGCATTTCCCAAATAGCCATCTCATACAACTCGATGTCCTGTGGACGGGCCATCCGATCCCGGCGAACACAGAACACACGACGAATCTTCTCGTTCGACTGAAGCTCCCTGCACATCTCCGCGAAGGCAGGCCGCTCCAGATCGTCGCCCTTCAGGCCGTCGTCCACATACAGGCCTTTGTAGTGGTGCAAACGATTGCCGAGCATGTAGTCCAGGTCGGCCAGCGTGACGCCGAGCGGCACGTTCAGTTCCACGGCGCGCCTCAGGACGATTCCGAGCTGATCGTGCAGTGACAGTTCCTGTCTGCTTTGGCTCCGACGTAGATACGTGCGTGACTCGTAGCGTTCCGTGGCTTCCATGATTTATTCCTTTCCGGCTTCGATATTCAGATGACGCAGGCTCCACGCAAGCTGCGTCAATTCGTCGATTAATTCATTCATGACGCTGCCCCGCACAAGGACATCCGTATCCAGATGCTCCGGGGCGTGCCGGGCGCAGTTCTCGTACCACCAGAAAAACATCGCACCGATGGTTTGGACCAAGGCTTCCGAGGCGATGTATTCCTGCCTCGCGTCCCTCATACGCTCGATGAGATTCGTGATCATGCTATGAGGTGCCGGCACGCCGATCTGCGAAAGGTCAACGAGTCGGCCTCGCTGCCATACGTGTAGCTGCACGATGATCCGCAACTCGGCCACGTACGCTGCATGCACGTCCCGCATCATGCGTGCCGAGCCGCGGCCCACGAATTGATAGCGTTCAAGGATCGGCTGCGACGTCCGCAGCACGTGCGATTCGAATCGCCGCCGCGCATCTTGAAGATCAGCATCCTGGGCCAGCGGCGCTGGCAACGAAGCGCGACAAACCATCATGAGCCTCCATACCCCGTCGGTGTATTGATAGCCGCCGGTTTCCCGACAGCCCGCGGCATCCTGCCACGGACACCCTTATTTTAGAAATTCGCAGCTCGCGCTCCAAACATTTCCAAGGTTGTTTTTCTCCGAGAAAAACCCGCCCAGCGGCCCGTGGATCCAATTGCCTGAGCCATTAACTCTCCCGGTCCGTACGCCTCGGTGAACTGCCTGCGAGAAGGCTCCTCGCGATCAAATCGGCGAGCAACTTGCGGAATTGCACCAGCGGCACCGCATCCGCCCCATGATCAGGCAGTCCGCTCCCACATTGATTACGGCGAACACCGCCGTATTGGCCCACCGTGGATTTCCTGTCATTCGACTTTGTCATTTTCGTTTGTCCTTCCTACAAAAAACCGGCGGCGTGCCCGGGAGCCACATCGGCCCCAGTCGGCACGCCGCCGGTTGTGCCCACCACGATCGGAGCTATGCCACCCGGCGACGGAGTCGCCGGCCATTCAGCCGACGTCCACGGCGCTGCAGCCGAGAGTCATCGGCGGCATCCCAGTCGATGCCATACATCGCGAGATCGAGGGCATCGTCGCCGTCATAGGTGGCCCCCCGAAACCGCGAGCCCGCCAGCAGCACCTCGCTACCACCAAAACGGCTATCAATGTGGAAGCCGCGGCGACGGACCAGGTTGATTGTCTCGCCAAGAGCAGCCGCGACGGCGGCGAGAAGACGTTCATCATCATGAATTGACATCTGCGCATTCCTTCCCCAGACAGGGATCAAAAGAAACACCGGCGGCGAGCGTCGCCACCAGCGAGAGAACCAGTCCAGCTAGGCACCTTGCCTGCCGGACAAAGAGAGGCCCGGCTGCTACGCTGCGGCAGAGCGAGACATCAGCAGAGCCGGCATCACCGAGCCAGCACGTGGAAACACGAGAGAAGCTCGGCGATCAGTTTCGGAGCTACGCCCGGAATCATCGCCCTCACGATAGGCGGAAGCTTGTCGTACACGACGAAGCGATCCCTCAGGACCGGCGGCTCATGGTGCGAGTCGCCGTATCGCGTTGCGTAGTCGTCGGCACTCCAGACTGTGCAGCCGAGGCCGCCAGGCATCGTAAGTGCTGCGGCGAAAATAATCTGCTCATCGTCGAACGACGGTGACCAGCCTGCCGTCCGCGAATAGATTCGTGGCCCCTCGAACTCGAGGTTGTCGATCCCCATCTCGGCGAGCGATTGCAACTGCTCGTTGAGAAGAGGGATCGCCGAGTCGGCCAGCGAGAGGCTGGTGCGCATCAGGTCTACAAGATGGGCAAGCTCCGCCGCTCGCTCAGAAAGGTTGTCATGCATAGGGATATCCAGTTGGGGTAACGGCAGCCGATACCACACGGCTGCTCACTGGATATGCCAGGTTTTTGACGATTATTTAGGCCGGGCCGATGCTTGCTCGGCTGAAGATCCGTGCACGGGAAAAGGAACGGGAACGGCGTGACGACCGCATCGCCACTTGAATTTCCGCCACGCCCGATCCTCGTTAGGAGTAACCCATCCGACTCCGCGAGTGACAGCAAGGCATGCACGTCCTCGCTTCCATCACCGCCGGCGACGCGTGCCCGCAGGTGCCGTAGAAAAGCGAGCACCTCCCGCTGCACACTCTCCGGCGCGTGTTCGAGTTCCTCGATCAGGGATTTCGCCAGGGGGTGCGGTATTCGAAAAAAGGCAGGTCGCCCAACGGCACTTCGGCAAGCGACGGTCGGTCGGAGCGGAGCGGACTACCAGAAGCAACTGCCGGGGTCTGGTCGTGCTGGATACGGCCCCAGCCTGCAGGTGCCGAGGGGTTCCCATCCACGCCCAAGCCGGAGTTTCCGTGTCAACGCAGACCGACCTTGAAACCGCCTCCTCGCAGGCCGTCCGCAACACGAGACGGGATTCCGTCACAGCGAGTGGTGTCGGTCACGGGCGGCTCGTCGGCCCCTTCAGGAACCGGACAGAGGCGTTAGAGGCGGAGAGGGGTTGGTTGGTCGGGAGAAGCGAAAGGGTGTGTTGGCCGAGTCGACCATCGGCGGAACATGGGCTCGGCCTCACCACAGTACGCTATCGCGAGGCTGCTGCATCGATTGGTTCGGCACCGTTTTTCTCTGCCACCAACCGTGCTTTGATTTCCTCGTTTTCAATTCGCAGCGATCTCAGCATCGGACACCATTTGCTTGACCATCGCATCGAATGCAGAACCCTTCACATTTATGCCGCGAATTACGCCTCTGTGGTCAATAAGGTAAGTCGTTGGCCAAGTGTTCACGTTCCACGCCCTGGCGATTGAGCCCATCGCCCCATCTTCACCGCACCAGAATGACCGCCAACTGATCTGGTGCTGGCTCAGCACGTTCTGCAGCGCCGTCTTGTCCGGGTCCGCGTTCACGCCAACGATCGCAAACCGCTTGTCTTTGTAGATTTCAGTCAGTTCACGTTCATGCGGCACAAGTTCCATGCACGGCCCGCACCAACTGGCCCAAAAACTGAGCACAACCGCCTTGCCGCGGTAGTCGCTCAACTTAAAGCTGACACCATCGATGTCTTCGCCGCTGATGTCGGGAGCGGTCTTGCCTATCCCGAGATTACGAATCTGGAAGACGGATGATTTGGCGACTTCGGCGACCGTCAGCCCCGGCCGAAGCTCTTGGCTTGGGAACTCTTCTTCAAGCGCATTGAATAGACTGACGGCTTCATCCTCCAGCTTGCCGATGTCA
>CANFQO010000137.1 GCA_947449135.1 Planctomycetaceae bacterium | reverse complement strand
GTTTTTCGCGAAGCCCGCCGGTCGGAGGCACGCGCAGGAGCCGGTGAATTCTGCGACTCACGAGCGATGCTCGATTCGTCCAAGAGCCTCCCGTAGCAGAATCCGCCGGCGACGAGCATGCCGCAGCCGGCGGGCTGGTTTCAGCACGCTGCACGCTGCACGCAGCGGCAACTCCCAAAGCCCGGCGCGTATCAGGAATTTTGTATGGCGGCGAGGACCGTGTCGGCCATCATGCGGGCCGAATCGACGGCGGCCTGATTCGCGGTGAAGGCGTTGATCACGGTGGCGGAGCCGCCCTCGCTGTCCATCGAGACCACCGTCACCATCACGCCAGCACCGTAATGATTGCCTGCGGTCGTGATCTTTCCGGGCTGCACGGGATCAAAGATCTCGAAGCCCGAGTTGATCAGGGTCTGCTGAGCGATCTGCAGGGCGACCAGCGGGGCGAGATAGCACTTGTAGCCGTAGGCGAAGCAAAACACGGACGGGACTCCAGAGAGGTGATGGATCAGATCATGAACGTAGCATGCCGATCGCCCGACCGCATCAGCCCACCTGCCCAAGCCCGAGCTGTTCGCCCCACCGCTTGAGAATGAGTTCGCGGAGACGGCTCCAACTCGAGTCCGACAGAGAGGGATCCCGGCCAAAAAGTTCCAGGGCGTCGCGACGTGCCTCGGACACCACCGTCGAATCGCGGAGTAAATCGGCCAAGTACATCGGCGGAGCACCGCTCTGCCGGGTGCCGACGAGTTCGCCAGGGCCGCGGAGCAGCAGGTCCTGTTCGGCCAGTGCGAAGCCGTCGGTCGTCGACACGAAGGCGTCGATCCGCGGAATCGTGGCGTCGGCCGTCTGGGTCGCGGCACCGCAGATCCCCTGCGTGGCGCCCCGCGCGACCCGGCCGCGGAGCTGATGCAGCTGCGCCAGCCCGAACGAATCGGCGTCGAGAATCGTCATCAGCGTCGCCTGCGGCACGTCGATCCCCACCTCGATCACGCTCGTCGCCACCAGAACGTCAATCTCGCCCGCCCGAAAACGGTCCATGATGGCCGCCTTCTCCTTCGGCTTCAGGCGGCCGTGCACGAGCCCCAGCCGATAGGCCTCCAGCGGACCATTGGCAAGGGCCTCGAGCGTGCTGGCGATGCTGGCCAGTTCGCGTTTTGATTCATCGACGGCCGGCACGACGACATACCCTTGGCGGCCCTCGGCGAGCTTCTTGCAGAAAAACTCCCACCATTGGTCGAGCTGCTCAGGTCCAACCCGGTAGGTTCTCACCGGCTGACGGCCCGGCGGCTGCTCGTCGAGCACCGAGACGTCGAGGTCGCCATACACGGCATGGGCGATGGTCCGGGGGATTGGCGTGGCGGTCATCACGAGCACGTGCGGGTCGGTGTCCCCTTGCTGCAGCGTGGCCCGCTGGAGCACGCCGAAGCGATGCTGCTCGTCGATCACCACGAGCCCCAGGTTCTTGAATATCGCAGCCTCTGTGCAGACCAGGGCCTGCGTGCCGACCACGATCCCCACCTCTCCCGACTGGATGCGGGCGAGAACCCGCTTCCGCTCCTTCGCCGGCTGCCCGCCCACGAGCAACTGCACTTCCACGCCACTGCCCGCGAGCAGCCGCTCGAGGGTGGCCATGTGCTGGCGGGCGAGCAGCTCGGTCGGCGCCATGATGGCCGCCTGATACCGCAGCGGTTTCTCCGCTGGCTTCGTGCCCGGCGTCGGCTCTTCTGCTACCGCTGCCGAATCAATCCCGCCTGTCTTCACTGGGGTAGCCGCCACCGCGAGCATCGCGTAGATCGCCACGGCCGTCTTGCCGCTGCCCACGTCCCCTTGCAACAGTCTGTTCATCGGCCGCGGGGACTGCATGTCGGCGACAATTTCCCCGCAGACCCGTCGCTGCGCGGGGGTGAGCGGAAAGGGAAACCGGGCGAGGATGCGGCTGTCGAGCCGCGTGTCGACGGCAATCGTCGGTGCGGCGTGATCCCGCTGCTGCCGCTCGCGGTGCATCCGCAGTGCCAACTGCAGCATGAACAGTTCCTGGTAGACGAACCGGCGGCGGGCTGCGTCGATCATGCCCTGACTCGACGGGCAGTGGATCTCGCGAAAGGCCTCGCCGATCGGCAGCAGCGACTTGGCTGCGAGCACTTCGGCCGGAAAGGCCTCGGCTGGCAGGTCGGCGGCATGGACGAGCGCCGCCTGCACCGCCGCGCGGACGACCGCCTGCGGCACGCCTTCGGCGAGCGGATAGATGGCCAGCCAATCGGAGGCATGAGGCTGCTCCTCGCCCGAAAGCCAGCGGACCTCGGGGTGGCTGAACTCCCAGTTCGGGCCGCTCTTCTTGGGCACGCCCGCGAAGACGACCTTCATGCCGGCGACGAAGCGTCGATTCATGAAGGGCATGTTGAACCAGACACCGCGGACGTGGCCACCGTTGCAGGCCAGGAGCACGGTCAGCAGCGGTCTGCCGCCGGCGGTGGTCCGCGCGGCGACGCTCGTCACCTCGCCGGCGATCGAGGCGTGTTCTCCCTCGCGGAAGTCGGCGAAGGCATGCGCACCACTAAAATCGCGGTACTCACGGGGAAAGTGCATCAGGGCATCGGACGCCGTGACCAACTCCAGACGGACGAGTTTCTCGGCGCGGGCGGTGCCCACGCCGGGCAATCGTTCCAGCGGTGTCGACAGGCTCCGCGGTCGGTCAGCGTGCGGGGATGGCGGGTGGCCAGAGGCCGGCGAAGCATCCATGTCCAAGATTCTATCTGCCGCTGAAGAAAGAGATGCTCGGCCCATCCGATTGCCTGGCAACCGGCTCAGTCAGTCCATCGCTACACTCGCCCGTTCCGCTGCAATTCCTTGTAGGCCTCCACAGCCATCCGGTCGCACTGCTCGTTTTCGGCGTGGCCCGAGTGGCCGGCCACGTGCGTGAACCGGATCGTGTGGGACGAAGCCAACCGGTCCAGTTCCCGCCAGAGGTCCTCGTTCTTCACCGGCACGAACTTCCCCTTCTCCTTCCGCTTCCAGCCCTGCTGCTTCCACTTCGGCATCCACTCCGACAGCCCAGTGCCGACATAAACACTATCGGTCACGAGTTCCACCACCGTGGGCCGCTTGAGTTGCTGGAGCCCCTGTACAACAGCCGTCAGTTCCATGCGGTTGTTCGTCGACACCGGCTCGGCACCCGAGCCGCTCGTCTCGCGGCCGCTTTGCGGATGCCGCAGAATATAGGCCCAGCCCCCCGGCCCTGGGTTGCCGCTGCAGGCCCCGTCGGTGAACAACACCACCTCGCCTGCATCCTGCTCCTTTGCCATGCAAATACCTTCCCTTGTGCCAAACAATCATGTGCCAAACAATCACCAGAAACCCGCTGGGCATCGTTCGGCTTCGCGCCGGTAGCCCTGATCCTACGCGACTTCCCGCGAACCGCCCGCGGTGTCAGGCTTCAACAGGTCGGCATCGATGGCGGCATGCCCAACCGTAGTCTGCCCCGCCACACTCGGCCCCGCCGCAGCCCCCTGCCCTCGCGACGAGAGGCTCACGGGCAGCCGCACCGTGAACCGACTGCCCCGTCCCAACTGGCTCTCCACCGCCACATCACCACCGAGCAACCGGCAGAGTTCGCGGACGATCGAAAGCCCCAGGCCCGTACCGGAGAATTCCCGCGTCATCGCGTCGTCGCCGGTCTGAAACACCCTGCCCTGCCGGAACTTTTCAAAGATCGCCTGCTGCTCCTCTTCCGCGATGCCCACGCCCGTATCGATGACATCGAGCAACAGATCAGGACCGCCGCCGGTAGCCTCGTCCGCGAGCCGGGCCCGCACATCGATCCGGCCACCCTCGGGGGTGAATTTCACCGCGTTCGAGAGCAGGTTGGCGAGAACCTGCTGCACCTTCGCAGGATCCTGCTCGAGTTCCTCGAGTCCCGGTCCAATGTCATATGCCAGGTCGATCCGCTTCCTCTCGGCCAGCGGCCTGACCATGTCGCACTGGGCCGACACGAGCGATTCGAGGCGGAAAAGGCCCGGCCGCACCTCCATCTTTCCCGCCTCGATCTTGGCGAGGTCGAGAATGTCGTTGATCATCTCCAAAAGCATGCGGCCCGACGAGCGGATGTTCTGCACGTAGCGTTTCTGACGGTCATCGAGCGATTCAATCGAGCCGAGCACGTCGGAGAAACCGATGATGCTGTTGAGCGGTGTGCGGAGCTCGTGGCTCATGGTCGCGAGGAAATCGCTCTTCAGCCGGTTCATCTCGTAGAGGTGGAGATTGGCCTGTGCCAATTCGTCAACCTTTTCATCGAGATTGCTATTGGCCTTGCGGAGATCCTCCTGAGAGTCGACGAGGCCTCGCAGCATGCGATTGAAGGCGACCCCGAGTTCCTCGAACTCATCGGCCGTGTGGATCTCGGCGCGGGCCTGCACGTTGCCCCGCCGCACCTCGTCGGCCACGTCGCGAAGGTGCTCAAGCGGCTTGACGATCACATAGCGAACGATCGCATACGCGGCGAGCATCGCCAGAAACACCGTCATGATCGCGGTAGCGGCGAGAATCGCCCGATTCCAATTGATGGCCTTGCGAGTGGCGGAGTCGGGCATCACCACCTTGACCACCGCCATCAGGTCGTTGTTGGCCAGCAACACCCTCGGCTTGCCGGCGGGTTCTGCTTCAGGGGCGGCCGCGGTGTCACCGATCATTCCACGATACTTGTGGCAGCCGGCACAACTACTTCGCCAACGCACCGGCTGGTAGTAGTGGTATTCCGCGTTGTCGGCCGTGCGAAACTCCCGGTATTCGGTGGATGGGGACGGTGGCCCGCCCTTCGGCGCAGTGTCGGGCAGCCGGTCCTGAAAATAGGTGAGAACGGCGGCATCGAGCCGGGAGTATTTCCCACGTTCCTCCGGGATCGCGTCGGGCTTGAGCAGCCAGCTCTGGTATTGCTCGCTCTGCAGCGTGCGGCTCAAAAACTCGATCGCGCTTGCATACTGCTGCTCCGGCTCGAGCGTCTTCCAGTGGTATTGCAGCATGATGGCATCGACGAGATGCCGGCCAGTGCTCCGCGTCGTGGCGTAGACGAGTTCCTCGGTGCTGCTGCCATACCACCAGAAGCTGCCGGTGATCAGCACGAGCAGGCAGAGACCGAACAGGAAGCGGCATTTCCGCTCCAGGCTTGTCTCGCCCAGAATGTCTTTGAATGTTCGGTAGGCCATAAGGGAAGCGTCAATCGTACCCCGGCCGGTTTCCCGGGCGAAAGCCGGGAAAATTCAGATTGCGGGCAATGGCCTTTAGGCGACGCGATGGCCACGGTTCGGGGCTGCCCGTGCCCCGTCGCCGGACGTTCGCTTCGGGCATCCTGCCCTTCGCTCACTCGATGCTGACTGCGCTCCGGCATCCTGCCTGCGCTGGTCAGCAACGCCGGCTCTCGGGACACGGCCAGCCCCTCACGGATTCATTGGGATTCCATAAAAGCCCCCGGCGGAAGCCGGGGGACTCCGGGTTTGAATGCCGTCCAACGTGCCATGCAGTTCCGGGAAAAGCC
>CANFQO010000136.1 GCA_947449135.1 Planctomycetaceae bacterium | reverse complement strand
CAGATCGAACGGCCGACGCGATCGCTGCTGCCTGGGCCGATGCCGGCGTCACGGTCACGCGGACGGTCGACCGGCTCCAGAGCCTGCAGGCGGTGCAGAATACGTTTCTGGCCGGCTTCCAGGCGCTCGGCACGCTCGGCCTGGTGCTGGGCGCCGCGGGCGTCGCCGCTGTTCAGTTTCAAAGCGTGCTCGAGCGACTGGGAAGCCTCGGTCTGATGGCCGCTGTCGGCTTCACCGCCTCGCGACTGCGGCTCGTCGTGGTGCTGGAAACTCTCCTCATGGTGGCTCTGGGGCTGGCGGTGGGCACGCTCGCGGGCTGTCTGGCGGTCATGCCGGCGTTTACCAGCGGCCGCGCCGGCATGCCGGTGGGCTGGATCGCCTGCACCTGGGGGCTCACGCTCACCGCCGCGGTCCTTGCCGGCCTCGCGGCCGCGAGGCGGGTGGTTCGGCTCCAGCCGGGCAAAGTCCTCGCCGCCGCTGGATGAGTCACGCTGCTCGACCGTAAACCGTTTTGCGTTTGAGTTTTTTGCGGCCGGCGGGGTAGTGTCTGCCGCATGCACATACTCGTGATTTTGCCCCGGTGGGTTGGCGACCTCGTGATGACCACGCCGATGCTCCGCGCCGTCCGCGACCACTTTGGGCCAGCTGCACGTATCACCGGCGTGGCCAAGCCGATGTTTGCGGAACTGCTCGAGGGCACGCCCTGGCTCGATCAGATGGTCTTCTACGACCGTCATAGCCGCGACCCTGCCCGGCGGTTTCGGGCGGTCGCGCGGCAACTCCGCGCCGATCGGGCGGACATCGCGCTCATCGTGCCCAACTCCCTCTCGTCGGCGTCGTTGGCCTGGGCCGGAGGTGCTCGGCGACGGGTGGGCTTTGCCCGCCATGGTCGTCGCTGGCTGCTCACCGACCCGCTCGTAGCCCCGAGGGCGGTCTCGAAAAAGGGTGGGATCGCCTCCTGGTTTCGGGTTGAGCCTGCCTCGCCTGCCGGTCATGCGATGGATCTGGCTGCGCGGATCGGCGTGCCCCGGCAGCCGCTCACGCTGGAATTGGCGACCACGCCAGCCGACGAGTCGTTGGCCGACGACGTGCTTGCTCGGCTCTTTCCAACGCCGATATCGGCGGCAACATCGGAACCCCTCGGCCCCCTCGTCGTGCTCAACGACAACGGCGCCTACGGTCCCTCAAAGGCCTGGGGCGCGGATCGATTTGCGGCGCTTGCGAAACTGGCCATCGACCGTCTGCCCGGTGCCCGGGTGCTCGTGCACTGCGGTCCGGGCGACCGTGACGACGCCCGAGCCATCGTGCGACTGGCAGGACATCCCGCCGTGCAAAGTCTCGCGGACGAGCCGAAGCTCCCCTTCGGTCTCTCGAAGGCGGTGCTGCGGCGGGCAGCCGTGCTGGTCACCTCCGACAGCGGCCCGCGTCACATCGCGGCGGCCTTTGGCACCCCCACGGTCGTGCTGCACGGACCAATGGACCCCCGGCTCAGCCGCTCCGATCAGCGGCATCTCGTGGAGATGCGACTCGACCTCCCCTGCTCTCCCTGCGGCCGGCGTGTCTGCCCGCTCCAGCACCACGATTGCCTGCGGCTGCTCACCGTCGACGATGTGGGGAGTACGATGCTCAGGCTGCTCGAGGACGCCGGCTCCGCCTTGGCATGAGACATGAGTTTGGATCGTGAGCCCGGTCCGAGAGTCTGATTTGCCCCTTTTGGAGAACGTTCGATGTTTCAGTTTCTGGGAATGCTCGCCGCCATCGCCCTGACCGCCTTCTGCTGGGGTGTCTACGGGCCCGTGCTCCACTTCGGCCGCGAGGAGATGCATTCGAACCTCAGGCCCTTCATGTGCGTGGGCCTCGCCTACTTCGTGATCGCGGTCATCGTGCCGCTCGTGCTACTGTCGCGCGGCGAGCGGGGCGGCTGGACGGGCAAGGGCGTGCTCTGGAGCCTACTGGCCGGCACCGCCGGCGCGCTCGGCGCCCTCGGCGTGATCCTTGCGCTCGGCTTCGGCGGCAAGCCGATCTACGTGATGCCGCTGGTCTTTGGCGGCGCGCCGGTGGTCAACACGCTCCTCACCGCCTTCATGAACCGCTCGTTCAATCAGCTCAAGGCACCGTTCCTCGCGGGACTGATCCTCGTGATCACCGGCGCCGTGACCGTGCTCGTCTTCAAGCCGCAGCCTCAGGCCCATGCTCAGCCCGCTGCGGCGACCGTGGCTGTGAGTGCGGCAGCCGCGGCGGATGATCCCGCCGTTGAGGCTGCGCCGATCGATACCGTGAAGGCGGAGGCGAGTAAGCCGGCGACCGTTGAGAAGAAGGCCGAACGATTCCTGGAGGTGCTCCTCTCGATCGCGATTGCGATGTTTTCCTGGGGTGCCTATGGCCCGGTGCTTCATCGCGGCCAGGCGGCAATGGGTGGGAGCCGGTTGCGGCCGCTGATCTGCATCGGCGCAGCCTACTTTCTGATCGCCGTGCTCGTGCCGCTGGGCCTGCTCGTGCCGATGGGCGACACGGGCAACTGGGATGTCTCGGGCACGCTCTGGAGCCTCGGTGCAGGATCACTCGGGGCGTTGGGCGCTCTCGGCACGATCCTCGCCTTCGCCTGCGGCGGCAAGCCGTTCACGGTGATGCCGGTCGTATTTGGCTGCGCACCGGTGATCAACACGCTGACCACGCTCGCCTTGGCACACACGCCGACGACGGCGATAAGCCCGTGGTTCCTGGCGGGATTGCTCGTCGTGGCGGTCGGTGCGGCGACGGTGCTCATCTTCGGTCCCCGCGGCCACGCGCCAGCGGCGGCTAAGTAGATCGGCGGCTAAGTAGATCGGCGGCGCCACGGTTCGGGGCTGCCCATGCCCCGTCGCCGGACGTTCGCTACGGACATCCTGTCCTTCGCTCACTCGATGCTGACTGCGCTCCGGCATCCTGCCTGCGCTGGTCAGCAACGCCGGCTCTCAGGGCAATGGGCAGCCCCGATGCTGAGGAGCCGGTCGGAGGCACGCGCAGGAGCCGGTGCACTTTGACTGCGCCAGTTGGCGAACCATTCCTACCGAGTCCGCAACGTCAAAGTCCGCCGGCGACGAGCATGCCGCAGCCGGCGAACCAGTGCGGCCCGTAAGCACAAGCTTCATCCGCACAAGGCGATGTGTTTTTCGTGAACTAAGTCCCGCGTGTGTGGCCAAACCACTCGATGTGGAAGCGGTGCGCGAGATGGATGCCGCGGGCCTGGCACTCGGGACGAAGCCATTCGGTCGTTCTCGCGAGTTCTTCAGGCCCCCTGCCCTGCGGCATGAAGAGCACTCGCGTGCGATCGATGCCAGCGGCCCGAGCGGCTGCCAGGTCATCGATCCAGGCTACTGCCTCGGCGAGATCTGTTGGGGAATCGATGACGAATTTCAGCTGGTAGTTGTCGCCTGCCATGAGTGCCAGGATCACATCGTCGCGGCGGCGGGCCGCGGCGTGGCGGGTCGCCCAGCCGCCCGGCGTGTCGGCCGGCGGCGCCGACGAGGCCAGTTTGGGACTGATCGACAGAAGGTCGGCCGGAGCGTCGAGAAAGACCGTGCCCGCGGTTTCGATCGTGATGTGCATGCGATCGCCGCGGAGCGAGTGGCACAGTTCGGCCACTTCGGGCATGAGCAGCGGTTCGCCTCCTGTGATCACGACATGCTGCGTGCCGAGCGCCGCCACCGCGGCCGCCACCTCCGCGACCGACTGCTGGTCGCCGACCGGCTCCCAGGAGGTGAAGGGTGTGTCGCACCAGTGGCAGCGGAGATTGCAGCCGCTCGTCCGTACGAACACGCTCGGCGTGCCGGCGAGCAGGCCTTCGCCCTGGAGTGACGCGTATATCTCAGCGATGCGCATGGGGTGGAGTCGCCGACGGCATCAGAGGTTCATGCGGGGGTCGGTCGCGCCGACGGCGGCAAAGCCGGCTGCCCGCAGCAGACAGGAATCGCAGCGGCCGCAGGGGCGGCCATGGCGATCGGGATCGTAGCAACTGGTCGTGAGTCCATAGTCGAGCCCGAGTGACAGCCCCAAGCGGATGATCTCCGCCTTCGAGAGCGTGGCCAGAGGCGCGACCAGCGTGATGCCGTGCCCTTCGCTGCCCGCCTTCGTGCCCAGGCGGGCAACTTCTTGAAAGGCGTCGAGAAACGCCGGACGGCAGTCGGGGTAGCCACTGTAGTCGATGGCGTTGACGCCCAGCACGATCGCTCCAGCCCCGCGGGTTTCGGCCATGGCAAGGGCGAGGCTGAGAAAGACCGTGTTTCGCGCCGGCACGTAGGTGACTGGAATCCCGTGGCCGATCTCGTCGTCGGAGCGGCCCTTGGGCACCGGCGTCGTTGGATCGACCAGGGCGCTGCCCCCGAATGCAGCGAGATCAATGGCCAGGACCAAATGGTCTTCAATACCGAGTGCGCGGGCCACCGTCCGCGCCGCATCCAGTTCACAACGATGCCGCTGACCGTAGTCGATCGAGAGCGCCGACAGATGGTAGCCTTCGCTTGCGGCCCAGGCCGCTGCCGTGGCCGAGTCGAGCCCGCCCGAGAGGAGCACGACGGCCGATTTGGCGGCGGAGTCTGCGGCGTCTTGCCGAGCCGCTTTCGGGAAACCGGGTTTCATGGCAGAATCGCTTTCCTTATGAGCACACCAGCCACGCCAGCACGGCCTTCACGCGACCAACTGGAAGTTTTCCCGAACCAGTTTCCGGGTCGCGATTACAGCATTGAGATCGTCTGCCCGGAGTTCACGTCGGTCTGTCCGAAGACGGGGCAGCCCGATTTCGGCACGCTCACGTTCCGTTACGTACCGGATACGTTGATCGTAGAGCTCAAGAGCCTCAAAGTGTACCTCCAGTCGTTCCGCAACGAAGGTATCTTCTACGAGAACGTCACCAACCGGATTCATGATGATCTGGTGGCGGTACTGAAGCCGCGGCGGTTGACGCTGCTGGCCCAGTTCACTCCCCGTGGAGGCATCTCCTCGCGGATCGTGGTGTCGCATCCCTCGGGCGAGCACCTGCCGGCAGCCGGGTGAACGGACCTGGCGGGCCTCGGGTTCGCCACGCCCTTTCCTTTGGGATGGCCCGCAGGCAGAATCTCTAGCGAACCATCCGCCGGCGACCGGCGGGGCATCCCTCCGAGGCACCGCCCACCATGGCCCGCTCCGTGACGTCGTCCTCCCGCGTCTTGCTCTCCGCTCTCGCCGACGAATCGGCCTTTCATCTGACCGCGGTCGAGCAGTTCACGGCGCTTGCCGCCATCGGGCTGGAGTATTACAGCCTGCGGTTCATCGACGTCGGCAAGGGCGTGAAGAACGTCATGAAACTGTCGCTGTCGGAGATCCAGAAGATCCGGCACCTCGAGGATCAATACGGATTGAACGTCGCCTCGATCGCCTCGCCGATCGGCAAAATCAAACTCGTCGACAAGCCGGACGGCACGAAAAACGCCTACGTACCGTTCAAGCAGTACCTCGCCAAAGACGTTGCCAAGGCCTGTGAACTCGCCCACGCCTTCGAGCCCAAGCTCATCCGGGGATT
>CANFQO010000135.1 GCA_947449135.1 Planctomycetaceae bacterium | reverse complement strand
GTTGCCGCGACGACGTTTCGGTGGATGCTGCCGACCCGTCCGCCTATGGCGACGGACGGGAAATTCGGCCCACCGGGACGGTCCCCGAAGGGATTGTTCCGTCTCGTGCACAACAGGGAATAGCAGCGGCCGGACTTGAACCGGCGACACCCGGCTTATGAAGCCGGTGCTCTAACCAACTGAGCTACGCTGCCACACAACGGTTAGCCGCCAGGGGGCCGCTACCGCGTATCGAGCCAAATATAGCCCGTCGATCGCAGGCCGTCAGCCGGAGGCCCATGTTGGGCCAAAAAACCGCAGAAATAGAAGGTGGCCGCGAACGATGCGAGTGCAAAGCGACTAGAATTCCTGACGCCAAAGTGCAGCACGACTGCCCCCGCAGTTTCAGTTCTCTGCCATGAGCCAGTGCCTACGTACGACATCGATTGCTATATCCCGGACACCGCGGCACGCTTCGGCTGACACGAAGCGGCACTGCGACGACTCTATGACGCATACAACGAATGCGAACGGCGAAAGCTCCAACGAAGAGCCTGCGGATCGTGCGGCTTGCGAGCATGACCGTCGGGAACGAGCCTGGCTCCCTGCTGAGCGATGGCAGGCGTTGCAGGAGACGATCCGGTGGGCCGAGTTACAAGCCACGGCACGCCGAAACACGCCCCAGGCCTGTATCGAACGGGAGCGCCGCCTCAGGGAAGGAATAGCCCGAGGCTGACTATGCAGATGCCGCGAAGAGCGGCTTATCCCAAAAAACAAACACGGCGGCCCGTGGGACATTCTCCCAACGGGCCGCCGCGAGCATTTCAATAATTTCGGATCGTCGCCTGCTAAGGCTATTCCGCCATCGAGCAGGCGGAATCGACGATGGCGTCGATCTTCTCTTCCGAGAGTTGGCCCTTGGCCACGGCGTGGTTGGCCGTCACCTTGCCACCCTTGAAACAGACGACCGTCAGATCCGCGTCGGGCGCGATCTTGTAGGCTGCCGGGCCATTGGCCGAATCGTCCGGCACCACGAACGCAATCCGCTCGAGGCCGTGGAGCTTCACAAACTCGGTCGCATCCTTCTTGAGCGAGTCAGCATCGGTGCCCAGCATGTTGACGAAACTCGACAGTTTCGCGTCCTGGTGCTCCTCGATCTCCTCGTCGAGCAGCTTGAGCAGTTTGGCAAGCTTCTCGTCGGCCGTCCGGGCGAACACCATCACCACCGGCCGTGAGCCCATCTTGCAGCGATAGCAGAGACTCTGCCCGTCGGGGATGCCGTCGAGGGAATTCCCGGTGACCTTGGTCACGGTCATCGCTCCGACCGTTTCGCCCACCTGATACCCGCTGGTGACCTCGGCAGAAGCCGTTCCCGTCATGATCGTTGCCGCCGTGGCGATGCCGATCGCCGCTACCGCTGAAATCCATGCTGCACGCATCGATGAACTCTCCTCGAAAGGCGCCTGTAACGCCGTTCCGGCGACGCACGCTGCGTTGCGGAACGATTCTTGCGACCCTGAGCCTACCGCGGATACTATTCCGAAGGCAACTTTTTGCGAGATGATCGGCCGCAGTCCGTCTTGGAAATTGGGTGATCTATGGGCAGAGTGAAAACAGGCGGTGGCTGGCGGGCGGTGCTCTACACCTTCAAAAAGGCCCGTCAGGCCGGTGGCCTTTGGGCCCTCTGGAAGGCGATGCGGTCGAAAAACGCCTGCAAGACCTGCGCGGTCGGCATGGGCGGCCAGTCCGGCGGCATGGTCAACGAGGCCGGCCACTTTCCCGAGGTCTGCAAGAAGTCGTTTCAGGCAATGGTCGCCGACATGCAGGGGGCGGTGAAGCCGACGTTCTTCGAGACCTATTCCGTGCCCCAACTGCGGATGTTCACGCCCTACCAGATGGAGCACTCCGGCCGGCTCGTCCAGCCAGTCGTGCTGGAGAAGGGCTCGCAGCACTACCGGCCGATCGAGTGGGCCGATGCGATGGCACGGATCGCGAAGAAACTGCGGGCCACGCAGCCCGACCAGACCTTCTTCTACTTCAGCGGCCGGTCGAGCAACGAGGCGGGCTTCCTGCTGCAGCTCGTGGCACGGCTCTACGGCACGAACCACGTCAACAACTGCAGCTTCTACTGCCACCAGGCCAGTGGCGTGGGGCTCACGAGCGTGATCGGCAGCGGTGCGGGCACCGTCACGCTCGACGACATGGAACATGCCGACATGGTCATCCTGCTCGGCGGTAACCCCGCCAGCAACCATCCGCGGCTGATGCGAACACTGATGATGGTCCGCCGCCGGGGCGGCAAGGTGGTGTCGATCAATCCAATCATCGAGACCGGCACGGTCAATTTTTCCGTGCCGAGTGATCCGTGGGCGCTGTTCTTCGGCGCCGAAATCGCCGGCACCAACGTGCAGCCACATGTCGGCGGCGACCTCGCGCTCGTCTATGGGCTCATGAAGCGGCTGCTCGAATTGCACCGTGCCGATCTGCTCCAGCCAAGCCCTCGCCAGTCCGATTCACTGCAAGCCGACCCGATCGTCGACGAGGATTTCCTGCTTCAGCACGCCGTTGGATGGCCGGCATTGGCCTCGCGGCTTGAGAGTCTTTCCTGGGATGAGATCGTGGAGAAGTCGGGCGTCTCGAAGTCGCAGATCGACGACATCACCGCGCAGTATGCCGACTCGAAGCGGGCGATCTTCGCCTGGACCATGGGCGTGACCCACCAGCTTCATGGGGCCGCCACGGTGCAGGCGATCGCGCAGCTGGCCCTCATGCGTCGGATGGTCGGGAAGCCTGGCGCCGGCCTGCAGCCGATTCGCGGTCATTCCAATATCCAGGGCATGGGCACCGTGGGTGTCACACCTACGCTCAAGAAGGCCATCTTCGAACGGCTTGAGAGCCACTTTGGCGTGAAGCTCCCGACGACCAAGGGCTACGACACGCTCGAGTGCCTCGACGCGGCCGACGAGGGGAAGATGCGGTTCGCCCTCTGCCTCGGCGGCAACCTCTACGGCGCCAGCCCCGAGGCGTCGTATGCGAAACGGGCGATGGAAAAGATCGATACGGTCGTCTACATGAGCACGTCGCTCAACACCGGCCACGCCTGGGGCACCGGTGCCGAGGAGACAATCATCCTGCCGGTGCTGGCGCGGGACGAGGAGCCGGAGCCCTCCACGCAGGAGAGCATGTTTAGCTATATCCGCCTCTCCGACGGCGGGAAGCCTCGCCACGTCGGTCCACGGAGCGAGGTGGAGATCATCGCGGATCTCGCGATCCGTCTCTTGGGCGACAATGGGCAAAGCCCGGTGAATTGGCGGGAGATGTCGCATACGAGCACGATTCGGCAGGCGATCGCGAAGATCGTGCCGGGGCTCGAGGAGATCGCGTCGATCGACCGCACGAAGAAAGAGTTTTCCATCCCGGGGCGGGCGATCGACAAGCCGTCGTTTCCGACGGCCGATGGCAAGGCCCACCTCTTCACGCACGACCTGCCTGCGGTGCCAGAGGGCATGCAACTGATGACGATTCGCAGCGAGGGGCAGTTCAATACGGTTGTCTACGAGGAGGAGGATCTCTACCGCAATCAGACGCGGCGAGACATCGTGCTCATGCACCCAGACGACATCCGGCGGCTGGGACTCTCGGCCGGCGGAAAATGCCGGATCGCCAGCAGCGTGGGGGAGATGCGAGGCCAGATCGTGTCGGCCTTCGACCAGATTCGGCCGGGCAACGTCGCAATGTATTACCCCGAGAGCAACGTCCTCGTGCCAAAGGCGGCCGATCCGCTGTCGCGGACCCCGGCTTATAAAAGGATCGCTGTCACGGTGGCTGCCGACGCCGACGTGGGATCGTTTGCGATGCCGGTGCCGGAAGTGGTGGGGGCCGGCACGCCGCGTGATTCCATGAACGCCTGCGCGGGGTGACGGTTAGCGTGGGTGGCGGCATGCCACGGAGCCCCGTCGCTTCCGCTCCGGGCTTTTATTCCGTGACGGTGCAAGGCGTCTCAGTGAGGTGACGATGTTGCCGAGGTGAACACCGCGACCATTGCGTGCGGCGGGACGCCACCGCCTGGGGTCGCAAACCGTTGACATAAAAGCCCTCGGCGGAAGCCGGGGGACACCGGGTCACAGCGGATACCGGTTGCCTTGGGAATGGATGTCGGTGCGCAGGGCCGCATATCCATCGTGCATTGGGCGGCATCCACACCCGGAGTCCCATCGCTTCCGCTCCGGGCTTTGATTCACACGCGGTGTGAACTTTCCCGGGGACGCATCCTTCGACAGCAAGCCGTTTGCTCACTCAAAGAGCGGCAGCTGGTCGGCAGGCTCGGCCTTGCGGCGTGGCTTGACGGGCGGTGCGCCGCTGGCGCCGTGGGTTTCGAAGCCAAGGAGCAGGTCGCGGGCCCGCTCGATCACCTGCTCCGGCACGCCCGCCAGCCGGGCCACGTGCACGCCCCAGCTCTTGTCGGCTGCGCCGGGCACCACCTGATGGAGAAACACGAGCTGATCGCGGTGCTGCTTGACCAGCACCTGCACGTTGCTCACGCCTGCCAGACGGTCGAGGGCGGCGAGCTGAAGATAGTGCGTTGCAAACAGCGTGCGGCAGCCGATCCGCCCGTGGAGATGTTCGACAACGGCCTGAGCGATGGCGAGGCCGTCGAACGTGCTCGTGCCACGGCCCACCTCATCGAGAATCACGAGGCTTCGCGGCGTGGCCCGATTGAGAATCCTCGCCGTCTGTGACATCTCCACGAGGAACGTGCTTGCGCCGCGGGCGAGGTCATCTCCCGCGCCGATCCGCGCGAAGAGCCGGTCGACGATGCCGACGCGGGCCCGCTTCGCCGGCACGAAGCTGCCGGCCTGCGCCAGCACGGCGACAAGAGCTGCCTGCCGGATGAACGTGCTCTTGCCGCCCATGTTGGGGCCGGTGACGAGCAGGATCGCCGGAGTCGTGTCCGCGCCAGTGGGCGAGCTCAGTGCCGACAGCATCAGGTCGTTGGCCACGACGGTGCCCGCCGGAAGCAGGTCCTCGAGTACCGGGTGGCGGCCCGCTTCGACGAACAGGTCTCCTCCCTCTGTGATCTCAGGCCGCACCCATCCCCGCGCGCGGGCCACGTCGGCCAACGAGCGGAGCACATCGAGCTCGGCGAGGATCGCAGTGACGCGGTCGAGGGCAGCGCGGTGCTCCGCCGCGAAGAGCCGCAGCAGTTCGAGCAGCTCGATCTCCCGCCGCAACGACTCCTCCTCCGCGCCAAGCACCTGCCGCTGGCGGTCGTCGAGCTCTGGCGTGGTGTAGCGCTCCGCGTTCTTGACTGTCTGCTTGCGGATATAGTCTGACGGCACTTTCGCCGCCTGTGCGCGGCCCACCTCCAAGAAGAAGCCGAACACGCGGTTGAAACCGACCTTGAGCGTGGAGATTCCGGTCCGTTCGATCTGCTCGGCCTGATACCGGGCGATCCACGCCTTGCCCCCCGACGCCATTTCCACGAGTTCGTCGAGGCGGGCGTCGAAGCCGGGCCGGATGAATCCGGCATCGCGGGCAAACACCGGGCAGCCCTCGCGGAGCGT
>CANFQO010000134.1 GCA_947449135.1 Planctomycetaceae bacterium | reverse complement strand
CGGAGCGGAAGCGATGGGACACCGGGAATGAATGCCGCCCCGGCTACCTCGCTCAACCGGTTGCGATGCGTAACCCGGCTGCTCAGGCGTGATCAGCCATCATCGGCCTTAGCCGGTCGAAAGCCGCTGAAGCCAGTAGAGAGGCATCCGTCTCCCGTGGCATATCGCAATCACGAGCAACTCTTCTTCACGTTGCCGATAGATCACCAGATAGGAAAATGGTCGAACCTTAAAGCGACGAATAGTGTCTGTTCCCCGATATGGCTCGTACCGGGAATGCGACTCGGGCCTCGTGGCGATGCGATCAAAACATCTGGCCAACTCGCCAAGAAAGCTGTCTCCAAGGCCGGGCTGCCGTTGTTCAAGCCAGATGGCGGCCTCAAATGCTTCCCGTTCCGCGGAAGACAGGATTGCCAGCCTCATGAGGCGGTTCGTTGTGCGGAGTTTTTACGGAAAGTTGCCCGAATCTCCTCAAGAGCGGCACTGGCGTCGCGGGCCTGCAAGACTCCTTTGTCGTATGCTTCAAGTCGACTCTCGATCTCAGCAGCCCAAGCCTCGAGCACACCCGGAGGGGCTTCAAAATCGCCTTGCAGGCTGTCTTCGAGTTGTTCGAGAAGGTTCTGTCGGGATTGCGGAGGCAGCTGGAGTGCCTCCGCAATGATCGCGTCAACTCGGCGGTCGTGGGCAGCGCTCATGATGCTCTCCACAGAGACGGTATGTGTACTTATGTGCACATTGTAGCGTGGCTGTGGTCGACGTGTCCAGCGGTTCGCGGCAACGATAAATTCCCGCTGTGGAGTGGCGGGCGGGAACCGCTGCCCACCGGGTGTCCCCCGGCTTCCGCTGGGGGCTTTTATTCAACCGGTCAGCCACGCCACTTGCGGTCGCGTCATCCCACCATGGAATAAAAGCCCGGAGCGGAAGCGATGGGACGCCGGGTATGAACACCAGCCCGGTTACCACGCTGAACGGGTATCACGTACAACCGGCGACTACGCCTGACTGTCCGAAACGCATAACTCCACCGGCCAACGGTTCCCACGGCCGCCACGCGTCACGGCGCGTCGTCTTGAACGACCCGGCCGTCGTTGCGGGCCGTGATGCCCTGGAAGGTAGCCGGATCAATGGAGTGCGAGATGCTACGGACTGACCCGTCGCAGTATGCGGCGTTGAAGGTGACTGCATGGGCTGAACCAAAGGAGTTCCAGCCCAGTTCGCCGAGTCCTGTGGCATCACGCTGTGGAGGCAGTGAGGTGCCATCTGAAAACGTGCTCCATCGCACGATGTCCCGCCCCATGCCAATCAACGCGGCCTCGTTATCGCCTCCGTCGTTTCCGGTCGTGTATTGCGTGGGGTCGACGTGCTTTTCGGCGAGCAGCATCGTTTTTGAGACACCATCGCTCACCTGGCTGATTTTCACCGAGCTGCCGCAGTGCACGATCCCGTTGGAGAGCGATGCAAGCCGCTGGAAATGTCCGAGAGCTGCAGGCGTGCTACCGTCGGCAAGCGACTGAGGCCCGCTGTTGGCCGAGCTGGCCAGATAGTTGGTCCATGGAGTGGCGTAGGGAATGCTGGTTTGGTTGTAGACGCTGCCTCCGTTGGCGGCGTAGTCGGAGCGCCCCACGGTGGCTGTTACGTCGGCATTGACCATCGACCATGGCTGGGCCCAGGTATAGGCGGTGGCCGAGCGGCGGGTGGGGCAATAGAGCGACGAGATCACCGTTTGGATCCTGGTGGCGCCGGCGGCAGTCAACTGGCTGCCGGACTGTCCGGTGCCAAGCAGGTAGACCGCGTTTTCCTCGATGTAGGGCAGGATCGAGTAGATCCATCCACCGGGCTGTCGCGGACCGGAGCCACGGCTTGGATCGCCCGTCCAGGCCAGGCCCCAGCCACCTGACGGGAAGGCACGAGTCGCGTTCTCATGGCCAAGCACACCGAGAGCCAGCTGTTTGAGCTGGTTCTTGCACTGCATCAGTCGGCCTGCCTCGCGGGCCGACTGCACCGCCGGCAGCAGCAGGCCGACGAGTGTGCCGATGATGGCGATGACCACGAGCAGTTCCACGAGCGTGAAGCCGTTGCGGCGGATGGTGGCCGAGTAGTTAAGCGCACGGGAACAAAATTGCGACATGGTTTTCTTCCAGCTCGTCAGGTTGCGGCATCAGGTGAGCGAACCTGGGATCATACACGACGAGCAGAGGAGACCGACGCCTGAGCGCGTTGAGGCAGAAAAAGTGCGTGTCGTAGACCCAGCCGATGCGGGCCTCGGGCACTTCCCGCTTGCTCATCAGCCGTGATGGAACCCAACACGATTGGCCAAGGGCGTGTTTATAGAAGACACATGTCACATTGATCGCTAAGGCGATCAAGAGTGCGACGAGGATAGGCTAGAGGGACGCGATCCCTCTAGCCTACGTGCCTCACCTGAAGTTGGTCTCGTCGAGAGGTTTCCAGCCAGAGGTGCCGTACCACGTTGCCACTGTTGTCGACAGTGAAGAGGTGTTTTGACCGTTTGATGTCATGAGATGGCAATAGGTCTGCGCGTCAATGCTGTCGCGCATGTACTGCGTATGCCCATCGGCAAAAACTGTCATCACACCGCCGGGATGATTCGAAGATGGATAGCGAAAGCCGTCTGTTCCCACATTGATAGCTTTCGCGGTGGTCGTCGGAGTAGAACTCCCGACGGGCAATAAAAACACAAGCGGAGACTTGTCGTCTAGAGTGCCCCACCCTGAACTGGAGCCGGTGTAATTTCGATAACCTGTTGCCCCACCAGTTCCAGATGTCGCCAATGAACAGCCGTTCCACGCGGGCTGAACTGTGACGGCGGGGCCACAGCGTTCGCTCAATAAGAGCGTGGTCGATGTCCCGTCTCCGCTCGATACGTAGTCCAGACTGATTTTTGAAGGGTTGTAGTTTTTACCGCTGTCCGTTGAGACGGTGTCGAGCAATATGCCGTCGCCTTTTGGTTGCGTCGTTGCCGATACAGTGACGATCATTTTTTCGGTCCCGCTTCCGGCGTTCCCTGCGTAAGCAACCGGATCGTACGGTGTTCCATCGGGAGGAGAGGTGGGGCACTGGAAAATTGAAACCGAAGGACTCGCCGAGGCGATGTCGTAGGGATACGTGGTGCCCCCTGATACCGACACTCCTGTGAGTTGCTGAGAGCTGTTTATTCCGGTCCCCGAGGACCAGATGTTGTAGAGATCCTTCCGCTCAATATTCGGAAGCAACATGATTGGCCAGCCCACAATCACACCATTGCCATTTGCGGAACCGGGAAGTTGATTCCGCCAACCGGGCAACGAGCCTCTTGCGCCGTCATAAAGCATGAACGCCTTTCCAAGTTGATTCAGATTGTTGGCACACGTGTTGCGTCGTCCAGCCTCGCGGGCGCTCTGCACAGCGGGCAGCAGAAGCCCCATCAGAGTGCTGATGATGGCGATAACGACAAGCAACTCGACGAGCGTGAAGCCGCGGCGACGGGAGGTGGGGTGAAGGCGTGTCATGGAAGCGTCCTTTGTAGACAAGGGCAGCGGAAATAACGTATGAGCGTGCCCGTGATGACACGCGTATAAGCCGAATTGTGAGCGGAACCCGCTCGCTGCCCCTGACATTTCAATTATCGCCAACCCCTCGATGAATGTCCAGAGAAGGGTTGGTGAAGTTTTTGGCCCTCCGGCGATCTTGGCCCGACTCCATTCTGCTGAAACCGGGCGTGCCCCAGTCGCCTGCCCCGGATCGACGCGCCGGGCCGTTTCGTGCGGCTTGCCCCTGCGGTTCGCCACTGCGGAAAGGATTTCTGATGCGGGTCGTGCCGAGGCTCGCTGGGGTGTGCGGCGGGGGCGGCATCGTCGATACTGCCTCAAGCTCTTCTTCGCCCCGCGGACCGCAGTTGGTTCCCTGGCTCAGTTCAGCTCTTCGACCCGGATATTCCATGCGGCTCGACCAGCGTAGCGGCACTCGACCGATCGCGAACCTTTCCTGGGTCGTCTGCCTGCTGTTCCTGTCCGGGCTATGCAGCCTGGTCTATCAGATCTGCTGGTTTCGTGAGTTTCGACTCACATTTGGAGCGACCGCGACGGCGTCGGCCGCCGTGGTAGCCGTGTTCATCGCCGGCCTCGGGGCGGGCAACGCCGTGCTTGGCCGTCTCGCCGATGGAACGAGCCGGCCGCTCATGCTCTATGCGGCGGCGGAGGCGGCGATTGCCCTGTCGGCAGCGGTCAGCCCATTCGTCATCGATGCCTGTCGGGCCGGGTTTCTGCTGACAGGCGGTGAGACGACGCTGGGGCCACTCTTTGCCACTGCGGTTCGGCTAGCCATGGTCGCAGCGGCGCTGGCGATCCCGACGTTTCTGATGGGGGGCACGCTGCCGTTGGTATCCCGTGGAATCGTGGCGGCAGGGGATGCATCGAGGCGACGCGTCGCCCTGCTCTACGGGGTGAACACGCTGGGCGGGGTCGCAGGCGCCTTGATTGCCACGTTCATTCTGATCGAGGCCTACGGCACTCGCACCACGCTCTGGATTGCCTGCGCGGTCAATCTGGCCGTAGGCGTCGCCGCGTTCCTCGTGGCCCGTGGAGCGGCTCCGCCGCCACAGTTCATCGCTGCAGAGGAGCCGCCTGCTCCTCCTCAGACACCGGTTTGCATGGTCTACGCGATGGCCGCCGGGACCGGGTTCGTCTTCTTCAATATGGAACTGGTCTGGTACCGATTGCTCGGACCAATCCTGGGGGGCACCACGTTCACGTTTGGGCTCATTCTGGCGGTGGCGCTGCTAGGCGTGGGCCTCGGCGGTGTCGCCTATGCGTTTTTCTTTGCCCGGCGGACGCCGTCGCTCGACGCCTTGGCGGCCAGTTGCCTCGTCGAAGCGGTTGGGCTGGCGGTGCCATTCGCGCTGGGCGACCGGTTGGCGTTGCTGGCGGGCAGGCTCCGCGAGGCGAACGCAGGCGGGTTTGCCGCCGAAGTGATGGGCTGGGCGATCGTGGCTGGGATCGTGATCCTTCCCGCCGCATTTGTCAGCGGCTTCCAGTTCCCGCTGATCATCGGATTGCTCGGCCGCGGCGGTCGGCACGTTGGCACGCATGTCGGCACCGCCTTTATGTGGAACTCCGTGGGGTGCATTCTCGGTTCACTCGCCGGTGGGTTTGGCCTGCTGCCGCTGCTATCGGCCCCTGAAGCCTGGCGGGCTACGGCGATGGCGTTGGTCATCATCGGAGTGGCGCTGATGGTGACGGGCCGCCGGTGGCAACGAGATGCCGTGCCAGGCAAAGAGCCGCCTCCGTGGCCTGGCCGCGACGCCGGTGTGGCGGTTTCCGTGATGGCTACCCTGATCGCGGTGGCGACGATCGGCCTGCTTCGCTGCGAGGGACCGACGGCAGTCTGGCGGCACGGAGGCATCGGGGCGGGGCGTTCGATGCGGCTGCGGGATGTCGATGCTAATCGGCTGATCGAATGGACTCATTCGGTACGACGAGGTATCGAGTGGGAAGCTGATGGAGTCGAGGCTGGCGTCGGCATCATGAACCGGGATGGCCTGAGTTTCATTGTGAACGGCAAGAGCGACGGTCATGCCGTGCACGATGCCGGCACGCAGATCGGATTGGCGTTGATCGG
>CANFQO010000133.1 GCA_947449135.1 Planctomycetaceae bacterium | reverse complement strand
TGTACGAGCGTGGCCCAACGACAGGCGGCCTGCGATGTGATCGAGCGGAATCAAGTGGTGCTGCTCTCCGACGGCCACGCCAATGCCGGTGAGACAAGGCCGCAGATGCTGGCCAGGCACGCAAGCGAGTTGCGAAAGCGTGGCATCGTGACCTCCACCGTGGGCGTGGGCCACAACTACTCGCCCACGCAGTTGCAGGCGATCGCGGAGGCGGGCGGCGGGAGGATGCACGATGCCGAAGAGCCGAGTGACATCGCGCAGATCGTGATGGCCGAGCTTAACGACACGCTCGCCACGGTCGTCGACAACCTCGAGCTCAGCCTCACACTGCCATCCGGCACGCAGCCCGAGCCTTACGGCACCGCACCCTTTACGCCAGCAGCGACGGGCTACGATCTGCTCGTGGGCGCGATGCTTGGCGGGGCCACGCGACGGGTTGTGATCAAGCTGAAGGTTCCCCCCGGCAAGTCTGGCTCGACGCTTGCCATCGGACTTTCGGCCCGCTGGACCGTTCCCGGCGACAACAAACGGTATGCCTGCGACGCGGCGGTGCCGGCCCTGCGATTCGATTCGGGGAACGTCTGCCTCGCTCAGCCGCGTGACATCGATTTAGCGAAGAAGGTCGTGGAGCAATGGGTGGCACACGTGTATTACCGGGCGATGGTGCTCAACCAGGACGGCGACGGGCAGGCGGCGATGACCTTTGTGGAGCAGGAGACAAAGTATCTTCGCCGCTACTGCACCGGAGTGCCGGAATTGGAGGAAGCGATCGGCGGGCTTGATGGCTTCAGTTCCTCCGTATCCCATCAATACACGGCGCATACATCGAAGGAGATGATGCTACGGGCCTACAAGATGGGTCGCGGAGAAACCAGTCATCGCACCAGGGAAACGCATGACTTCGCGACGCTGTCCGCGATGGAAGATGCCGCCCGCAAGCCGCCACGAAGTCGACGTCAAGATCGCGACGTGAAGTGATGACAGAAAGGACGACGCAACCATGTGCGAACTCCTCGGACTCGCCTTCAACAAGCCGATCTCGCCCGGCCTGTCGTTCCGTGGCTTCCGCCACCGGGCCGGGGGGAACAAACACGGCTGGGGACTCGCCGCTATCACACCCACAAAGGCCCGGATCACCAAGGAGCCGATCCGTGCCGACCAGAGCACGGTGTCGCAGTCGCTCCGCGACGATCCAACGCTCACCGCACCGATCTTCATCGGCCATGTCCGGTTCGCCAGCCGCGGCGAAGTGAACCTCCAGAACACCCATCCGTTCACCCGTCGTATCAACGGCAGCGATTTCGTTTTCGCCCACAACGGAACACTTGAAACGCGCCCGCTCAAGTCACGCGTCGCCGCAGATTTTCCCGTTGAGGGCTCCACCGATTCCGAATTAGCGATGTGCGTACTGCTTTGCTGGATGACCCGTGAGCATGTCGATCCCACGAACTACAAGCTCTTCGAGGACTTCCTCAAGGATCTCAACGTCGCCGGTGACCTGAACCTGCTCTTCTCCGACGGCAAGCGGCTCTACTGCTACCACGATCAGGGCGGCTACAAAGGCCTCTGCTGGACGCACCGCGAGGCCCCCTTCAGCCAAGTCAGCCTCCGCGACGAGGATTGGGAGGCGGATCTCGGCGAGGAAAAAGCTCCTGACCAAAAGGGCTTCGTCATCGCCTCGCGAAAACTCACCGACGGCGAAGACTGGCACGAGTTCTCACACGGCTCGTTGATGGTCTTTGAGCGGGGCGACGTTGTATACGGAGAGTGTCGCTCGACAGAGCATCACGGCGGCGATGTCGCCCGATCAATCTCTTGATCGTGTTCCGCTACGAATCGTTCCGCGACATACTGCGGAGGATCTCCACGAACCGCCCATTCATGCGGTCGCTTCTCGGCCATGCTCGCACCAGCCAGTCGTGAGCCTGATCCTCGGTCCACCCGAATCGCCGCATCGCCCAGCCCTTGAGCACGAACGCCGTGCGGCTTCGCCCGCCGTGGCAGTGGACGAGAATCGGCCGCGATGCGTCGTCCGCCAGCAGGGCGTCGATCGTGGCGACGACGTCTTCAAGCACCGACAGCGGATTCTCGTTGTGGTGCGGGTCCGCCTTGTCGACAAGGAACACCTGCCGACGCACGTTTCTCTTCGTGAACGCATCGCCAGTACGACAGAGCGAGATTACCTGCCAGTCGTCCGGAGCCTCCGCAGCGCCGGCCCGATTCGCTGCATAGATCGGAAACTCTTCGTGCACCCGCGCCGGCCCACCCGCCGGTTCGTCGGCCGGATCCACGGGCGCGTGCTTGCCTAGCAGCCTGAGTGCGAGCGATTGCATCGACGCATAGTCATAGACGGTATCGCCGCTTGGGCCCGACACCGTTCCATTCAAGTAGGTCGTCCAACGGCTCGGGATCGACTGCACGCCCCACCGCGCACCAGCGATGCCGCCCGCAACGCACGCGACCGTGTCGGCGTCACGGCCGAGATCGACGGCGTTTACGACCGCCTCTTCGAAGGTGGCGGCGTTTCGTACGGCCCACACTGCCTCCGCTAGGCAGTCCCATACAATGCCATTGTTGCTGCTGGTATCGGGCGACCACCCAGAAGCCAGAAGCGGCGTCCACAGGTCGCGGGCCTCGGACGGCAACACGGCGAGGGCTGACTCGATTGCATCAAAGACGTCTTCGCCGCGAATGCCTGCGCGGATCATGGCGACGTGAATAGCGGCGCCGTAGGCGTTGTGCGGATCGTGGTGCGTCAGCGAGGCCTGTCGGCCCGCTAGGTCAATAAGATTTTCGAGCGAATCCTCCGCGGCCCAGAGGGCGATCGGTGTGTTCCGCATCACGGAGCCGTTTCCGGCGGACTTTCCGTGTTGCATATGGAACCGCTCTGCCACGCCGATGTGCGACTTTTCATCGAGGACCGTGCGAGTCTGCGCGCCCACGTCTCTGGCGGTCTCCGCCCAGGTCCGCCATCGCTGCCAGAGGTCGGCGGGATCAAACCCGCTTCTGGCGATCAGCGACTCGGCGAGCGCCAGAGCCATCTGAGTGTCGTCGGTGAACTCCGCGGGCTTCCAGCGAAAGACACCGCCCCCACGCATCTCGCCGATGCCGCCGAGCACGGGAGACGGATAGGTAGCCCTGTAGAGCCCCGGCCGCTGGAACTCAAACGGTGCCCCCAGCGCGTCGCCCACCGCCGACCCCACAAGCGCCCCGATGGCGTGCTGTGTTTTCATCATGAACACTTCATTCCCTTCCGTTCCCGGGGACGCCAGTGGAACACCGCTAGGCTCGATCCATCCAAGTGATCGCCAGCTGCAGCACAGTTGCTATCGACACCCAGACGAAATAGGGCACCTGGGCGGCAGCCACCCAGCGATAGTGCGGCCAGACGGCCAGCATCATCCAGAGGATCGTGCCCCAGATGACGAGGATGTCGGCTGCCGCCAGCGGCAGATTCCGCATGCCGAACTGGATCGGGGTGAAGATCAGATTCGCCACGAGGTTGATGGCGAAGGGCAGGGCGACGACACGCGGGAGCCTGCCCCTCGCGGCCTTTACAAACACATAGCCAAAGGTCGCGATGATGATGGGGTAGAGGATCTGCCAGATGAGGCCGATCGTCCGCGGTGCCGGCGTCCACGACGGCTTGGCGAGGCTCTGATACCACTCAATCCATGGAACGTCAGGCATGGCAGCCAGTTTCTAGCGGAGGTTCAGCAGTAGTCGCGGTGGCATCAACCGAGGCCCGCGCAGCCGCCCATGCCGCACTGCGGGCGGCCGCAACCCTCGGCCGCAACGGAGTCGCCACCGCCGCCGGCCACATGACCGCTGACGACACTCAAGAGCTTGGTAAGCTTCGTGCTTTCGCAGTGCGGGCACACAGGCGTCTCATCGCCGCGCACGAGCAACTCTATTGTCTGGCTGCACTTCTGGCACGAATATTCGTACAACGGCATCGGCTTCAGCTCCCTTCGCAAGGATTGCAATTTACATGGACACGTTCGACGCCATCAACCAGCGGCGGTCGGTGAAGGCTTTTGACCCGGCCCACCGGTTCACAGCCTCGGAAGAAACAAAACTCCTCGAAGCTGCAATCCAGTCGCCGACGTCCTTCAATATGCAGAACTGGCGGTTCGTGGTCGTTCGCGACACGGAGCTGCGGAAACAGATCCGGGCCGCCGCCGTCGATCAGGCGCAGGTGACCGACGCGTCGCTCCTGATCGTGCTCACCGCCGACCTCAAGGCTTGGAAGAAGTCGCCCGAACGGTACTGGCGGAACGCCGCGCCCGAGATTCAGAAACTGGTCACAGGCTGGATGGGGCCGTTCTACGAAGGGAAAGAGCGGCTGCAGCGTGACGAGGCGATGCGGTCGTGCGGGATCGCGGGGCAGACAATCATGCTCGCGGCCAAGGCCATGGGCTACGACTCCTGCCCGATGATCGGCTTCGACCAGGCGAAGGTAGCCGAGATCATCAACCTCCCGAGCGACCACGTGATCGGCTTCATGGTCGCCGTCGGCAAGGCGGTGAAACCCGCCATGCCCAAGGGTGGCCAACTAGCCCTGTCCGAGGTGGTGGTGCAGGACCGGTTCGCTTGACGACCTTGGAAAACGAACTGCGTCCTTTCATTCACCCTTTTCATTCCCAAGAGAAGTGCGTCATAGCACGCACGCTCACCGCGTGAAGCCGCATACTATTGGCGGCCACGTGAAAGGAAAGGATATGCATGATTCACCGCTTCACGCTCGTTCTTGAGGATCACCCCGACCAGCCATTCGCAACTACAGCCGACGTTGAACGGGCAGTGTTCATGATGGCCGATCCCGAGGGACCGACGTACGTCATGCTCAAAGACCCATACGGTGGATATGCGCAGGCGGCTGGGTTCAACGACCGCTTTCGCATCGAGACTCGTGACGTCTACGGTGAGGGGTTCAGACACTGGCTCGCGGGCTCACCCGACAGCAAGGACAGGTCCGACGTGGTGATGCACTATCGCAACCACTGCGAAATCCATGGAAGACGGTGTTGCCCACTCCCAGCATGGGGCGAAAACGTACTCTCCCTTTCTGACGTGCTGTCGATCTTGACGTTCTATCAAGCCTCGGGCGAACGTCTCGGCGCATACCCGTGGGAGGATGTGTCGAAGTATTTCCTTGAAGCGGGACTGAAAGGGGAGCATCGATTTATTCGAGAGATTCGGCCACACGAACGGCCGCACGTAAGGGACGAGTAGATGGGTCGCGGAAAAAGGTAGATGCGGGGATACGGTCAGACCTGTCCTTTGGAGGCGGCAGGGGCCGCGATGCCGACGCTGGCCCGCGCCGACCGCCCGCGGGAGTTGGCCGCAGAGGCCTTCGCCCTCTACGAGGCGTTCAGGCCTGTAGTCCCCGAAGGTGTGCGGGGATGCGGCGCGAAGGATGTTCTCGACCTGCGGCAAATCCGCACGCTGGCAAAGGGTTAGAATCCACGTTGGGGGCCGCAGGCCCCCAACGCGCGCGTTTTTTCTCCAGCCCACAACGGAACGCACTGCCTCATGGGACGCCTGAGCCTGAAGGTCGTGCCGGGATCGTCGCGCGACGAAATCGTCGGCTGGCTGGGCGACTCGCGGAAAGTGAAGGGGAGGGCGCCGCCCGAG
>CANFQO010000132.1 GCA_947449135.1 Planctomycetaceae bacterium | reverse complement strand
TTCGCGGCCCGCTGGGACGAGAGCGAGACGATCTCGCTGGCGACCTGCTGGAAGACGGTGAAGGCGTTTCTGCTCGGGGCCAACTACCGCTACTCACCCGTCAGTTCGCTGCACCTCTTTGGCCGCGACCAGGACATCGCCCTGCAGCGGACGCGGCATTCGATCAACGAGCGGCTGCACCTGCGGCTCTGGCTCACGCCGCTTGTGTTCGAGGGCCAGCCGGTGTGGGTGGGGCAGGTGAGCCGCGACATCGGCGTGCGGTTCACGACGAAGGCCTGGAATCTGACGACGCATCGGATCGACTCCGACGTGGACGAGTCGCGTGACTACGTGATCGAAGATCTCCTGGTGGCGGGCCGGGTGAAGGCCGCGGGCTACGTGGCTGGCGTGGGGGCGTGCACGCCCGATGCCCCACGGCGAAACCTCACGGGCGACCCGTATTACACCGATGGCAAGCGGGCCGTGATCCTACTCGCGCCGACGCGAAACACCTGACCTAGAGCCTGTCCGTGAGCGGCAGCCAGCTGTAACAAAAAAACACCCCCGGCCTTTCGACCGGGGGTGTCTCAAACTGTTGAATGATCTGCCGAACAGCCTATGGGATGTTCAGACAGGTTCAGTTTCACTGACCAAGCGAGGTCGTGTCAAAAACCGTCCCATCGGCGGGAGCGACGACCAACGGGACGACCGTCGCGGCGATACCCGTACTCACGAACTGAACGCTCCCGTCGAACAACACGGTCATGCACACGCCGGCATGCTCGGTATAGGGCTCGTCATTGCTGCCGACGTTGTTGCTGGCATAGCCCGGGCTGGCATCGTACCGAAGCGAATAGGTCGTGCCGTTGGCCTGAGCCACATTGTCCTTCGTCTGGTTGTTGATCAACGGCAGAGAACGCGTGGTGGCACTTTCCTCACACGGGTGTCCCGACCAGCCGCTACCCGTGTCGGGATCGGCCCAACGACAGGGAGAGGTGGCGGGGCTCGATGTGCCTTCTCCAGCGGCGAAACAGTCGGGGGCGGCTCCGTCAACCCAGTTGGCATCGGTCGACGAGACCAGCACCGCGTTACCACCCTTGAAGCTGAACCAGTCGGTGTTGCCTACACCCGAACCGCTGACGTTCCGCTTGCCTGCATAGGATCCTGCTCGGCTGGCAGCCTCAATCAACGCAGCGGTCTTGGAAGTGCCGTCGGTGATGTTTGCCGACGACCGCTTCGTGATGCCGGAAAGACCGCTCTCTACGTACTTGCCGAAGCTCGTAGTGGGAGCAGCGAGCGTGACCTTCACTCGCTTACCGGTGGAGGGATCAAGATCCGTGTACGCAAGCGGCATGTAGTCAGCTACTCCGAAGTAGCCACCTGTCTGGCTATTGGAGCCACCGCCGCTGTTCGTCTGCTTGCTGCTCGGGCAGAGGAAAAGCGGGATGGTGGTGCCGGCCAACTTGCAGTTGTTATTGCCGGCGGTCGACCAGTAGGGAGCGTTGACATTCCACTGCGAGGAGATGACGGTGTTCTCGGTATAGGACAGGATCTGCTGAAAGAACGACTGGAGGAACAGCAACTCCTTGCCTCTCGCGAAATCCTTGGTTTCGCCGGAGGTGGGGTAATACCGCAGAGCAGATTCATGCTGGGCGATACCGAGGCCCATATTCTTGCCGTTATTTCCGCACGACATCCGACGGGCCGCTTCGCGGGCCGACTGGACAGCGGGCAGCAGCAGGCCGACGAGCGTGCCGATGATGGCGATCACCACGAGCAGTTCCACGAGCGTGAAACCAGCGCGGGGTGCGAACAATCCTGAGGACCGACGCATAGGAAAACTCCTTGGAGAGGAATCAGATTTTGAACAGACGAAGAAATGAAACACGATGAAAACGTTGGACGTTATCTCCGCCGTGTGCTTTTCTTTCCGTCGCTAGCCCCGGAAGGTACCGGGGCCATGCAGTCGGAGGTGGTCAGGCACTCGGTTGAGCCACGTTCAGACTTCCAACGGGCTTCGTTCTACGCTGCGTCAATCAGCGTTCTGTGAGCGGAATGTGAAATTTGTGTGAGCGAAAAAGTCGGCTCACCGGAAACGTTGCTGGGCCCAGAACACGCGCTGAAACTGCCGAAAACAGCGGGAAATGGCCGGGCACAACTCCGTCAATCGCACGCAACGGCCCGCCGCAGTAGAGTTTTGGAGCTTGGGGGTCACTTCTTTTGAAGGAGTCGTCCGTGCGAACCGTCTGCCGCCTTGTTTCCGGCCTCTTGGCCTGCCGCCGACTGGCCCGTTGGGCGGCGTTTGCAGTGGTCTTTGTGGCAGGCGATGCGACGTCGGCGGAGGTCTTTCAGGGTAACGGCATCAAAATCGGCGAAGTCTCGGCCGATGCGGCCGTGATCTGGACTCGGTTGACCGTCACGCCGGAGGCCAACTGGAACGGAGCGGCGTTCCTCGAGCCGGAACTGTCGCCTGGTGAAGAGGCAAAAGATGGAAACTTCGACTGGCGGATCCAGTTGCCGGCAGGCTCAAGCCTGCGTGACATGGCGGGGTCTCTCGAGGGCGCTGTTGGCGAGGTGCGGGTGACGCTCGTGCCGACGGACGGACCGGAGAGCCGGAGCAGCGACTGGCTGCCGGTCGATGCCGAGCGGGATTACACCCGGCAGATCCCGTTTACCGGCCTCACGCCTGGCACGAAGTACCGAGTCACGGTGGAATCGCGAAACGCCGCTGGCGTGGCCGGCGTGGTTGAACAGGGAGCGTTTCGCACCGCGCTCGCACCCCAAGCCAGCGGTCCGGTGTCGTTTGTGGTGGTGACCTGCGGCGACTATCCCCGCCGCGACGATCCCGCCAACGGACACCGCATCTACCAGTCAATGCGGGCGATGAAGCCCGATTTCTTTGTCCATACCGGCGACATCGAATATTTCGACAGGCCCGACCCCTGGGCGAATTGCCCGCAGCTCGCCCGCTTCAAGTGGAACCGGGTCTTTGCACTCCCGCTGCAGCGAGCCTTTCACCGCGAGGTTGCCTCCTACTTTCAATACGACGACCATGACATTCTCCGCAACGACTGCTGGCCGGGGCAGACGTTTGGCACGCTGACATTCGACGAAGGGGTGCGGATCTTCCATGAGCAGACGCCCTCTGGTCCCACGCCCTACCGCACCTTCCGGCATGGCCGAGACCTGCAGATCTGGCTGGTGGAAGGGCGGGTGGCCCGCAGTGCCAACACCGATCCCGATGGACCCGACAAGACGATCTGGGGCGTCGCGCAGAAGGCATGGTTTCGGGAAACGGTGGCCGCCTCAGATGCCACGTTTAAGGTGGTGCTCACCCCGACTCCGATCGTCGGACCCGACCGGGGCGCGAAGAAAGACAACCTTTCCAACGAGGGCTACCGCACCGAAGGGGATGAACTGCGACGCTTCATCGGAGCGCAGCGCGGGATGATCGTCGTCACTGGTGACCGGCACTGGCAGTATGCCTCGGTCGATCCGGTCAGTGGCACCCGCGAATTTGGCTGCGGCCCCTCCTCCGATGTGCATGCCGGCGGCTATTCGCCCAAGCCGGGGGACGAGGAGATGCAGAAGTTCTTCCGGCTCCAAGGGGGGTTTCTTTCTGTCGCGGTCGATCTCCCTTCGGAGGGGCATCCGGTGCTGCGGGTGCGGCACCATGCTGTCACCGGGGACACGGTCCACGAGACGCTGATTTCGGCGCCTGCCCACGCGGGATCGTCTCCGTGACCGTGGAGCGGACGCGGGGACATCCAACGCGTCCACGGTTCTGCGGGTGCTTACCGCATCCGCTCTTTCAGCCGTCGGCTGGCCTGGGTGAGCGTGTCGCGTTCCGCCTGCGTGAGGCTGGCTTCACCGGAGCGGCTGATTTTTTCGAGGATCCGATCGACCGTTTCCTGCAGCGCCACGTCGTCGCGATCGTGTGACCGTGAGGGACGATCGTCATCCTCGTCATCGGGCGGACGCACCACCCGCATCCCGCGCCGCAGGCCCTTCAGCTGCGTCTGCAGCCGGTCCTGCATGTCGCCGAAGCCCGAAAGATTCCAGCCCCGCCAGGCGTAACAGACTCCGAAGAGTGCCCCCGCGATGTGGGCTACGTGCGCCACCTGACCGCCGCCGTTGGCCGCTCCCTGCACATCCATCACCAGATAGAGCAGGCCGAGAGCCCAGACCGGCACCGGCAGCACGAACCAGAGCAGGACGGTCTGCTTCGGGTAATACCAGACAAACACGGCAAACACCGCCATGATCGCGCCGCTGGCGCCCATCAGGTGATAGTTTGCGGTGGTCCCGCCGCGGTCGGGGAAGAGCTGAACGCTCACCAGCCAGGCCAGCCCGGCGAGCACGATGGCGGTGAAGTAGAAGCGAAAGAATTCGCCCCGCCCCATGATCGCCTCGACCTCGCGACCAAAAAACCAGAGCATCAGCATGTTGCCGATCAGATGCCACGGATCGAGCGGGGCGTGAACGAAGCCGTAGCTCACGAGCTCCCAGACCTTCAGCAGATGCCGGGGCAGATCGCCCTGAAGCGAGAGAAATTCGCTGACCCGGAAATCACCCGCGGCCACGAGGTTGAGCACCCAGAGGGCGACGTTGACGACCATGATCGTCATCACCGCCGTCCAGTCCGCCAGGAAGGGCTGGTGCGAGTCGCGGGAATAGCCGCGATCAGAAAATCCCATGGTTCGCGCCTGTGCAGGGGGTGTGAGAAGCTGGCCTCACGGATCGACCGTCCAGAGCAGCCAATCATCGTAGCAGTCCCACGGACGGCCCTTCCAGAACGGCGTTTTCGGGTTTTTTCGGAGTGTGATAGAGTTCGCGGCTCGGGAGCGGTGGTTTCCCGGCAGGGTTTGGACAGACGCGCGACCGGAAAGAAAGGGGACTTGAGTCATGGCCACGAACGGCGGGTTGGGCAGAAAGCTGCGGATGGGGATCGTGGGGGGCGGTCAAGGCTCGTTCATCGGGCGGGTTCACGTCACGGCGGCCGTACTCGACAACCGGGCGGCACTCGTGGCCGGGGCGCTCTCCAGCGACCCGGAGCGGGCGAAGGCCAGCGCCGCCGATTACGACATCGACCTCTCCCGCGCCTACGGCTCCTACCAGGAACTCTTCGACCGTGAGCGGGCCCTGCCTGCCGACAAGCGGATCGACTTCGTCTCGATCGCCACTCCCAACCACATGCACTTCCCGGTGGCGAAGGCCGCCGTGGAGGCGGGCTTTCATGTGATCTGCGACAAGCCGCTCACGCTCACGCTGGCCGAGGCGGAGGAACTCGCGAAGATCGTCAAGCAGTCGAACGTCGTCTTCGCCGTCACCCACAACTACACCGGCTACCCGCTCGTTCGGCAGGCCCGTGAGATGGTGCTCTCCGGGGAACTCGGCGAGATCCAGGCAATCCGCGCGGAATATATCCAGGGCTGGCTGCGGTCGCGGCTGGAGAGCGAGGGGCAGAAGCAGGCCGCCTGGCGAACCGACCCGACGAAGAGCGGTGCCGCCGGCTGCTTCGGCGACATCGGCACCCATGCCTACAACCTCGGCCGCTCCATGACCGGACTGTTGCCCGAGAAGATCAGCGCGCACCTCAAGATCTTCGAGCCGCCGCGGCCGCTCGACGACTACGGCCACGCCGTCATCCGCTATGAGAATGGCGCGCTTGGCACCGTGACTGCATCACAGATCAGCCACGGCCGGGAGAACGACCTTCGGATCCAGATCGACGGCACGAAGGCGAGCCTCGAATGGCATCAGGAAAACCCAAACCAGCTCTTCGTCCGCAAAAACGGCCACCCCCACTCGGTCTACACCCGCGACCCCAACGCCCCCTACACGCTGCCGGTGGCGAAGGCCTCCTGCC
>CANFQO010000131.1 GCA_947449135.1 Planctomycetaceae bacterium | reverse complement strand
CGGTGTTTCCATAGAGCGCAGCCGCGCCAGGCCCCTGGGTCGTGCTCACGCAGAGGACGTCAAAGGTCGCCAGGATGGACTGGATCCACCGGACCGCCACGCCCAGCGTCCCGAGCACCGCGAACGACCGGCAGCGGCCGAGGTCGAGCGACACCCTGCCATGGGGACTGTGCCCGACAAGGAAGACAGTGTTGTAAATGGCCAGAGGGATGAGCGTCACGGCGCTTCGCACGAGCAGGCCCACCGCCAACCCCATCATTCCGAGTCGCGGAACGAGCAATCCGCTGGCGAGCAGCCAGGCAATCGGCGCCGCGATACCAATCGCGCCCGTCACGATCGGCCGAAGTTGCGAGGTCGGCAGGGCGGTCAGACTGACGGAGAATTGCCCCATCGCAGCCGTGATGGCGACGGCAAGAGCGATGAAAAGATTGTGGCCAGAGGTCGCGAAACTGTCCGGCGAGAGTTTTTCGGCCGCCAGAATCGAGCCGAGCACGATCACACCGCCGACGATCGATGACAGCGCCGACACCGCCAGGCCGTTGAACAGTTCCGCCCGCGCATCGCCGTGCCGTGCCTGCTCGAGGGCCCGACTGAGACGGACGACCAGCACCCCGCTCACCCCCATGTCGGCCATCGAGCCGACGGCCGCCAAGGCTGTCAGCCCAAGCCATGTGCCGTATCCGACATCACCCAGATGGCGGATCACGATCGGCACGATTGCCAGGGAGCAGACGATCAGCGAGGCCATCGCCAGGTAGTTGCAGGCCAAGGATGCAATGACACTGACGTGTCGCGACATCAGGAAGCCACCTGTCCGTACCGAGGCAACTGCTGTCCGGCACCTGTCAAAAGGCTCTCAAATCTGGCTGCAGCCCATGGTGCAGACATGTGCGTGGCGGCATCGGCATGGATGGCGGCTCGGTCCTGCGGCTCGACATGGCCTTTCGCGATCGCATGTGCCAACGCCGCCCTGAGCGCCGCCACGCTGTGCGGTTGCACCACGCTGCCCAGCCGGTCAGACAACACAAGCTGCGCCGCACCGCACGATGCCGTGCAGATCACCGGCGTGCCCGCCGCCAACGACTCGTTGGCAAGCATGCCCCAGCCATCAAACCGGCTCGGCAGGACTGCACAATCAGCCCGCGCCAGCGACTCCTGGACCGCGGTGTTGGAAACCGCACCATGAAAGGCTATCCGCTCAGCAAGTCCTTCGGTCCGCACCATCTGTTCCAGTGTTGTCCGCTCCGGTCCGTTGCCGTAGATGTCGAGACTCCAACCTGTTGCCGGCAATTCACCGCAGGCCCGCACGAGCAGGTCGATGCCCTTGCGGCGAATGAGTTGTCCGGCGGAGACGAGTCGCACAACGCCATCGGATGCACCACTCGAAATTGCTGCGGCAAGCGGCGGCACATCGAGGGAGTATCCGAATGGCACGATCTTCTCCTTCGGAAACCCGATCAGTTCGAAGAATTCACAGCCCACGCCCCCGATCGCCAGCACGAAGGCGAATCGATTGGCCCAACGAGCCGCGAGCACCCGGCCCCGCAGTCGCTTCAGCCAGCCGGTCGCCAGCGTCTGCTCAGGCGCCTCCGAAAAGATCGCCAGACGGGCCTGCGACGGGGCAAGTTTGCGGAACCCGTCCCAGACCAAGCGATGGGAAAAGAATCCGGAAAACACGTGGAGCGATGCGGGGGTCGTGTGCGACGCCAGGGCAGCGTGGTTGGCAGGAATCGAGATATCGACAACGTTTACATTCGTGTGAGTCGGTTCCTGCCAGCCCTGCGCGACTCGTTCCCGTGGCAGAGCCTGCTCCACGCCGAGAATCACTTCTCCCGGGAAACGCCCGGCCAAGGATTCCAAGAAAGCTTCCTGATGCGGGCTGGCAATCGGCTGCCAGAAAACGATGCGGGTTACCCGTTCCTGGTACTCGTTCACAGCTGTGATCAGTGAATCAGCGGTCCCACCCGGCCGGGCACGCCGTAGATGATCGAGTCGGGGGAGGCGTCGGCGAGGGCACACGAATTGGCACTCACCTTGCTACGGGCACCGATTCGCCTGCCCGGCCCAATCGAGGCGTGCATGCCCATGAAAACATCCTCGCCAATGTGGGCGTGGCCACCGAGCGTGGCATAGGGCGAGAGCACGGCATAGTCGCCGGCGGAGGCATCGTGGCCGAGAGAGGAGTGGTAGTTCATCAGAACGAACGCACCGACTCGGGCCGAATCGCTCACGATTGCATACGGGCAGACAATCGATCCCTCAGCGATCACCGCGGTGGGGGCCACGATGGCTGTCGGATGAATCAACGTCAGGAACTCAGCACCCCGCGACCGCAGCGACTCTGCCACCTTTCGGCGGATGATCGGAATACCGATGGCGAGCAACAAGGCGTCGCCGGCCTGCGGTTCGTAGCGGTCCGGATCGGCGATGATCTCAAGGCTGCCCTCATGCTGTTTGAGTCGATCGCGATCGGCGGACAGAAAGCCAGCGATTCGCGGCGAGTGTTCCGGCCACGCATCGCGAGCCCACTGCAGGACTTCGCGGCCGAAGCCCCCAGCGCCGATGATGATGATCCGGCGGGCCGTTGACACGCTGCCAGCGGAAACGGTCAGGCGGGACGTCATGACACCCGACCCCTCGACCGGAGAGCGGGCGGCTTCGGCGCGCACTCCGTTCCTCTGGGTGACACCCTTTTTCCTGTTTGCGCCATCAATCGACTATACCCCGCACCTGGCTGGCAGGCCGGGCTCTGGCTGCTTGCCAACGCATTCAGCCGGCAGAGCCGCCGTCGATCGTGAGTATCTGGCCGGTAATAAAGGCGGCCCGCGGCCCCGCGAGGAATTCAATCGCCCCGACGACGTCCGCCGGCACGCCCAGCCGGCCCAAAGGCGTGCGACGAACGATCCGGGCCCGGCTGCCCTCGGAGAGTGATGCCGAGAGATCGGTCTCGAGGAACCCCGGCGCCACCGCGTTGACCCGGATGCCACGGGGTCCCAGTTCGCGGGCCATGCTTCTCGCAAACCCCTCCAGGCCTGCCTTCGTGGCGGCGTAGACCGCCAAGCCGGGCGAGCCGCGGGAGGCGACCACGGACGACACCACCACCACCGATGGGCTACCCGCGCGGGCCGGCTCTTGCCCGGATTCCGCTCCATCTGGCCGGACGAGCATCTGCCGGACGCATTCGCGGACGAGCACAATCGATCCGCGAAGATTCACTCCCAGCATCGCGTCGATCTCATCGTCGCGGATCGTGGCGACAACGCCCTCGTGTGCCACGGCTGCATTGGCGATGCAGTGATCGACGCGGCCGAACCGGGCGGCGGCACGGCTGACAAACGCCCGCACGGCATCGCTGTCGGCGGCATCGATCTGTTCCACATGCAGCCGCTCGGGATGGCGGGCGGCAAGCGACGAGAGAGCGGGTGATCCCGACCGGGAAAACGTCGCCACGCAATCGCCGCGCTCGAGCAGCCGCTCGACGACCGCCAGGCCCAATCCGCGTGAGCCGCCGGAAATGATCGAGGTGGTGGGCATGATAGCCGCGGTCATGCCTGACGCCTGGGCACCTTGCCCGCCGGATTGGTCGCGATCTTCTTCACGATGTCGAGAATCCTGGGAACACCGTGCGGCTCGAGCCCACTGCGACAGGCGGCCAACGCCCCGGCCCGGATGCTTTCCGGCGTGCTCCCTTCCGGCAGCGGCTCAGTGAGCACGGCCTCGGCAGCCACCAGTTCGCCCGTGATCGCACTGGGCATTCCGTAGACCCGGGCATCGGCGATCCCGGGAACTCCGCGGAGCAATTCCTCGACCCGCCGCGGAAATACCTTCGCCCCGCCGACGACGATCACGTCGCTCCGACGACCTGTGAACTCATACCGATCGCCCCGCTTCTCGATCAGGTCACCTGTCGCCACTTCAGCCGAATCCCGCGACAGCTGTACGAGTAGTTCACCGTCACGACGCATCCCGAGCCGGGCACCGCCCGCCAGCGACCGCCCCAGCCAGCTGACGGGAAATCCCGCGAGTCCGTCCGTGACGCGAAAGACTTCGCCGAGTTCAGTCGTCGCATACACCTGGGTGATTTTTGCGGCGGGAAAGGCTGTTCGGGCCTGTTCAAGGAGCGGACCATCAGCCGCCTCGCCCCCGAGCGTGATCCGATCGAGCCGGGCTTTCGCCAGCAGTGATCTGTCGGCGGATGTCAGCAGCCGCCGCAGCAGCGTAGGCGTTGCCGGAAGGACTGTGGCCTGCTCGTCGACAATCGCCCGGAGCACGGTGTCGGGATCGCGTGACGCGGGCACGACCAGCCGGCCACCTGTGAGCAGCGACTGCAGCCAGACCTGGATCCCGGCCCACCGGGTGGCGTCGTAGACAAGAATCCAGCCCAGCCCGTGCCATTGCTCGGCCAGTCGGGCGGCGGCAAGGAGTGAATCCCAGGAATGCTCGACCAACTTGGGAGGACCGCTCGTGCCCGATGTGGCGACCACCACATGCGTGGCCACCGCCTCGAATTCCCGCCGCTGTGCAGCCGGGTTGGCGACAAGCAGCAAAGAGTCGTCGACCTCGACCCAGTCACGCAGCTCGCCGACTAGGTCGCGGGAATCCTCCGCGAGAAAGGCGACGGGCACATGCTGTCGCCCGCAGGCGGCAGCGATGACGACCAACGACTCCGTTCGCTTTGCCCGCGCGATGATCCCCACGGGCCGCACCCGGTCGAGGGACCCTTCCAGCTTTGCGATCGCACCGGCGAGTGTTGCGTAGTCGATCGTCCGACTCGCCTCACCGCCGGCTCCGGCCACGATCGCAGTGCGGTCGGGAGACTGACGGGCAACCTCGGTGATCGCAAACGCGAGCCGGTCTTCCACCGGAGCGTCGGCCAGATGGCTGGGACTCGGATTGGGGAAAGTCTGCGTGTTCATCGAAAACTGGATTCCTCGTGGGATCCGCCTGGAGTGATGGTAAAGGATGCTGACGGGAAAGGCACGCTCAGGGCAGTCGTTGCGTGGGCCGGTCGGAGATGCCTTGGCTATACATGCTCACCAGATCGGCCACGGTACGGATGGCGGGGCGGGCGGCACCCGCGGAAGGAGCCCGGAAGGGATCGATTCCCAGGGAACGCTCCAGCAGCACGATGGTCTGGGCAAGATCAAGGGAATCGAGGCCAAGTTGGCTGGAAAGCAGCATCTGCGGCTCCACGGCATCCGCCGTGCGGCCCGTATCGTGAAGCACCTGCTGAATCGCGGCCACGATGGCAGCGGTCGTCGAATCACTCGGAGAACTCATGGCCGAAATTCCTGCATCGTGACCGAACCCGGAGCAGACACACCTCGCCCCGTCACCGCCTGCCAAACGACCTGAAACGCTGTGGCCGTGATGATCCAGAGATCCACAAGCGGCCAATACCAGCGGCCAAGCATATCGACGTAGTCCGCATCGAACTCCAGCCGCCGAGGCCAATCCACCCCATTCCGACCATGGACCTGCGCCCACCCGGTGAGGCCCGGCCGTACCCGCAGCCGTGTCGCTTGCCGCGGCGAATACCGGGGCACGTAGGCCAGCGGCAGCGGCCGAGGGCCCACCACGCTCATGTCACCCACAAGTACGCTGACCAGCTGCGGGAGTTCATCGAGGCTCGATCTTCGCAGAAACCTTCCGAAGGCTCCGAGTCGCTCCGCATCGGGAAGAGAACGACCATCGGCGTCCACCGCCTCACGCATCGACCGGAATTTGCAGATCCTGATCGGCTGGCCATCCTTGCCCGCCCGCATGTCGACGAAAAAAACGGGCTTTCCCATCGTGATGCGCACGGCAAGCCATACCGCCGCCAGCACCGGCGCGAGCAGGAAGAGCGCCGTGGCCGCCAACACGACATCACCGAGCCGCTTGAGAAACGGAAATCGGATCACGCAGCCACCCGAGAACCCCGTCGCTCCGCGACCAGCACGAGTGTGATAAGGAGCGCCGCCACCACCACGAGCGTCGCCATCGCCACCTGGTCGGCAGCCCTCCGCACTGTCGGATCGAGCAGGGGCGCCACCGCCACAGT
>CANFQO010000130.1 GCA_947449135.1 Planctomycetaceae bacterium | reverse complement strand
TTCGACCGGGAGCGGGCCCTGCCTGCCGACAAGCGGATCGACTTCGTCTCGATCGCCACCCCCAACCATATGCACTTCCCGGTGGCCAAGGCTGCCGTGGAGGCGGGCTTCCATTGTGTATGCGACAAGCCGCTCACGCTCACGCTGGCCGAGGCGGAGGAACTGGCGAAGATCGTCAAGCAGTCGAACGTCGTCTTCGCCGTCACGCACACCTACACCGGCTACCCGCTCGTGCGGCAGGCCCGCGAGATGGCGCTCTCCGGGGAACTCGGCGAGATCCAGGCGATCCGCGCGGAATACATCCAGGGCTGGCTGCGGTCGCGGCTCGAGAGCGAGGGGCAGAAGCAGGCCGCCTGGCGGACCGACCCGACGAAGAGCGGCGCTGCCGGCTGCTTCGGCGACATCGGCACCCATGCCTACAACCTCGGCCGTTCCATGACCGGACTCTTGCCTGAGAAGATCAGCGCCCACCTCAAGATCTTCGAGCCCCCGCGGCCGCTCGACGACTACGGCCACGCCGTCATTCGCTACGAGAATGGCGCGCTTGGCACCGTCACCGCCTCGCAGATCAGCCACGGCCGGGAGAACGACCTGCGGATCCAGATCGACGGCACGAAGGCGAGCCTCGAATGGCATCAGGAAAACCCCAACCAGCTCTTCGTCCGCAAAAACGGCCATCCCCACGCGATCTACACCCGCGATCCCAACGCCCCCTACACGCTGCCGTTGGCGAAGGCCTCCTGCCGGCTGCCCTCGGGCCATCCGGAGGCGTTTTTCGAGGCGTTTGCCAACGTCTATCGCGCCGCCTTCGATGCGATGGAACTGGCGGGCACTGGTCAGGCGTTCGAGCGGGTGAACACCCTCTATCCCAACATCTGCGACGGCGTGGAGGGGATGTATTTCATCGAGCAGTCGGTGGCGTCGAGCAAGGCGGACGGCGCGTGGCTGCCGCTCAAGCATCCGCTGGCACGGCGGTAGTCACGACCGATCCGGAGAATGTCCATGGCCAAGATCGACTCCGCCTATTTCGTGTTTGACATCGAGAGCGTGGCCGACGGTGGGCTCGTGTCGCGGCTCAAATACCCGGGGGAAAACCTCTCTCCCGTTGCAGCGATCGCGAAGTATCGCGAAGAGTTGCTGGCGGAGAACGGCAAGGACTTCATCCCCTACACCTACCAGCTGCCCGTCTCGCTGGTGATCGCCAAGGTGGCTCGGGATTTTCGGCTGCTCGACCTGGTGGCGCTTGATGAGAAGGAGGCCCGGCCGCATGAGATCGTGCGGTTTTTCTGGGAGGGCTGGCGGAAGTACAACCGGCCGACGCTCGTGACCTTCAACGGCCGCGGCTTCGACCTGCCGCTGCTCGAACTCTGCGCCTTCCGCTACGGCATTCAGATTCCGGACTGGTTTGCCGAGGATGCGCGGAACTTCGATCAGCCCCGCTACCGCTACAACATGTCGGCCCACCTCGACCTGCACGAGTGGCTCACCAACAACGGAGCCTCCCGGTTCAACGGCGGGCTGTCACTGGCGGCCAACCTGATCGGCAAGCCGGGCAAGATGGATGTCGCCGGCCACATGGTGCAGGATCTGTGGGACGCGGGACGGGCGGCGGAGATTCACGACTACTGCCGTGGCGACGTGCTCGACACCTACTTCATCTTCCTGCGGTCACGGGTGTTGGCCGGAGACATCGACCTGAAACAAGAGCATGCCCTGATCGAGTCGGCCCGCGAGTGGATCGAGGGACATACCGATCAGTTCCCCGGCCTGGCGAAGTATCTGGCGGCGTGGGGCGACTGGAAGAGCCCGTGGGCGTGATCCATTGAATAAAAGCCCCCGGCGGGAGCCGGGGGACACCGGGTCTGCAGCGGAGACCGGTTACGATTTCAATTGGTTCAATGCGCGAGGGCGGGCGTTTCCCCGTATGCGCGTGGTAACCAACACGGTGCTCATACCCGGAGTCCCGTCGCTTCCGCTCCGGGCTTTTATTCCGTGGCGGAGTCACGTGTGGTGGTGTTGCCACGAGGATTCCGTGGCGGCGTCACGCGTGCGCGGTGGAACGTCGCGGATTCGGTGGGCGGAGGCCAAGCGCCGTCCGCTCTATTCCGTGATCGCTTCCTTGACGAGCTGGATGAAGTGATTTGTCCGGGAGGACGCCATCAGATCGGCGGCCTTCTTCTCGGCGGCCTTCTTGTCGGAGTATTCAAACATCGCCAGCCGCTTCATGCCCTGGTTGTATACGCCCCAGTAGGCCTTCATCCGCGCTTCCTTGGCCGTCTTCTTGCGGCTGGGCTTCTTGGCGGCGACCTTGCTGGGATCCTTGGCGGCCTTTTCCTTCTTGGCCTTGGGCGTCTTTTCCTTGGTCGACTTCTTCGTCTTCTCGCGGGCCTCGGCCGCATCGTTTTGGGCCCTGAGTTCTTTGCGATTCACCACTTTTCGCGCCATAACGCCTTGCCGTCCTTCACAGAGAGAAAGAAAAAGTCACCGGATCACCGTCCGGATGATGGGTGGGGGGCCGCCGGGGCGGGCCGCCGAGCCAACAGTATAGCGTCCGCGGAGGACCTCGCACGGGCCGTGGTCCCCGCATTCATGGCCCCCGTATACTGGTCGGGATCATGACCACCCTTCTTGCCAATGCAGAAAACGCCGGGCCGCTCGCCGACTACCGCGGACTGGGCGACGCCGTCTTGAGTGAGCGGATCGAGGCGGTTCGCCGGCGAATGGGCGAGCGACTGGTGATCCTCGGCCACCACTACCAGCAGGATGGCGTGATTGCCCATGCCGACCTGCAGGGGGACAGCTACCAACTCTCAAAATCGGCCGCTGAACGGGAGGCCTGCGAGGCGATCGCCTTCTGCGGCGTGCACTTCATGGCCGAGACGGCCGATATCCTCGTCAATCGGCCGGAGCAGGTGGCGGCGCGGGCCGGCCGTCGGGTGACGGTCGTCCTGCCCGACATGGCCGCCGGCTGTTCGATGGCCGACATGGCCGCCATCGAACAGGTGGAAGATGCCTGGGCCGATCTGGGCAGTGTGATCGACACCTCCGACATCACGCCGGTGACCTACATCAACTCGGCGGCCAGCCTGAAGGCCTTCTGCGGTCGGCATGGCGGCATCGTCTGCACGTCGAGCAACGCCCGGGCCGTGCTCGACTGGGCCTTCTCGAAGACCAAACGTGTGCTCTTCTTTCCCGACCAGCATCTCGGACGAAACACGGCGCGGAAGATGGGCATCCCGCTCGACGAGATGTGCGTCTGGAATCCGCACGAGCCGAGGCTCGGAGGCAACGATGCGGCGCAGATCGAGAAGAGCCGCGTGATCCTCTGGCAGGGGCACTGCAGCGTGCACGCGATGTTTCGACCGGAGCATGTTGACGCCGTGCGGGCGAGCCTGCCGGGCGTGAAGGTGCTGGTGCATCCGGAGTGCTCGATGGAGGTGGTCGACAAGGCCGACCTCGCGGGCTCGACGAGCTACATCATCAAGCAGGTGCAGGCGGCGCCGGCCGGCACCCAGTGGGCGATCGGCACGGAACTTCATCTGGTGAAGCGACTGGAGCAGCAGCATCCGGAGCAGACGATCCGGTTTCTGTCGCCTGTGGTCTGCATGTGCGCGACGATGTATCGCATTGATCTGGCGCACCTCTGCTGGAGCCTGGAACACCTGGAGGCGGGAGCGGCCGTCAACGTGATCCGGGTCGACGACGAGACCGCGAAGTGGGCCGTGACGGCCCTCGAGCGAATGCTGGCGATAAGCTGATCGCACGTCGGTGTCGCCCCATGATCCCCGCGCACTTTCTTTCGTTTGCCAATCGCCGCTACGGTGGGTCGCTCTCGCGGATTCGCCGCGAGGCGGTAGCGATGGATCGGTTTCGGACGATTCAGACCGTGGACGACCGTGGGCTCGGGGCTGACTACTGGCGGGTGCACGCCGACACGGTGCGACGGCACCGCCGTGGCTTCGGGCTCTGGACGTGGAAGCCGTATGTCGTCCGCCGGTCGCTCGAGGCTTTGCCCGAGGGCGACATGCTCATCTACAGCGACGCCGGCTGCTCGCTCAATTCCGAAGGGCGAAGCAGGCTGGAGGAGTATGTCGCGATGGCCGCTGACGATTCCTCCGGGGTGCTGGCGTTTGCGCTCGACGGAACTGTGGGAGCGTGGACCAAACGTGCGACGCTCGCGGCGTTTGATGTCGATACGCCGAGCATGCGACAGCGGGAGATGGTGATGGCGACCTGTTTCGTGCTGCGTGTCGGGCCGGCCACACTCGACCTGGCGCGGGAGTGGGAAAGCCGGATGGCCGATCTGACGATCGTGGATGACTCGCCGTCGCCGCAGGGCGAGCACCCGGAGTTTCGGTCGCACCGCCACGACCAGAGCATCTTCACGCTCTTGGCCCATGGCCGCGGCCTACATAGAATCCCGGATGAGACCTACTGGGAAAACGCCTGGGATGCATCCCGCCGATTTCCGCTCCACGCCCGGCGGTGGCGGCATCGGCTGCCTTGGAGCCAGGCCTGGATGCGCTGGAAATGGGGACGGGACTGAATTTCCGCGACTGCGTGCATCGCCGGCCGCAGACTGCCCTGAAGCTGTAGAGAAAACGCCATTGCACCGCCGGCCCATGAGGGCTATACAACCCCGCGCACAGGGGGAAAGTTCGCGGCGGCATTCAGACATCGTTTTCGACCCAGGAGCCCAGTCATGGCGCACTGGCCGTTCACGGATGGAAGGGATGGCGGACGGGGGATTCGCCGGCAAGAACGACAGCGGAGACAGTGCCGCTGCCGATTGCGCGGAGAGCGGCTCGAAGACCGCCGGCTATTGGCGACCCTGTATTGGGATGCAGACGGGATCGCCGCCAACAACAACATCACGACCGGTGCTGGCCTCGGCGGTTCGGGAGTCTGGCGGACGGGCGGCACGGCGAATTGGTTTAACCCGACAACAAAAACCAACGTGGCGTGGGCCGGCACCGTGACGGATACCGCCGTCTTTTTCGGAACGGTCGGCACGGTGTCGGTGTCGGGCGCCGTGGCGGTGACGACGGCCACCTTCCAGACAAGCGGCTATGGCGTTCAGCCCGCCCTCGACGGAGGCAGCCTGGTCCTTTCCGGAGTGGCCGCCACCTTCACGGTAACGGCTGGCTCCGCCACGATCGGCACGGTGGTCAGCGGCACCGCTTCGCTCACCAAGGCCGGCGCCGGGACGCTCGTGTTGACCACGTCCGCCAGCTACACCGGCCAAACCACCGTGCAGGCAGGGATCTTCGACGTGCGGGGAAATCTGGCCAGCCAGGTCACCGTCAGCGGTGGCTCGGTCGCGAACCTCGTCTTCTTCGATCCCGATCTCGCGGCCGCGGTGCGGGAGACGCTCGGCATGCCGAGCGACACCGTGCTGACACCAGCGAACGTCTCACCGCTGACGTCACTTACCGTCGACAGCAATCGGATCAGTGACCTCACCGGGCTGAAGCCTGCCACCACGCCCAACCTCGCGGCACTCACGCTCGTGCCCGACGACTTTTCCGTGCAGCCGGAGCGGCTCGCCTCTCTCGCGTCTCTGGCGGGCCTGGCGAACCTGAAGAGCCTCACGCTCCAGCACTGTGGCCTCACCGACGCGGTGCTCACCACGCTGCCGGCACTTGCGGCCGTGGAGACACTCGACCTTCGCGGGAACACCCTGACGGCGATTCCCGCGGCGGTGGCGAATCTGCCGGGACTCAGCAGGCTCTTCGTGCATGGCAATCAGTCGCTCACCGACAGCCCGCGGCTCGGCCTTGCCGCACTCAAGGGCAAGCCGATCGACGTCGACGTGGCGGCCGATCGTCCCGACGCTGCGAGAACGGCCGGTGAACTTGCGGCGGCGCTCTATTTCCTGCCGACAAAAATCCACGAATACGTCACCAACACGATTCTATTTCAGCCCTATACGGGGCTCATGAAGGGGCCGCTAGCCACCCTACAGACGAAGGCGGGGAACGACTGGGATACGAACGCTCTCTTGGCCGCGGTCTTCGCGGCGGCGGGAGTTCCCACTCGCTATGTGGCCGGCACCATCGAGATCACAGGCGACCAACTCCGCGATTATGTCGGGGCGAGAAC
>CANFQO010000129.1 GCA_947449135.1 Planctomycetaceae bacterium | reverse complement strand
TGATCACCGCCGGCGCCAGCGCCCCCGAGAGCGTCGTGCAGGACTGCGTGATGTGGCTGAAAAACCGGTTCGGCGCCACGGTGGAAGAACGGACGATCCGCGCAGAGGACGTCTACTTCCCGCTGCCGAAGGAACTCCGCGCCGCAGCGGCGGCTGTTCAGCTCCCGATGGCGTGACCGGTTGCAGGCTACTGAACGCCTTGGCCGGAAAAGACAACCCAAAGCGACGCAGCATGGAGTGCACTGATCACCAGATTCCACTACGGAACGGGATTCCACCTGTCCGCGACAAAGAACAGCGTCAGCATTTTGTAGAGAATCTGAAGCGGCAGGAGCACAACGACAATGCTCATCCGCAGCGGCACGACACCCAGGGCCACAGCGCTCACTGCAGCGATTGCCAGATACAGGCACGCCAGGATCCGTCGCGAGGGCGTGTCCGGCCCAAACACAGCGTCAAGTTTTGGAAGCATCCAATCGAGGTTGAACCCGGTCGCAACGCCAAAAAAACCGGCGACAAGCACATTCACCACAAGGGAGGCCACGATGATCGGCATGAAAAGGCTCCCTCTCGATAACGCGAACACTGAGGCTGGCCAGCGGCAGGCGAACACTCATCCATTCCGCTGGATGCCATCCGCCGTTTGATCCAGCGATTGGTTCGCTGTTTTCGGATGCCATACGGGCCGGCCCTCACGACTCTGCCGCCGTCGCGCATCCTCAGAAATCCGATGAATATCGCCGCCGAATCGCTGAGCTATCTCGCGGCGAGTCTCGTGAATCTCTTCGATGACGGGATCAATTCGTTTCTTCATCGCCTTGCTCATCAAGCATATCCTTCGGTGTACAGATCACGGGAAAAGGAAGCTCAAAGTCATCCAGAGTGCGAAATACCCGTGGCAAGATCATCGGATTGGCAATGTGCGAGCAGTTCCACGTCGATAAGTAGTCTAAGCGGCCAACTGCAGCGCAGGCAATGTGCAGTGCATCGACGATTGCGTCAGGCGGCAATATGGCTCGTGCCATGATTTGAGCGGCCACTACGTCGATCCGCTCGTTGAGGACAACCAAAGGAATGCCAGCCAGGTGGTTAAGACGCTCACTGGCCAGAGCAGCACTGCCCATGGTGGCTTCGTCAAGTACGTACTGAGATGTCACGAGTTCATAACGACGACGCTGGAGACTCCACCAGTTTCGGGTGATGAGCTGTCGCTCCAACGACTCTGGGGATGCCGACGGGTTCTCGCGAAGGAAGCTGACCACCGAAGTCTCAATGTACACAGTCTGCATAAAACGCCTTCTCCAGCGAACGATATAGTAGACAGTTCGGAGCCCGCTGGATCGTCTTGTTAGAGCTGCGCTGCCAGCATGGCCAAGCCAACGCCCGCCTCGAATCCCACCCCGGCAAGATTCTGCCCCGTTCGGCTGCCATCAACGGCGTAAGACACGACCCGAGCCAAAGCAGCCGCGCACCAAGCCGCCCCAACAATGGTGAAGGCAGGCACGGACTGGGCTGCCAGGCATCCGATTCCGAGGCATAGAAAAAATCCGCCGTAGGTGGCACGGAGCTCTGAGGTTCCGAGCGGCCCATCCGACTTGATTCCAAGAACGCGGCCCACCGCACTCGGGAACAGCAGGCCGAGGCAGCCGAGCACCGCGGTCACAACGGCTCCGCAGTTCGGAAACAGCATCATTCTGGGGATAAACCTGTTTCGCGTGAAGCAGGATCGCAGGATGCGATCTGGCGGTCGAGGCAAACCTTGGCTTTGCCTCCGACCGCCCAAAGCCCGCAGGGGTCATGGATGGCCCTGCGGGCGTGAAATCAGTGCGTGAGCTTCTTGTGACGGAAGCGGTGCGGCTCGTCGGCGGCGACGCCCTGCCGCTCCTTGCGGCTCCGCTCATAGACCTCGAAATTACCCTCGCAGACGTGCACGTAGCCATCTCCCTCGAAGGCGATGATGTGCGTGGCGAGCCGGTCGAGGAACCAGCGATCGTGGGTGATCACGACGACCGATCCCGCGAAGCTTGAGATGCCCTCTTCGAGCGACCGGAGCGTGTCGACATCGAGGTCGTTCGTCGGCTCGTCGAGCAGCAGGAGATTGGCCCCACCCCGGAGCAGCTTCGCCAGGTGCACGCGGTTGCGTTCACCGCCGGAGAGGGTGCCCACCTTCTTCTGCTGATCGGGGCCCATGAAGTTGAATTTCGCGACGTAGCTCCGGGAGTTGACCGTCCGCTTGCCGAGTTCGATCGTGTCGTGGCCGCCGGAGATCTCCTCGAACACCGTCTTGTCAGGGTCGAGGGCGTCACGGTTTTGATCGACGTAGCCAACGTCGACCGTGGCCCCCACCTTGACCGTGCCAGTGTCAGGCTTTTCTTGACCGACGAGCATGCGGAAGAGCGTCGTCTTGCCGGCGCCGTTGGGGCCGATGATGCCCACGATGCCGCCCGGCGGCAGGCGGAACGACAGGTTCTCGAAGAGCAGCTTGTCGCCAAATGCCTTGGAGATGTTCTCGACGTCGATCACCTGATCCCCGAGCGAGCGGCTGGCGGGGATGAAGATCTCGATCTCCGAATCGCGGACCGCGGCCTGTTCGGCTGCCAGCTTCTCGTAGGATGCCACACGTGCCTTGCTCTTGGCCTGCCGGGCCTTGGGCGACATCCGAATCCACTCGAGCTCCTTGTCGAGCGTTTTTTGACGGGTGCTCGCCTGCTTCTCTTCAAGTTCCAGGCGGGCCTTCTTCTGCTGCAGCCACGAGGTGTAGTTGCCCTCGAAGGGCATCCCCCGGCCATGGTCGACCTCGAGGATCCACTTGGCAACGTTGTCGAGGAAGTAGCGATCGTGCGTTACGGCCACCACGGTGCCCGTGTATTCGGCGAGATGCCGCTCGAGCCAATCGACGCTCTCGGCATCAAGGTGATTGGTGGGCTCATCGAGCAGGAGCAGGTCGGGCTTCTCGAGCAGCAGCTTGCAGAGCGCCACGCGGCGCCGCTCGCCACCGGAGAGGTTCGTGACGGCCCAGTCGGCTGGCGGCAGGTTCATCGCGTCCATGGCAATCTCGACCTGCCGGTCGAGATCCCAGAGATTCTTGACGTCGATCTCATCCTGCACCGTAGCCTGCTCGGCAAGCAGCTTCTCCATCTCGGCGTCATCGAGCGGTTCGCCCAGCCGGGCATTGATCTCCTCGAATCGGCGGAGCACGGCACGGGAATGATCAACCGCCTCCATGACGTTTTCAAACACCGTCTTCGACTGATCGAGCTGCGGCTCCTGCCGCAGGTAGCCGACGGTATAGCCGTCAGCCAGCCGGGTCTCGCCGTCGTATTCGGTATCAAGCCCGGCCATGATCTTCATGAGCGTGCTCTTGCCGGCGCCGTTGCGTCCCAGGAGGCCGATTTTCGCCCCCGGATAGAAGGCCAGGTTGATGTTCTTGAGTAGCTCTCGCTGACCGAACTTCTTGGTAAGATCGGTGATCTGAAAGATAAAGGCGGGACCCATCGGAAGTCGGTTCACTCAGTGATGGAGGATGGATGACGTCTTGCCCAGTCACCGGCAAATTCCCACCGACGTGGGGCAGCGGGGCGAGGCAGAGACTCATCCTACAGCAGCAGGCCTCCTTCAACGAGGGCGTGCGTGGAACGCCGCGAAGTGTCCCTGCCGCAGCCGCGGCGGCACGTCGCCTCGTTGCAGGCCGGATGAGCATGGACTACGATTCCTCGCAGTGATGTGAAGATCCCCGCCGCGCAGGAGCATCGGTCCATGCCCGACTACGCCCATCCAGACGTGCTCGTTTCCACCTCCTGGGTGGCTGAGCATCTGACCGATCCCAGCGTGCGGATTGTCGAATCAGACGAGGATCGGGCGCTCTACACGCAGGGCCACATCCCCGGCGCGGTCGAAATCGACTGGCAGGTCGACCTCCAGAATCAGGTCGTGCGTGATTACATCGACCGGGCCGCCTTCGAGAAGCTCTGTGCCGAGCGTGGCATCTCCAACGATACGACGGTCGTCTTCTACGGCGACAAGAACAATTGGTGGGCCTGCTACGCCTTCTGGGTGTTCAAGCTCTACGGCCACAAGGACTGCCGCGTCATGGACGGCGGCCGGAAGCGTTGGGAACTCGACGGCCGGGCCTGGTCGAACGACCGGGTGGGCTATCCGCACGGCCACTATAAGGCGGCGGAGCAGGACGGCACGATCCGGGCCCTGCGGGACGAGGTGCTCAAGCACCAGCGGGCGGGCAAACAACTGCTCGACGTGCGGTCGCCCGAGGAGTATCGCGGCGAACGGACACACATGCCCGACTATCCCAACGAGGGTGCAGTCCGCGGCGGCCACATCCCCGGCGCCAACAACGTGCCATGGCCGATGAACTGCAATGACGACGGCACGTTCAAGACGGCGAAGGAACTCGAGAAGCTCTACCTTCGCGACCTGAAGATGAAGCGACGCTCCCCCACGATCGCCTATTGCCGAATTGGCGAGCGGTCGAGCCTGACCTGGTTCGTACTCAAGTTTCTGCTCGGCTTCGGCAACGTGAAGAACTACGACGGCTCATGGCTGGAGTGGGGCAATTGCGTAGGTGTGCCGATCGTGAAGGGTGCCGACCCGGGTGGAACCGTTGCCGCTGCAGCCGCTGGCGCGACTGCGGCTCACGCCTCCTGATGGCTCCAGCATCCTGTTCCAGCGCCCCTCTCTGACGCCCCAGTCACCTCTCATTCACACGCATGAACGGCGTCCACGAGCGGCTCAATGCGATCATCGGCGAGTTCGCCGATCTCGACAGCCGCGAGAAACTTGAACTGCTGCTCGATTTCGCGGCCGGTCTGCCGCCGCTGTCGGCCGAGTATCAGGCACGGAAGGGAGCCGAGGACCGCCGGGTGCACGAGTGCCAGACCCCAGTCTTCCTCTGGGCAGAGGCGACCGATGGGACCGCCAGGCTGATCGCCGAGGTGGCACCCGAGGCGCCTACGGTGAAAGGCTTTGTCGCGATCCTCGCCGACGCGATCAACGGCCGGCCGGTGGCGGAGGCAGTCACGTTGCCAGACGATATGCTGGAGCGAATGGGGCTCGCCGACGTACTGGGCATCCTGCGGGCACGGGGCCTGCGGGCGATTCTTGCCCGCGTGAAACGGGAACTGGCCGGGAAAATCCCGGCCTCATCATAGGGCTGGCAGGGAACGCATGATGGCAGGGAAAGGCAACAGCGAGTGACATCCGCAACAAAATCCATGAAGGTCGTGGCTGGCGTCGATCTGGGCGGCACCGCGATCAACTACACGTTTCTCGACCAGCGGGGGCAGTTCCTGATCGATGGTCTGTGCGAACATCCGGCACGGAGCGTTGAGGGCCCGGACATCTGCCTCGGTCAGATCGCCGACGGGCTGGCGATGGCCGCCGAACAGGCAGGCGTGCGGGTGGAGAACGTCGTGGCCATCGGACTCGATACACCGGGTCCCGCCAGCGCTGCTGGAGTCCTCAGCAAACGCGGTTCGACGAACTTCGTGCATGCCGAGTGGGCAGGCTACGACATTCGTGCCGGCTTGGAACGTCGGCTCGGCCACCCGGTCTGCTACCTGAACGACGGCAACGCGGCAGCCCTCTGGGGACATGTGGCCATCTTCGGCTCGGAAAACACGGCAACGAGCGTCTCCGCGATCGTCGGCACGGGTCTGGGCGGCGGAGTCATCACCGGCGGCAAGGTCATCAATGGTCGCAATGGTTTCGGCGGCGAACTGGGGCACGTGCTGATTCCGTCCGGCCAGATCCCGGGCATCGAGGGGATGGTTCCGACCTGCAACTGCGGACGGACGGGCGATCTGGAGTCGCTCTGTTCGCTGACGGCCATTCGCCGCACGCTGCTACCCTATTTCCTCGCCCAGCACCCCGACCACGAACTCGCCCGTGGAGGCGACATCGCCCAGGCGGCCAAACGTGTCCGCGGCCTCGCGGAGCAGGGTGACGAACTCTGTCGCGCTATCTTCCGCGTCCAGGCACGGGCGCTTGGGCTCTTTTTCGACGAGATGATCAACGTGTTCGACCCCGACGCGTTGATCGTGGGTGGCGGCGCCGTGGAGACATCGGAGGAGTTCCGCTCGTGGTTTCTCGATGAGATTCGTGCCGGCATGCCGACCCAGCGGGAGGAACAGGCCGGCATTCCGATCCACGTAATCCCCAACGGCGACACGGC
>CANFQO010000128.1 GCA_947449135.1 Planctomycetaceae bacterium | reverse complement strand
GAAGACGGCCTTCAGCCGGTCGCGGGCCAGATCCTCGACCTTGTCGACAAACTCACAGCCGCCGTAGTAGCGGTGGCCAGGGTAGCCCTCGGCATATTTATTGGTGAGCACGCTCCCAACCGCCTGCATGACCGCGGGGCTCGTGAAGTTCTCGCTGGCGATCATCTCCAGCCCGTCCTGCTGCCGGGTCTGCTCCGCGGCCATGGCCGCCCACACCTCTGGATCATCCTGCTCGACGAAATTGGGCGTGCCGTTCATCGGTATTCTCCTATCGCGGGGACGGGGGGCGTCAGCGGGGCGAGAACTGAATTGTGGGCATCGGGGGCAGGGGCGTCAACGAAGTGCCGCGGCCGCCGCGCTTTCCACCATTCGCTGCTGGAGAGCGGCGAATCATCAACCGTGTGGCCCGTACCAATCGCGGTGCTGGCCCGGGCAACGCTGCTGATTGACGACGACCGTGGGGGGCCTTATTACAAGGCTCTTTGACCTCGGGCGGTCCGTCATGACCGCTCGCCTTTCCCGGGAGTCGATCATGCCCAAGTGGCCCGTGCATGCCCACATCGACGGGCCCATCGTCATGATCGGCTTCGGCTCGATCGGCCGCGGGACCCTGCCGCTGATCGAACGCCATTTCACGTTCGACCGCTCACGATTCGTGGTGATCGATCCCGATGAAAGCAACCGAGGAATCCTCGACAAGCATGGCATCCGGTTCATCCACCAGGCGGTCACCCGCGACCGCTATCGGCACCTTCTGGAGCCCCTGTTGACCGCCGGCGGCGGTCGCGGCTTCTGTGTGAATCTGTCGGTCGACACCTCCTCCCTCGACATCATCCGGCTCTGCCGTGAACTCGGCTGCCTCTGCATCGACACCGTGGCCGAGCCGTGGCCGGGCTTCTATTTCGATCGCAACGCTGGTCCCGAGGCCCGCACGAACAACGCCCTACGGACCATGGTCCGCGAAGAAAAAGCCCGCCATCCCGGTGGCACCACTGCCGTCTCCTGCTGCGGGGCGAATCCGGGCATGGTCTCCTGGTTCGTGAAGCAGGCACTCGTGAACCTCGCGCATGACACCGGCCACAGCTTCGTGGAACCGGCCGCCGATGACCGAATCGGCTGGGCGAAGCTGATGAGCGACCTGGGAGTGAAGGGCATCCACATCGCGGAACGCGACACGCAGCGGTCGAAGCATCCGAAGCCGATGAACACGTTCGTCAACACCTGGTCGGTCGAGGGCTTTCTCTCGGAAGGCATGCAGCCGGCTGAACTCGGCTGGGGCACGCACGAACGGTGGCTTCCGGAAAACGGCCGGCTCCACACATTTGGCGCGAAGGCGGGTGCCTACCTGCTCCAGCCGGGGGCCAACACACGGGTGCGTTCCTGGTGCCCAACCCCCGGCCCCCAGTATGCGTTTCTCGTCACTCACAACGAGTCGCTCTCGATCGCCGACTACTTCACGCTCCGCGAGGGTGACCAGGTCGTCTATCGTCCAACCTGCCACTACGCCTACCACCCGTCCAACGACGCGGTGCTCTCGCTGCACGAACTCTTCGGCCGCGCCGGCGAGCGGCAGGATTCACTCCACATCCTCAACGAGGACGAGATCATCGATGGGGCTGACGAACTGGGCGTGCTCCTTTACGGCCACGAGAAGAATGCCTACTGGTACGGCTCGCAGCTTTCGATCGACGAAGCCCGGGACCTCGCCCCCTACCAAAACGCCACCGGGATGCAGGTCACATCGGCCGTGCTGGCCGGGATGGTGTGGGCTCTCGAGAACCCGCAGGCCGGCATCGTCGAGACCGACGAGATGGACTTCCGTCGGTGCCTGGCGGTGCAGCGGCCCTACCTCGGTCCGGTGACCGGCCACTACACCGACTGGACGCCGCTGGCCGATCGCCCGGGGCTCTTTCCCGAGGACATCGACCCGACCGATCCGTGGCAGTTCCGCAATATCCTGGTGCGATAGATGCACGCGACCGCAGGTCGCTGGTGCTAGGTTCGACCAGCCGGTGCATTTGGGCCTGACGCGTGTTTGACTAAAAGCCCCGGACGGAGGACCGGGGACACAGGGCTATTGGGCTTTACCAGTTCGACATCGCACCCGGGACGGTATTCCCACCCGGAGTCCCCCAGCTTCCGCCGGGGGCTTTTATTCGATTGATGCGTTTCCTCAGACGCTTCCGCCACGCATGAATAGAAGCCCGGAGCGGAAGCGACGGGACACCGGGTTGTTGGGCTTTACCGGTTCGACATCGCACGCGGGACGGTATTCCCGCCCGGAGTCCCCTAGCTTCCGCCGGGGGCTTCTTATCGTCGACGCCCCGCGGCCACAGCCGCTAGTCGAGCAGCAGCGGCTCAGGCATGAAGGTCACGATCGGGATCAGAAACGAGAGCACTCCCAGCACCGTGCGGAAAAGCCCCAGCGGCCGGCCGTCATTGCGGATCGGCGGATGATCGGTGCCCAGCAGCGTCACGATCACTACCATCGCGATCCAGTTGGTGCGGCCCAGGATCACGATCGCGGCAATCGAGGCGATCAGCACGCTCCGCGCGATCCAGTGGGCCCGTCGGCCAAAGACCGCGTAGCTCACATGCCCGCCATCGAGCTGGCTGATCGGGATCATGTTCAGTCCGGTCACGAGCAACCCCACCCATCCCGCCATGAAGAGAGCGTTGGGGGCGATGGTCCCGCCGACGGCGATGTCGGGGCGGACGAGCCCGAGGAGGCCACGGGCCAAGGGCGGCAGGGCGAATGGGCTGTGCCCGACAGCCTCGCCTGTGAGCAGTCCGACGGCCAGAACGGGAAGCGCGACCACAAGCCCCGCCAGCGGCCCAGCCAGCGCGATGTCGAAGAGCTGGCGACGGTTGGCACGGGAGCCCTCCATGCCGATCACGGCGCCCATCGTGCCGGTGAGCAATACGGGCACCGGGATGAAGAACGGCAGCGTGGCCGGAATGCGATGCAGCCAGGCCGCGATGAAGTGGCCCGCCTCGTGCGCCCCGAGCACCGCCAGTACCGCCGCCATATAGAGGAGCCCACGTTGCCAGTGTTCCGTCACCTGCAGGCCAAACTGGTCATCGAATCCGAGCAGTTCGGCCTGCCAGCCGGAGACGCCAGCCGCAAATGTGGTGAGGCAGGTGAGCAGAAAGAGGAGCGCCTGCAGCCGGATGCGGGGCGGCCGCACCGCCACAGGCGCCAACGAAGTGGGCGGCGGGCCAGGCTCAAAACCGGTGGAAATCGGCTGCATCGGCTTCAGAATACAGGTTTTGGCAGACGGCTGGTAAGCTGCGGTGAATCGATCTCCGCACGACGTGGCGGAACGGGTGGGCGGCGCATGCACCGCTGCCACACCGGCGATGAAACCGAGTGCTCGTTCGCGAGGGAATTTCCATGTCGCTCCTGACTGTCGGCGGTCGTGGTCTGCGGAAGACGGTTCGTATCGCGGTCGCCGGACTGATTGCCGGGATACTCCTTGCGACAGGAGGCGGCCTCGCCTCCGCCCGCGCCGATGAGCGCACGGTGCTGGCCGTCGTCACGGTCGACGGCTATGCCGATCTCAAAAAGCAGGCTGGCTGGCTGGGAACGCAGGTCGGCCAGCCCGGTTTGGCGGGCATGGTCGAGTCGGTACTGCTCATGGCCACGCAGGGCCGCGGGCTGGCCGGACTCGATGTCAAGCGTCCGCTGGGCGCGGTGATCACGACCGACGGCAACGATCTCGCCGTACACGGCTTCATACCAGTCAAGAGCCTCGACAAGCTGCTCGATTCGCTGCAGGCCGTGACCGGCCCTACCCAGCAGTTGGGCGACACCCGGAGTCTCACCCTGCCCAGCGGCATCGCCCTCGATCTTGAGGAACAAAATGGCTGGGCGATTGTTTCGCCGCAGGGGATGGACGCGGAGGCGGTCGACCCCGCACCGCTGTTTGCGCCGCTGTCGGAGCATTACACGGTCGGCATCGAACTGTTTCCGCACCTGCTCCCGGGCTCGCTCCGACAACAGCTCCGCATGCTGATCGAACAGGGAGCAGCTGCCGCAGGCGAACAGGGGCAGCAATTGGATGGCCGGGCACTCAGTGCCGCGCTCGACAGCCTCGCCAACACGGAATCGCTGGTGCTCGGCATCGCGATCGACAGCGACAACGATCGACTCTTCATCGAAAACAGGACGGTCGCCGTGCCGGGTTCACCTCTGGCACTGGCCATGGAGGGAGCCGACAAGGGACAGCTCAGCGTGCCGATGCCCCCTGCTGCCGACGGCAGCAGGCCCGCGGTCTCCGGGCACCTTGTGCAGTCGGTTCCAGAGGCGTCCCGCCGCGACGCGCTTGCCATACTCGAACAGGCCCTGCCCGCCTCCAGCGACGATCCGCTCACGAAGACGGTGGCCCTGCTGCTTCGCGAGACGATTTCTTCGGTGCTCGCCACCGGCGGGATCGATGCAGCGGTCTGTGTTGATACCGATGATGTCGCTCTGAAAGACCTTGGCAAGGCCCTGCCCGCCGTGACGGCCGGCATCCGGGTGAAGGATGGCGCCGCCCTCGAAAACCGTGTCAAGCAGACGTTTGGCGGACAGAACGGTGGCAAGCAACTGCTGCCCCCGGGCGTGAAGATCGCCTTCGACTCGGGCAAGGTCGGCTCTGCCAACCTGCATACCATTACTGTTGACGTCAGCGGTACCGAGGCCGCCGAGCGGCTCGGCGAAACGGTCGACGTGACACTTGCCGTCACCCCTGAATACGCCTTTCTGATGGCGGGGGGCAATCCGCAGCAGCGGCTGACGGGCGTGCTCGGGCCGGCTGGCAAGGCTGACTCGGAGGCGAAGCCGATCGTGGGCGTCGATGTGTCGGTCCGCCGCTTGATGGCACCGATGCTGGCGGAATTCGGAATCCTGCCCACCGACTCACCTTCCGCTGAGGAAAACACCGGCAACGATCGGCAGGGGGGCGATGTCACGCTGCTCATCCGGCCGATCGATCGGGGCGTGGCCACCCGGCTGTCGGCCGATGCCACTGCGCTGCGGGTGCTGGCCGCTGGAGCCGGAGCTCTTGAACCAATCGGCGGGGCAAACCCCAACGGATTTCCTATTCCGGTGCGAGAACAGTAAGCCAACGCTTCGGTGGGCGGCATATCTGTCCTTCGCCCGGTTTCCCCTCTCCTTCCTCTCATACATTCAGCCGTGATCACGAACAGCCCGACCGCAGCGAGCTCCCACGCTTCTGAAACAACCTCCGGAACGTCCACCGCGGCCAGCATCCGTCGACAGATCGCGGGCGTGAGCGTGGCCGACCTTGCCCGCGAACACGGCACGCCGCTCTATGTCTACGACGCCGAGATGATCCGGCGCCGCTGCCGCGATCTCGCGGCCTGGGACACGGTTCGCTTCGCCCAGAAGGCCTGCTCGAATCTGGCGGTGCTCGATCTCATCCGCCGGGAGGGCGTGATGGTCGACGCGGTCAGCACCGGGGAGATCCACCGGGCACTGCAGGCTGGCTACTCGGCCCACCCCGACCGTGGCACCGCGGCCGACGCCCTGCCTCCCGTGCATCCGATTGTCTACACAGCCGACATCTTCGACCGCGCGAGCCTCGACGCGGTCGCGAAGCTGGGCATTCATGTCAACTGCGGCTCGGCCGACATGATCGAGCAGCTCGCTGAGCGGGTGCCCGGGGCAAACATCACCCTGAGGGTGAATCCCGGCTTCGGCCATGGCCATAGCCAGAAGACGAATACCGGCGGCGAGGGCTCCAAGCACGGCATCTGGCACGAGGAGATTCCCGAAGTGCTCCGCCGGGCCGAGTGGGCCGGGCTGTCGGTGAGTGGCCTCCACATGCACATCGGCAGCGGCACCGATCTCGTGCATTTGGCCGAGGTGGCCGGCGCCCTCGAGCGGGTGGCAGTTGAGATCGGCCGGTCGCTGACGATGGTGAGCGCCGGCGGCGGCCTCCCCGTGCCCTACAAGCCTGGCGAGGTCCACGCCGACCTCGGCGGCTATTTTCAGCTGTGGGATGCGACGCGGAAGAAGCTTGAGGATCGGTTCGGCCACCGGATCCGGCTGGAGATCGAGCCGGGCCGTTATCTCACCGCCGAATCGGGCTTTGTCGTCACCGAGGTCCGCGCCGTCAAGCGCCAAGGCACGCGGAAATACCTGCTCGTCGACGCCGGTTTCAACACGCTGGCCCGACCGGTGCTCTACGGCTCCTACCATCCGATGAGTCTCTGCCCGGCGGGTGAT
>CANFQO010000127.1 GCA_947449135.1 Planctomycetaceae bacterium | reverse complement strand
TGTGGGCTCGGCGCTCACAACACTGGTTCTAGGAACGCGGCAGCCGTGATGTCCACAAAGTTTATTGTCCAACGGTCGAAGCCCAATTGTTCCGTGCGGTCTGAGAGACTCTGCCAGTGATGAATGAACTGCTCCGCTCTACCGCTGCTCCGACTGGCCGGCCGCATGTTGTTGTTGTCGGCGGCGGTCTGGCTGGCCTTGCGGCGGCAGCGTCGCTCTCCGCGGCCGATGTCCGCGTCACCGTGCTGGAGGCAAGGCGCCGGGCGGGTGGCAGAGCTGCCTCGTTCGAGGACCCGGTGGCGGGTGGCTTGGTCGACGCCTGTCAGCACGTGGCAATGGGTTGCTGCACCAACTTTCTCGATCTCTGTCGACAGGCCGGTCTGGCCGATGCCCTCCGTCGCGACCGCACGCTGTGGTTCATCGGCCCCGACGGAGATCGGGCCGCCTGCACGCCCTCGCGACTGCTGCCGGCGCCATTGCATCTCGCACCGTTGCTCCTGGGTATGCGGCATTTTTCATTTGGCGAGAAGCTGTCGCTCGGACTCGGCATGCTGAAGCTGGCGAGGTATCGCGAGCCGGCTGCAGGCGGGGCCGTCACTACCGGTAGCACGGCACTCAGTTGGCTCCAGTCGGCCGGTCAGCCGGAGCGGGTGATCAGGCTGTTCTGGCAGCCGGTACTGGAAAGCGCGCTGGGGGAATCGATCGATCTGGTGAGCACTGCCGCGGCCCGGAAGGTGGCGGTCGATGCGTTTCTCGCGCATCGCGATGCCGCCGATCTCTTCGTGCCCCTGGAGCCGCTCGGAACGCTCTTCGGCGAGCGGTTGGTGGCGTGGCTCGAGTCCCGGGGCGTGACGGTGGAAACGGGCAGGAACGTGACCGCGATCGAGCGTGATGCTGATGGCCGGGCCGTCGCGGTGCTCCACGGAGATGGCCGAACCCCTTGTGATGCCGCGATCGTCACGCTGCCGTGGCGGCAGGCGGCGCGGGTCGTGCCCGATCTCGTGCCGGCCGCCGACGAGCGGCTCGCCGGCTCGCCGATCACGGCGGTGCATCTCTGGTTTGATCGCGACTGTATCGACCTGCCCCATGCGGTGCTCGTGGGCCGCGTCTCGCAGTGGGTGTTTCGCCCCGACGCAGCCGAGGGCCGCCAGCCGGGCTACTGTCAGGTGGTGATCAGCGCGTCCCGCGGGCTCCTTGGCAATGACCGCGAGGCGTTGCTGGCCGCCGTCGTGGCGGAACTGCGAGAGACGTTTCCCGCGGCCCGCGAGGCCGTGCTGCTTGAGTCACGTGTGGTCACCGACCCCACCGCCGTGCTCTCGGTGCGGCCGGGCGTCGATGCCTTCCGGCCGGCCGCTGGCACGGTCGTGCCGAACCTCTTTCTGGCGGGCGATTGGACCGCCACGGGCTGGCCGTCCACGATGGAGGGCGCCGTGCGAAGCGGCCGACTCGCGGCCAGCGCCGCTGGTCGGCAGTTGGGCAGGCCCGTCGCCTCGCTTACGGCCGATCTGGCGAAGAACCCGGTTGTGCGGCTGCTGACGGGGAGTCGCTGAGACGCTCCAGCAACCGCCCAATCGCCCCCGCGAGCGTGCGGCCGTCGACGACGGCGTGCTCCCAGAGGTGCCACATGTCGAGGGCGGCTCGCGGACGCCGGCCGATGGCACCGAGCGCCGCCCCTAATCGCCGCATGCCCGACTGTGGCTGCACGAGGGCGGCAATCTCCTTGGGCAGATCCTGCGACGCATCGTCGGAGATCACGCGGATCGATACGCATGCCAGCCCGGCGGACTGCGCGACTGTGGCCACGGCATAGGTCTCCATGTCGACGAGGCTCGCGCCGGTGGCCGCGGCGAGTTCCCGCTTCGCGGCGGCCGTGGTCACCACCTGATCCACGCTCACGATCGTGAGGTCGCCAGAGCCGGCCGATGATCCGAGGGGCGGAACTGAAGTCCCCTGCCCTGTCGCCGCAACCTCGATCGGCGGACCGCCGGCACCGGTGATGACTCGATTCGGATACACGATTGCGCCGCGGGCCAACGCAGGAGCGAGGCTACCGGCGAACCCGGCTGACACGATCACCCGCGGCCGATGCCCGTCGATTAGAAGCCTCGTGGCACGCTGGGCCGCTTCGCCACCCGCCCCGGCCACGCACCAGGCGACCCGCCGGCCAATGACGACGCCCTCGTGGAACGCGAGCCCGGCTGCTGTGTATTCCACGGTCTCCCTCACGAGTGCCGCAAAGGCGTCTGCCTCGACGGGCATCGCAAACACGATCCCGGCCACGCAGGCGGCTCGCGGCGACGGTGACGGAGCGTTTTGCATCTTGAAAAGAAAGACAGCCTGCCGCCCTGTGCCCCCCAGGCCACGGCGGCAGGCCGTCAGATCATTTGGCTGACGGGCAGCCTAGACTCAGTGGGCAATGAGGTAATGCAGGACAGAGAAGGGATTCCACAAGCATACTCCGGAGCAGGAAGCGCAATCACATGGTGCAGCCGGCAGCATCTTCACTTCGTACTTCGGCACCTTCTCCACCTTCTCCTCACCCCGCTGCTTGTAGAGCTTTTTCTTCACGTACACTCGGCCGCACGGAGGGGAGCAGCGGCACGCACCTGATTCTGTGCACCACGGCTCGGCCACTCGGCCACAGGCGTACTCGCATTCCAGCGAGTATGTGGGCTTTCGTGTCTTCTTTTCGGCCCACGACGATTTACAGGCGGGCACGCACGCCTCGGAGTCGTCGCACCTGCCGCAGTCGCAGGCGGAGACAACGTATGACGGATAGAGGAACAGCGTGATGCAGGTCAGCAGAAAATGGCGGTGCACGGGGCGCTCTCCTTAGCGTTTCGGAACACGCGATCAAAAGTCGAAGGCCAGTCTGGTACCGAAGCCGTTGATGAAGCCGCTGCCGTCATAACTCTGAGCAGGCTTTCCGCTCGACGTCCACGGCACAGACGAGAAGTTCCGGTAGGTCAGGTCGTAGTTGAAGTAGATGCGGGCGTTTGGGTTGAGCAGCCAGTTGAGACCGAGTGTCATGCCGTTCAGGACACCGCCATTCACCCCGCTGTCGTTGAGGCAGAGGTAGTTGTAGCGGGCACCGACCTGCCAGGCCCCTTCGCTGATGCTCATGCGTTTGCTTTCCCGGCCGCCCCGGACAACGTAGAAGTTATTGCGGGGAATGGGACGGTCGAAACGCGACTCGATGAGCGAGTACGTACGGCTCTCACCGGTCAGGAAGTAAAGAACTTCGGCGTATCCGCTCTGATAGTAGACGGTGCCGACTGGCGTGCCTGGGGGCGGCTGGTAACCGTTAGTGATGTATGGCCCCTGCTTTGTGGTGACAGCGTTGTAGAGCCACGAACCAAAGTATTCCGACTGAAACGACCAGGGGCCATTGTTGCCGACGAACTCCAGACCGATCATGTTCTGCCAGGTTGCCTCAAGCACACCGCTGTCTGCGTAAATTGAATTGAGCGGGCCCGACGGGCTGTTACGGATCGAGCCGCGGCTGCGAAACCGGGTTTGATTGTCCCGTGGCTGCAGCGCCCGGCCGGAGATTCCGAGATGGAGGAGTTTGCGGCCTTCGTCCTCGTAGACCGGCAGCACGACCATCCGCCCCACCGTCATGCTGCTGCCGTTGAAGTTATTGAAGCCGAACGGATTCGCGGTGGCTTTGAACTCCCCGATTTGCCAGGCAACCCTGCCGTCGTAGGCATTGTTCATCGACTGGATGCCAGGGACGAAGCCACCGTTGAAAGGTCCCTCAAAAGCGTCTTGGCTGAAAGATCGTTCCATGAAGTTGAGCCAGCGGCTGCTGGTGAGGTGCTCGTAGCCGTAGGGGTCTTTCTGGTTGCCGACCCGCACCGTGCCCAGAATCGGCAGTTCTCGCATCTGCAGCCAGAGGTCGGTGACGCTGGGGAGAGGGCCGGCGTCCTTTTCCGTGGGATAGACCTCGTTGTTTACGTTGATCTGGTTGGCAAAGTCATACTCGGCCACCCAATCGTAAAACTCGTACATCCTGCCCTCGATGCGGAGGCGGGCTCGCCGAACGTTCACCGTGTCGTGGAGCGCCGGATCGAGGCCGCCCTGTTGCGGCGACTGCCTTGGCCCCGGGCTCGCGGAGAACGCCGATGCATCAATCTGCGTTCGTCCGCCGATCTTGACACGAAAATCACTATTGGCCGACTCGGCCTGCAGGCCGTTGGCCCATGCAGTGCCGAATTCCGTGTCACTCCCTACCTCGTAGGGCTTGCGCTGTTCCTTCTCCTTCTCGCCTTCGCCCTTCGCTGCGGCGTCCTTCGTTGCCGTCTCGGCAGGTGACGGCAGCGGTTCGATGCCAGAAGGGGTGCGTTTTTCGAGATCAAGCAGTCGTGATTCCAGTGCCGAGATCCGGCGCTGCTCGTCTTCGAGCGCTGTCGAAATCTGCTCGAACGACGTCAGTTCCCGGGCGATGCTCGGTAGCCCCAGTCCTTGCGGTTCTTCAGCATCAGCGATAGCGACCAATGGTTCAGCCGCCGGGGAACCCGCGGTTGGCTGGATCGCTGAGAATACGGCGGCGAGACCTACGATCGCGTGTGCGGTCAATCCACGCAGCCGTTCAAAAAGAATCGCCCCGACCGAAGTGCTGGCAGCGGCGAAGAAAGCAGTAGGTCGTTTGTCGCCGGCAGTTCCGGAAATTCCGGCAGTATTCATACGATCGTTCCCAGTGTTGTACTGGGAAGATTCGACGAACGCCGATCCGGGTCGTGACGGAAGCGCCTCGAGTTCGGATCACGAGGGCACGGGCGAGTTTGCCGGTCCCGCTCCCACTCCCATTCAGGAAAGATTGAACGCGCGGGGTAGGTTCAGGTGCTCAGGGCAGGCGTCAGGGAAACGGAGGCGAAGGCCAGGCAATTTAGGAGAGAGGCGGAGAGGGCGTGGGTCGCGTTGTGCCGGCGTAGCCTCTCGACTGTGATATCACGGCCGTCGCCTCGTGGTGGCCTTCAAGGCCAGCCGTAGTGCTTGGCGTCACAGGCCGATGCAGCGGCAGATCAGGCCTCGCAGGTCATACCATGCGGGGCCGCAGTCCTGGCAGGGCGCCGGCTGACAGGGCGCGGCGGGCGTGTTGACCAGTTCGTATTTCAGGATGCGTTCCACCTTCTCTTCGTCTTTCTTGAACAGCTTCTTACGCGTGAATATGTTCGCGAACGGCGACGTATCCTCGGGGCAACATCCATGATCGCACCACGCGTCGCGGCCGCGGACGCACTCGTCCGAGCACTTCTGGGAATACTTGGGCGTCTTCGTCTTCTTGTCCTCCCACTTCGGCTTGCACGTGTTGCAGCCGCCAGAGCCGCAACACTCCGCAGACATCACAGGCCGAATTGTCGCAGCCGCGAGGCCGCCGAGGCAGAGGGCGAGGCAGAGTGATCGCATGGTCAATTCCTTTCAGCCATGGGTTGGGTGGTCAGAAGTCGAAGGCGAGCCGAGTACCGAAGCCGGTGATCCAACCGCTGCCGTCCTTGCTGACGATGTCGGTCGTACCCGGCTTAAAGGCGACGTTTTGGAAGTCTCGGTAGCAGAAGTCGTAGTTGAACTGGAGTTTCGCATTAGGGTTGAAGAACCAGTTGACGCCGAGCGTCAGGGCATTGAGCATGCCGCCATTGATCTGTCCGTCGTTGAGCGACGCGTATTGGTAGCGGGCACCGACTTGCCAGGCGCCCTCGCTGCCGATGATCCGACCGTTGCGGTCCCGCACGACGTAGAAGTTGTTGCGGGGCACGACCCGGTCAAAGCGGCAGTCGAACCGGTCGTAGGCCCGCGACTCGCCGGTCAGGAAGTAGAGCACCTCGGCGTAGCCCGAGTTGGTGAAGTAAGTGCCGCAGTTTTGATTATAAGGCTGGTATCCGGCCGTGCCGTAGTTGATGTTGGGCACGTACACGTTGAGCGGAGAGCCCGAAATGCTGCTGCTTGCGAACGGCACGGTGGCGTTGAAGGCCCCCTTGTTCGACTTCGTGTTGTAGAGCCAGTTGCCGAAGTATTCCGATTGGAACGACCACGGGCCGTTATTGCCGACGAATTCAAGGCCAAGTTGGTTCTGCCAGTCCGCGGTGAGTAAGCCTGAGTCCATGTAGATCGAGTTGAGGGGGCCGGGAGGTCCGTTCCGGATGTCGCCGCGAGCCCGCAGCCGAACTGCACCATCCGCGTTCGTCTGCTGGGCCCGGCCAGCGACGCCGACGTGGAGGAGTTTCTTCCCCTCGTCCTCGTAAACAGGCAGCCAGACGAGCCGACCGACGAGCGAGTTTGCACGACCCGTATTGGCATAGCCGAAGGGATTGGCATTCTGCTTGAAGATGCCGAATGACCAGTTGAGCCGCTG
>CANFQO010000126.1 GCA_947449135.1 Planctomycetaceae bacterium | reverse complement strand
ATCCACTGGGCATCGCCGTCTTTCTTGCCATCCAGTGGGTGAGCCTCGTGCGCAGACAACTCGGCCTCCAGACCAGTTGGCGCGGCCGCTCACTCTCCCCGCAGTGAGGTCGGCACGTGAATGATCGCTGAACCGTTCGTGAACGGTAGATGAACAGGGGCTGCGATTCGCGACCCCGATAACGCTGAAAAAGCATGTTTTCTAGGCTTTTTGAATCGCGGAGCGGATGCACGATGGCGTCCACAATCGCAGACCAATTCCTTGCTTTGAGCAGATGGTCGGGGAAGAATCAGGAACGGAGCAGGGAGGTCATCACGCAAGCTCCACGCCGGTCGTTCAGGGGCAGACCGCCGGGCCAACGCTGACGCAATGCAGATTGCTGCCAGCATCTTTATGTGAGTGTGTGGGAAACAGCGAGACGGTTTCGTCTCGGGTCGCATCCCGCACCTCATCCTCCCGGTCCGTCTTTCTTTCATCCTCCACGAGGTGCCCCCATGACGCTGCGCAACTGGTTCTTTCCCCGCACTTCCCACGCCATCGCCGACCTCTTCCGCCGACGCAGCGCACACCGCAGCAGCAGACCACGCCGCGGTCGGCCGATGCTCGCCAGCCTGACCTCGGAAACGCTCGAACCACGGTCGATGATGGCCGTCACTCCGCCGTCGATCTCGATCGACGACGTCACGATCACGGAAGGGGACGCCGGCACGGCAAATGCGGCCATCACGCTGCGGCTCTCGCAGCCCACAAGCAGCATCGTGAGCCTGCGATTCGCGACGGCCAACGGCACCGCCACGGCCGGTAGCGACTTCGTGGCAAAGACTGGCAGTGTCTCATTTGCCGCAGGAACGACCACCAAGCAGGTGCTGATCGCGATCAAGGGCGACCGCACCCACGAGCCGAACGAGACTTTCTCGATCAACCTCTCGTCGCCGAAGCGGGCCACAATTGCCGATCGGAGCGGCACCGTCACGATCGCCAACAACGATCCATCGCCGACGCCCGCGGCCGCACCAACCCCTGCGGCGACGCTGTCGCCCGCCGTCACGCTTGCCGCGCCCGCCGTCGTGGCTGCACCAACGCCTACCGTGACCTCGACGCCGTCCTCAGCGGTTACGTTGGCCGTCACAAGCGATTGGGGCAGCGGCTTCAACGGTGACGTGACGGTTCGCAACACGACCAGCGCCGCATATGCCAGCTGGACGGTCGATTTCGACTTCGACGGACAGATCTCGTCGCTCTGGAATGGCGTGATCGCCAGCCACTCGGGCAGCCACTACACCGTCCGCAACGAGAGTTGGAATGGGGTGATCGCGGCCGGAAGTTCGACGACCTTCGGCTTCAGCGCCACCCCCGGCGGCAGTTCGGCAGTGCTCCGTAACCTCACGCTCGTCGGTAGCACGGCGGCCACTCCGACTCCCACGCCCACGCCAACTCCGACGCCCACGCCTACTCCAACCCCCACGCCAACGCCGACACCTTCGCCGATCACGCCCACCAACGGCGATCTGTGGAAGGAACAGTTCTTCGCCCCCTACGTGGACATTGGGCAATATCCCGTCCCCAATCTCGACGGCCTTGCGCAGCAGTACGGGGTGGGCCTGTTGACACTCGGCTTCATGCAGGCCAGCCCCAGCGGAAAGCTGGCCTGGGGCGGCTATGACGTCCTGACCCTCGATAGCACGAACGAACAGGCCCTGACCATCCGCGCCGAAATCAATGCCCTGCGGGCCGCCGGCGGCGATGTGATGGTGTCGTTGGGCGGGGCGGCAGGGGTGAGCCTGGCCCAGTCCTACGCACAGCGGGGTCTGGGAAGCCAGGCTCTGGCGACCGCCTACGGCGACATGGTGGACACGCTGAAGTTGAACAAGCTCGACTTCGACATCGAGGGCGCCGCGATCGCCGAGGTCCAAACGATCAAGCTCCAGATGGACGCGATCGCGCTGATGCAGCAGAGCCACCCCGGCCTCGGAGTGTGGCTCACGCTGCCGGTGCTGCCGCAGGGGCTCACGCAGGATGGCGTGAACGTCGTGAAGGCCGCCCTGGTGGCCGGCGTGAAGGTCGACGGCGTCAATGTGATGGCGATGGACTACGGCGACAGTGCCGCCCCGCCGCAGCTCAAATCGATGGGCGAGTATGCCATCGACGCCGCCAATGCCACCTTCACACAGATGACCACGCTGTTTGCCGCCCAGGGGCAGACGTTCGGCTGGAACCAGTTGGGCGTGACGCCGATGCTGGGCGTCAACGACATCACCAGCGAGGTCTTCACTCTGCAGGATGCCGACCGCCTCGAGGTATTCGCCCGGGCCAAAGGGCTGGGGATGCTCTCCATGTGGTCGATCAACCGCGATAACCCCGGCCCCACAGGGCAGCTGTCCAACTTCCACACGGGAATTCCGGCGATGTCCGCCGGTGGCTTCAGCCTCGCCTGGGGCGACTACGGAAGCGATCCGGCGATCACCGGCGCAGTCGCTCCGGTCGCTCCAGTCACTGCCGTCACCCCGGTCACCCTCCCAGGCATCACGATCAGCGATGTCTCCGTCACCGAAGGCAATCCACAGACCAGCGTGGCCAACGGCTATCTGCACACCGCTGGCAGCCAGATCCTCGATGCCAACAACAACGCAGTGCGAATCGCCGGCGTGAACTGGTTCGGCTTCGAGACGAGCAACTTCGCGCCGCACGGCCTCTGGACCCGCGGCTACAAGGAGATGATGGATCAGATGAAGTCGCTCGGCTTCAACACGATCCGCCTGCCCTACTGCGACCAACTCTTCGACGCCGGGAGCACGCCCAACAGCATCGACTTCTCGAAGAATGCCGACCTGCAAGGGCAGACCGGCCTGCAGATCATGGACAAGATCGTGGCCTACGCCGGCCAGATCGGGCTCAAGATCTTCCTCGATCACCACCGCTCGGAGGCCGGCAACAGTGCCAACGCCTCCGGTCTCTGGTACACGGCCGCGTATCCCGAGAGCAAGTGGATCAGCAACCTCACGATGCTGGCCACCCGCTATGCGGGCAACTCGACGGTCATCGGCATCGACCTTCACAACGAGCCGCACGGGCCGGCCACGTGGGGCGACGGTGGCGTCAACGACTGGCGGCTGGCCGCAGAGCGGGGTGGCAACGCCGTGCTCGCCGCCAACCCCAACCTGCTGGTCATCGTGGAGGGCATCGAGACGACCTCCTCGGGCAGTTACTGGTGGGGTGGAAACCTCTCCAACGCCGGCGCGGCACCGGTGCGACTGAACACGACCGGCCGGCTCGTCTATTCGGCGCATGATTACCCGGCCAGCGTCTACGCACAGACCTATTTCAGCGACCCGACCTATCCCAACAACCTGCCGGCCGTCTGGGACAAGAACTGGGGCTACCTCTTCCGCACCGGCACCACGCCGGTGCTGCTGGGTGAATTCGGCAGCACGCTGGCCACCGCCAGCGATCAGGCCTGGTATTCCAAGATGGTCACCTATCTCAAGGGTGACCTGGACGGCAACGGCACGAATGACCTGACGGCTGGCCAGCAGGGGATCAGTTGGACCTACTGGTCATGGAACCCCGATTCCGGTGACACCGGCGGCATCCTGGCCGACGACTGGAAGACGGTGAATACGGCCAAGGTCGATCCGCTCAAGGCAGTGCAGTTCCAGTTCCCGGCCGTGTCGGGAACCGGAGCTACTGTCACGACGACACCGGTCACCTTCACTGTCTCGCTTTCGGCGGCGAGCACCCAGTCGGTGACGGTGCAATACGCCACGGCCAATAGCACCGCGCTCGCCGGCAGCGACTACGCCGCTGCCACCGGGACGCTGACGTTCGCCCCTGGCGAGACGCAGAAACTGGTAACGGTGCTCGTCAACCGCGACACCACAGCGGAATCGAACGAGACGTTTTCCGTGGCGTTGAGCAGTCCGACGAACGCCACGCTCACGAAGTCGGCAGCAACCGGCACGATCGTGGACGATGACACTGTGACTCCGACTCCCACGCCGACCCCCACGCCCACGCCCACGCCGACTCCAACTCCCGCCCCGCTACCGACGCTGAGCATTGGCGCGGGCCGCATCAACGAGGGCAACACCGGCACGGCAGCCATGCAGTTCACGGTGACACTCTCGGCAGCCTCCACGCAGACGGTGTCTGTGCCGTATTCAACGGCCGACGGCACGGCCACCGCTGGCAGCGACTACACCGCAGCCAGCGGCACGCTCACGTTCGCAGCTGGCGAACTGACGAAGACCATCACCGTCGGGATCATCGGCGATACGGTGGTCGAATCGGACGAAACGCTGATCGTGAGGCTCGGCACGGCGCTGGCGGCAACGATCCTCGCCGGCACAGGTACCGGCACGATCGTCAACGACGATGCCGCAAAAGCCGGCACCTACAACTACGCCGATGTGCTGCAGAAATCACTGCTGTTCTACGACGCCCAGCGTTCCGGCGACCTGCCCACCACCTTCCCGCTCAATTGGCGAGGGGATTCGGCCCTCACCGACGGGGCGGATGTGGGCGTCGATCTCAGTGGCGGCTATTACGACGCCGGGGACCACGTGAAGTTCGCCCTGCCGATGGCATCGTCGATGACGATGCTGGGGCTCGGCGTCGTGCAATACCGCGATGCCTACGTCAACAGCGGCCTGCTGCCGCAGATGCTCGATGCCCTGAAGTGGGGCACCGACTGGCTCATCAAGGCCCATCCAACTGCCAACACGTTCTATGCGCAGGTTGGTAATGGCAGTGCCGACCATGCCTTCTGGGGCGCACCCGAAGTGATGAACATGGCTCGCCCCTCCTACAAGCTCGACGCCACGCACCCCGGCTCCGACGCCGCGGGCGAGGCGGCGGCGGCCCTGGCTGCCGCCTCGATCGTGTTTCGGCCGACCGATGCGGCCTATGCCGACCTGCTGCTGAAGCACGCTCGCGAACTCTACACGTTTGCCGACACCTATCGCGGCAAGTATTCCGACAGCATCCCCGACGCCGCCGCCTACTACAACTCCTTCAGCGGCTACAACGACGAACTGGCCTGGGGGGCAACCTGGCTCTACAAGGCCACTGGCGACCAGGCCTATCTCGCCAAGGCGGAATCGGTCTACGCCGCCAGCCTCGCCGGCCAGCAACTGAAGTGGACACAGTCGTGGGACGACAAGACCTACGGCACGGCAGTGCTCCTGGCCCAGACCACGGGCAAGCAGGTCTACAAGGCCGACGCCGAGCGGTGGCTCGACTACTGGACGGTCGGCAATTCCAGCGGCCGGATCGCCTACACGCCCGGCGGACTGGCCTTCCTCGACACGTGGGGGTCGCTCCGGTATTCGGCCGACACGTCGTTCCTGGCACTGATCTACAGCGACAGCGTCGGGGACAAGAGTAACCGCTACCACGACTTCGCGGTGCGGCAGATCAACTACATGCTCGGCGACAATCCGCAGGGCCGAAGCTACGTTGTCGGCTTCGGCAACAATCCTCCGCTGAATCCGCACCATCGTGCGGCCAGCGGCGTGTATGACGGCAACGTCAATGCGGCCGGAAACAACCGGCACACGCTCTATGGAGCACTTGTCGGCGGCCCGCAATCGGCCAGCGACAGCGACTACACGGACGTCCGGAACAACTACATCGGCAACGAGGTGGCACTCGACTACAACGCCGCCTTCCAGGGAGCGGTGGCCAGGCTCTACACGGAATTCGGCGGCAAGATCGTGGCCACGATGCCGCCGGCGGAAACGCCGACGAACGAGTTCTTCGTGCAGGCGGCGGTCAACTCCGTGGGGAGCGGATACACCGAGATTCGGGCACTCCTCAACAACCAGTCGGCCTGGCCGGCACGCATGTCGTCGAACCTGTCATTCCGCTACTTCATCGACATCTCGGAGGTGAAGGCAGCGGGCTACACGGCCGCCGACGTGCAGGTGACCAGCAACTACACGCAGGGTGGCACTGTCAGCGGTCTGCAGGCCTGGGATGCCACCAAGGGAATCTATGCCGTGACGGTCGACTTCTCGGGCACGCCGATCGGCCCCGGCACCGGCAGCTCCTTCTGGAAAGAGGCCCAGTTCCGCGTGGGCTTGAGAAGCGGTCTGCCGGCATCCGCGTGGATCGCTCTCAACGACTGGTCGTATCAGGGGATCGGAACCGATCGCAATGCACCAGCCAAGACAACCGTCATGCCTGTGTATGAATCGGGCAAGATCCTCTTCGGACAGATACCGACAGGCACAGTAACCCCGACTCCAACTCCGACACCCACTCCAACTCCAACCCCAACCCCGACACCCACTCCAACCCCAACGCCTACTCCGACGCCCACTCCAACCGGCAGCGTGGTGACCACCTACACGCAGAGCAGCGCGTGGGGAACCGGGTTCAACGGTGACATGAAGATCAAGAACACCGGCACGACGGCGATCAACGGCTGGACGATGGAGTTCGACATGAAGGCGAACATCGTCAACATCTGGAACGCGGTGAT
>CANFQO010000125.1 GCA_947449135.1 Planctomycetaceae bacterium | reverse complement strand
TACTGGCAGTGGTCGCTGGATGCGCTGCTCGCGAGACGTTTCTGACACCCAAGGACCTATCGGCTGATCTCCAGCCAGAAAAGGCGGAAGGGATTGATGACGCAGAGAAGTTGACCGACGCGGCGGTGCGTAATCCAATCCGATTGGCCAGCGGCCATGCCGGTGACATCGACGAACCAGATCCACTTATCCTGCCCTCTCCAAAGCCTTCGCAGTTCGTCATCGTCAGCGGTGACGTTCGACAGCCCGGGGAATATCCCTTCCCAGAGGGAAGAGACTTCCGGGTACTTGAGGCTGTCGCAAGGGCTGAAGGAATACAAAACAAAGTGATCGACACGATTGTGGTCTGTCGCAAACAGAAAGGTCGTGACGACCGCATCCTGATCCGGGTGAGCCTGCGCAAGGCGACTCGCAACGAGAGCGAAAACATCCGCCTGATGCCCGGCGATATCGTGAGCATTGAACCGACCGCGACCACTCTGATGAAAGACTCTGCCGGGTACGTCGGCGCGGCAGCGGCGGGTGGGGGCATGCTGCTGATCGGCGGCGGTCCTCATTGATGGAGACTGCGCGCAGCCAGCACATTCAGGACCAAGCCACGCGGATACCAGATCTACCGCGTCCCTGTTGAGTGGATGCGTCTCCTCGGGCGGCAGTATCAGGTCGAGTCCTCACGCGTCACGGTGGCTCTGGCACCGCTGGGAGGCTGCGTTCACGACGCCGACTGCTGAATCGTTTGGAACGGCAGGGTTTTCGCAGTCGAGCATGAGCCTCATTGGGATCATGGCTGACCGCCTGAACCCGTGCCGACCGTAGAACCTCTGTGCAGCGGCGTTGTCGGCGTCGGTAAGTAGCGTTACTCGCTGGCACCCGGCTGACTGAGCGAACTCGACGGCTGCATGGAGGAGTCGCGCTCCTGCCCCGCGACCGCGAGCATTTGGCTGCAACACCATATCCTCCAGTATCGCCACCCGACCACCCAACGCTGTCGACGGCAGGAACAGTAGGACGACCATACCGACCACTGTCTCCCCGTCCCGCAGCACCAATACCTGACCCACTTGCGGGCTGCCGAGAATGGCTCGTAGGCCGGCCAACTGCCGCTCAGGGGCCGGGCAGAATTCGGCCTCTTGGGCGAACAAGATGCCGAGCAATTCGCACAGGGCGGGCAGGTCGCCTTCCGATGCAGGACTGACGCTCATCATTGCTTTCACCGGTCTTACCCCGCGTGCCCCATCGCCTCACAGGCATCGTGGCACCTCCTGCAGGCCTCAGCGCACTTCTTGCAGCAGGGCATATCCCCGCACTTCTCGCACTCAGCCCGACATTCTTCGCAAGCCTCTTCACAGACCTCGCACATCTCGTCTGCCAGCGGCGAGCCGTACTCCAAGAGGGCAACGCAGGCGCGGCATGTCTCGATGCAGGTCAAGCAGTGTTTCTCACAGGTCGGGCAGTCGCAGCCGACAAGGCACTCTCGGCAGGCACGCATGCACTCGTTGCAGGCCTTGATGCAGTTCTCTTTGGCAACGGGGTCGAGCTCCGCCTCGGCAGCGACGGAAACGTGGCTCGCGAAGGTGATCGCGGTCATGATGGTAAGAAAAGCAATGAACCTAATCATGGTGTTTTCCTGAATCGGGTGGTGATGGGAACAAATCTACCAGACTGGCATGATGCATTGGCGGCGGAAGTCACCCGAGTTCATTCGGATGACTCCCGCGCAGTCATCCAATCGACCGATCACGCGTGCGCCGGCTGGCGGATTGCGGCTGCTGTTTTCTGCGCCTTTTCGCAGTGAGCTTTCGCCGAGGCCGCGTGGGTCTCAGCCTCTTCATGCTCGCCCTGCTCGTGGTGATGGGCCGCCTCCATGTGATGATGAGCCGCTACGTGATGGTGAGCAGCTGCCTGAAGGTGCTGCTCGACTGCTTCGGACTTCGTCTGGGTAGCCATTTGGATGTCCTCTCCGAAAAACTCGCCGACCGTGAGGCAACGCTGCCACATAGCGGTCGACTCAGTGGCGGGAATTAGCGCAAAGGACGTGACGCCCGGACAGAAATTCCGGATTTGCCGAGCGTTTTGCTATCGCGGCGGTCGGACACATCCGATTTTCGTGCTCGCCACCGCTGGTCATGCCCGCGGCTGGCCTTCTCTTTCTCCCGTTGGCCCCTCTGGCTCATGTGGCAAGCCAATCGGGGCGTGACAACATGTGGCCGGCGATGGGCCCTTCAGGAACCAGACAGAGTCGATGGAGGGTGGAGATGGGGGACTGCTGTCGACATCAGGCGAGGCTAGTTAGCACCTCGCGAAAAGTCTGAGAACCCCTTGCCTCGCGACACGTTGCTGGCTGTTCTGGTCAACTCGATCACCATGCCATACGGGTTGTGGCTTCCCGGGCTTGGAACCTGCGCACCCAGTGACAGTTGCCAATGCCGCGGAAGCTCGACCACGGCACCAATCACAGCCACGCTGATTTGGTTCGTTCCCCCAAGCCAGTCAGCCATAAAGTGCATTTTCTCGGGGATCAAAGGATACTCACACCCCAACATCCACCCGACGCTATTGCCTTTCCCTGTGTACGTGGGGTTGCCTATGTAGGTTCCAGCCAGATATCTGCCGTGGTCGTTGTGAGTGTCATATTCAACCACGCACCATCCATAGCCCATGTATTCCGTCTGCTGGCTCGATGTCGTCGCGCTTACTCCTTGCTGCGTACCAATGCCGATGTCGAATGATTCATTCGGCTCAAATACCTTCTGCATGTTGATGAGCACGCCATTGCGGCCAGCGTCGCCGGGCATGGGGGGCGTTACCGCTGGATACAAACCAACATTGAAAACGTTCAGGCCGATTTCAAAGTTGTTGCCCAGCCCGTAATCGAAGGTTGTGTTTGAACTCCCGACGCTTCCGACGTTCAGCTGTTCTTGGAAGAAGATTTTGTCTTCTGCCGCTACGGCAGGAACCGGAACGTTGAACAGGTTCTGCTGCGCGGAAGCCTCTCGGGTACTCAAGGCCGAAGCTATCGCCACCATGATCAGTCCGCAGCATCGCCATAAGGCGCAGCGATGTCGCATCACGAGTGGCACGTTGACTGTTCGCATCGCAAAGCGGCTGCCGTAGCCTATCTACCAAGGAGATGGCCGTGTTCGGGCCTCACCTCCATGGTTGAGAGGCGAAATCTACAGATCAGCGTCTGTTGGAGCACCGCTGATTCAGGCTGAAGTCTTCGGTAGATTGCAGTCGCGATGCACAACTGGACGAGATGGTTGCGGTAAGAAGTCAGCTTCCGAATCGTTCACCACCGACCCTCGATGGCCATCCCGGTTCCATTGTTCATGGCCATTGGGACAGCACGAAGATACATGCCTGCAAACTTCGTTTCAGTCTTCTCGACGGCGAGGGAGCTGGCAAATGCGAGGTACCAGCCAAGGAACACCTGCGACGGGTAGTGGGCATTCGCGTCGACTCGTGAAAGCCCGGCAAATGTCGAGCAGACGTAGAGCGTGCCCTTCGCCCACGGGTTTTCCACCATCTCCGCAGCCGCCAGAAATGGAATCGCACCGATGAATGCGTGCCCGCTGACCCCGTTGTTGTCATTGTTGAAATGCCACTGGCTGCCATAGCCGTCGCTGGGCCGGGACGCGCCGGTGACTTTTTGCAACACGTAGAGCGGCGGGGCGCCCACGACGAACATGCGAAGCGAACGGGATCCCCATTCACCCACCACGTTTCCCACGGGCAGTTCATCAAAAACGAGTCCCGTAACGGCCGCAGTGCCCCACACGGCCAGTTCATAGCGGCCCTCACCAAGTGGCTTCGTGCCGCCAAGGAATTGGCCAAAGCTAGTTGGGGCGACGCTGGTCTGCCACGCAGTCTGCATGGTGGTATCGAAGCCGGTGTTCGCCATGAGTGCTCCGGCCCCAAAAGCCGCGGTGACGCAGACCAAGCTGTCGCAGGAGTAGAAGTTTTTGTAGTCGCTACCAACTTTACGTACCGCACGAGATAGCGCCGGGTGCGTGGGGAATGAAAACGGCGACAGCGAGTTTGGGTAGGCAGGGGGCATGGTCATGATGCCGTCCGTTTCCGGAAGCGGCGCCACACCATCCGCTGGGGGAAAGCTACTGCTTGTGAACTGCGCGAGTTCAATGGAGTTGTCGTTCGCGTCTCCACCTTCGTCGGAGAGCATGGCGACCTGCTGCACATGTGTCTGTCGGGAATTAAAAAACGATGAGGATTCGGTTGCCGAAGGAAGTGGGAGCGGTGCGGGCATCGTCATTTCGAAGGCGGTCTCTGTTTCCAGCCATGCTCCGCCTACTTCAGGCGTGAAGTGAACCACGGCCCGTCGCCGTGCATTGGGACTCGCTTTGGCATTTGGCATGCCGACCCATGAGGTTTCAATCAGCCCATCGACCGGCGGGCTCTGGCTGGGGTCGGGGGATCGGATGCGAATCGCCGGAGCCTCGGCACTCACGCGGGAGACCGTCTGGCGCCACAGCGCAGATTGGTCCTCACCGGAAACAAACACCCGGTCGGGCGGACTAACGACTCGTGTGGCATATCCTGCCGTTTGTCTTCCTGCAGAATAGAGCGGGCTGGGATCCGCTGACGAAGCAGCGTTGGTCGTGAGCATCGCCGTGATGAGCGCGATGAACAATGCCCAGCAAACCCGCTTGGAACAGTGTGTCGTGAGGGGGTACATCACAGCGTCAGTACCTCCCCTCGAATCCGGCAAAACCACCGTGTACGAACGTGCTGCCAGCCGTATTGATGTTGGAGAGCGAACTGGGTGAGGTCACGCTTGTTGGCCAAGCCGGATCCGACTGCGCAATGTTTCCCACACCGACCACCCGGTAGCCGAGGGACAGGCTCCAATTGCGCGTGACGTCCCAAGCCAGACCGGCGTCCAACGAGCCAAGATAGGAGAACGTAGAAGCGGTGCTGTGGACCTGCACCGGAGCTCCACCGGCGAATGTCGCGCCAACACCGTTGCCAGTCGCCATGGAAGAGGTGTCTGTGATCGAGTTGCCGCCGATCATGAACTTCTTCGCGACCAAGAGCCGCAGCCTTGGCAGAAGATGCCAATCTGCCTTTGCGCCGATCTGGGCGCCGTAGATGTTGTTGTTGGTGGCAATATTGAGGCCCAGCTGGTTCGCACCACCATTCACGCCGAAAGTGGCGCCGGCAGGAACTGTGCCAGCAAGACTTGTGTAGTTCAGAATGTCTTGAAGTTCGAAGAAGCGAAACCCGGCCAGCCACGTGAGCGTGACCGGGCCGTCTCCTTCGTTGAAGAACTCCGGGCGGCCCATGGGCGCCCAGACCCAATTGATTTCCACATCGTTGACGAGATCGTTGCGAGAGATTTCTTGGGAGCGGGCGTTTTGTAAAAAACTGCTGGCAGGCGAGCCGCCCACCGTCACGCCGGGAGCCTGTGGTATTGCCTGCAAGCGGTTGCCCGGGTCGGTAACGGAGCCCGTAGACCCCATGTTGTAGACGCCCCAGTACACCGCCTCGATTGCATGTTCCTGCGAGGCTCCAAGCCAGCGGCCAACATGGAGATCGACGCCACCGGGCCACGTCGCGCCGGCGTTACTCGTCGTAAGAACCACGCCGTGCCCCGGCTGCACCGAAGTGGCGGCACCGCTCGGGAGCGTGCGAGTCATGACCAAGCCGGTTGCCCCGGCGTACCATCGGGGCCAATCCGGAAGAGGGTTTGGCATCACGACGGGCACAAGCTGGCCTTCGGGCGACGCCTCAAAGAGTTGGGATGGCGGCTGGATGACGCCGGGTGACGGTTGCGCGAGGCCGCCTGAGGGGATGGGAGCCGGCAGCACCGGCATTGCCATTTCGGGCGGTATGGACGCTTGGCCGTGCACGCGCACACTGCATAGAGCAGTGGCCATAGCCAAGACGCAGCACAATACCCGCCTTCTGCCGCCCATCCGAAATCACCCTCAAAACCAAGTCGTGAACGCCGATTTCTCACCGACGTTGAGGGAGGGTCGGGGATCACGCTTGCGGCGTCAATCCGGCGATATCACGTGAAGCTGACAATTCCGAAGGCTCGTGCGATGACGCAGCCGCATTGCCCCGAGAGCCCCATCGGTTTGCAATCAATTTGTCAGCATAGGCAAGCCGCGTCAGGTGCGGGCCGCTTCGTGGCGGCAGAGACGCCGGCGAGACGCTAGCCGCCTCAACAACTCCTTGCACTGCCGCCCCAGCCACTCAAGCGGGCGGCTTTCTCGTTCTCCCGTCGGCCCCTCTGGCTGCCGGGTGTGTTTCCCTTCTTCCGGCTCGCTGCGTGGGTGGCCGGTGTCCCTGTGTTTCCCTGTCCGTTTCCTCTTTCCATGGAGATGCTCTGTCATGAGTGACCTCGAACTGATCGACGCCGTGGCCCATGTCACCGGCGAGGATGCCCACGAGATTCGGCGCCGTGGTTTCGTGCTGACCGGCCCCGAAGACTCTGGTTCCAATCCAGAGCCGGAGTGCCTGCTCGACGTGATGCTGGTCGACCTCCC
>CANFQO010000124.1 GCA_947449135.1 Planctomycetaceae bacterium | reverse complement strand
TGCGGGAACACGACCCGATCCACTGGTCGCCTGAAGCACACTCGTGGATCATCACTCGCTATGCAGATGTGACCGCCGCATTCCGTGATCCACGATTGAGCGCCGACCGCGTCAAAGCGTTGGTTCACTTCGCGCTTGCCGGCAACGCTCCGACGACGGTTCGTGAATACTTACGCATCACCAGTGACATGATGATGATGAAGGATGGCTCTGACCATCACCGGTTGCGGGTGCTGGGCAATCGCGGCTTTACACCGAGTGCTCTGGCGTCCTGGTCGCCGCGAGTGGACAGGGTGATCGATGAATTGCTCGACCTCATTGGTCCCGACGGCCGATTTGATGTCGTTGCCGATGTCGCCGAGCCGATGCCCGCCAGTGTGATTGCTGAGATGTTTGGTATTCCCAAGGAGGATCACCGTCTCTTCCGCAACTGGGCCGACGATCTCGCTCGATTTCTTGGCGGAAGCGTTCGTAATCCCAGCGAGGATTTACTCAAAGCAAGCGACGCGTCGATTGCATTTGAACGGTACTTTCTCCGCCTGTACGACGTTCGCAAACAGAAGCCGGGTGATGATCTGATGAGTTTGCTCCAGTCGGGGGAGGAATCGGGCCGATTGTCCGCTGCCGAGGTCGTGGCCCAGTGCCAGCTCATTCTTGGAGCCGGACACGCGACGACCATCGATCAGCTTGCGAACGGCGTGTACACGTTGCTTCGGCACGAAGGAACCTGGGAGCGCCTGGCCGCCTCGCCAGAGTTGGTGAAGTCGGCCGTCGAGGAGATCATCCGGTTTGATCCATCGGTCACGCTGGTGAAGCGAGTCGCGACCGAAGACATCGTCATGCAAGGCAAGAAGATCGAGACTGGCCAGCTCGTGTTACTCGCGATCGCGGCGGCGAATCGCGATCCAGCCGTCTTCACGAATCCGGAGCGATTCGACCTCGCTCGCACTCCGAACAAGCATCTGGGCTTTGGCGTCGCCCATCATCAATGCTTGGGGATGAGCCTGGCAAGAATGGAATTGGAAGCCGCGCTGCGAAAGCTGCTCATACGCTTTCCGCGATTATCGCTCGATGCGGAGCGGCTGCCTGTGCGCAAGTGCGACAGCCTGACATTCCGGGGATTTGCGCGATTACCTGTACGATCGGCGTGAGACCGCCAGTACAGACGACGCAACGGCCGATTCAGCCCGGTAGCCAGAGCGACCGACGGAAGAACGAGAAGACCGCCCGCAGAACTAGTCTGGGGCGGTATTGGCTTGACTGTGTAGGATTGAAACCACGAAGGTCAGTCGAGATTTGATTCGACGAGGGCGGAGGGGCCTGAGTGTGTTGCCCACCCCAGTGTTCTGAAGGACTCGTTTATGAGTGAAGATTTCAGCAAAGATTCCGATGCAACCAATGCATACATTGAATCGCTGGAGGATCGGATTGCCTCGCTTGAGCATCGGCTTCAGTCTTCGCAACTCTTCAGTGGCAGGTTCCTCTTGCGAGCGCTGGCCGTGTGGGGGCACTTCGTTGTGGCACACCTTCTTCTCACTCTCCCGTTTGCCCTCATCCTTCTCATTCTGTCGGGGTTAGCGGCTCTATTTTCTTTTCGTTGACCGGAGTTGCCCGAGACACCAGTGTGAGTGAGCTGTCTTAGGAACCACATCGGCATCCACTTGAAGAAGCACGCCAACATGCCTGGACGCCTTCGATTTGGTTTCACGCTCGTTGAACTGCTCGTGGTGATCGCCATCATCGGTACGCTCGTTGGCCTGCTGCTGCCCACCGTTCAGTCGGCGATGGAGTCGGCTCGTCGAACGAGATGCCAGAGCCGACTTCACCAGATCGGGACGGCTCTCCAGAACCACGAGTCGACACGGAAGACATTCCCCCCGGTCTGCACGATCAGCGGCACGGCTGTATCCATCAGCCTCTCAGCGCAGGCGATGCTGCTTCCCTATCTCGATGAGAGTAGCGTTGCCAACCTGATCGACTTCTCCAAGGACGTCACACTCCAGCCGCAGGTCGCCGCCGCCCGTATTCCCGGCTACCTCTGCCCGAGTGAGATCAATGACAAACCCAACACGTCGATCCCCGGCATCACGCACCAGCCGATCAGTTATGGGATGAGTTGCGGCACGTGGTTTCAGTTCGATCCACAGACGAAACCGATGCCGTCGACGACCGAAGACGTCATGGTCGTGGCGCTGAGTGGCACCTTCTACTTTCTGCCCGACATTGGCTATTCTCAATGGATCAGCAACATCCTTCACACTGATATCCCACACCTTGCCCACGAATCCGCACCAATGCCGGATTTCATGCCTACAAAGCAGATTTGCCTTGCTTGACATCACCATCAAGATTGAGCGGCCTCGTGTTGAAGAGTTGCTCGCACCGTACCGAAGTCTGATTGGCCACGACTTTGATGGCTATCGAAACCACGTGTACCGTTGCATCACGTACGCGATGCACTTTCTGGACAACGCGACTGAATACGAACAGATTGTGGAAACCGCGTTTGTCTACCACGACATCGGGCTTTGGACAGATCGGGAGCTGGCTTATTTGGAGCCCTCAGAAGCTGTCGCCCTCCACGACAACGACAAATACAGTTGGGGATTGGACCCAGACGCTTTGCGTGGCGCGATCCATTGGCACCACAAGGTGTTCGCGTACAAAGGAATGTACGCGGACGTCATTGAGGCATGCCGTAAAGCCGACTGGATAGATGCAACGCAAGGTTGGTGCCGCAAGGGAATACCCAGATCGGCCATAGCCAAAGTTGAAACCACATTCCCCAATTGCGGGTTTCACAAAACCCTCCTGCGTTTGGCCAAGGAATATGGCGGTTCAACGCTTATTGGCGGCTTCAAAGTGATGCGCGGAATCGTAAAGTGGTGACGCGATTGGGAGTTCGTGGGGTAACAATCCGTTCCTTGTGCCTGGCCCATATCGTCATTTCCTCCTGACGCCCTACGTCATCGGGCTGCCGATTGCCAGCTTGTATTGGCACCAAGCACGGGCACGAATCCGCCAAGCGAGCAGGGGTTTCAGAAGCAGAGGCTCCGGTCGGAGTCGAACCGACGATGGCGAATTTGCAATCGGGACTCAACTCTTGGAAACATCGGACGAAACGCACGAAGATGCAGCAAGCCGGGTGCTAGTCGGGGTAATTCGCTGGCACATACCTCGGCGGCCACGAACGTTGAAATCCTGACCGCGAAATGGCATCTGCTATCGCCCGAGATTCAAGCGGCAATCATGGCCATCTTCTACTCCTCGCACAAAACCGAAACGGACACTGGTGACCCCTGATGCCCTCCCCTGTCCTGCTCCGCCGCTCTTCGAAACTCGTCGTCCTGCCCACCACACCCAGCACCAACGCTAGTTCAGGCTGGTATCGGGGCCGGAATCATCATCTGCATCCTCTTCCCCATCCTGAAGCGACTGGCAAAGAATGAGCCGCCGCCCCATGCCCTCCCAGCCAAGCCCGGCACTCGCCACATCTGCTCTCTGGAATTCTTCCAGATTTCAAGACGGGGCTGATGCACGCCAGAGCCCGTTCCCGTCCTCGCCAATCGGATGGGCCTGTCCGTCTCGGGAGCAAAAGGCTCGATCTGGCTCGTTGGTTTATGCACTCTTCCTGATTGGCGAAGCGGCTGCACGATATGCCTCGACCGCCATGCAGATTTCATCCAACGCGTCGAGCACGTTGATATCTCCTCGATCAAACGCGTCCGTCGCGGCCTTGATCTCGGCGAGCGTGAGAATCGCGGCCTTGCCGGCAGAAATCGTGTTGGGCGTATTCATGGCACCTTCCTTGTGATTTGGGCAACCTGTTCCCCCTTGAACGCACCACGATGTACCCGAACGCCGTGGGTTACCGCTTTCACACATCGCCGTTTTTTCACGAGGTGATCATGGCCGTGAACCCACCGCGATTTGGTGGCAGGCGATTATCAACGCCACGACCAACGGTGCCGACCACGGCATCCCTGCCAGCATTCATCGAGTTTTCCGATGCTTCGCATCGGAAAGCTCGGCTTGTCGATCGCGGCGTTGTGGCTTAAAACACCCCCAACCGGCGGATCTACTGTGACTGCGGGGGGGGGCTGCGTGAAAACGCCTGTAGTTGCACCGAATTCGCACCACACATGGCTTGGCTTTTGGCAGAGGGTACGTCCCGATCACCCGCGGGTGACGGTTCACTGGCGGATGGCGACTCACTGTCTCCTGTTCATGAGTCACGGGTACGCCCGCGGCCGATGGATATCTCGCGGCAGAGAGTTTTTCGCAGAAGGACGTGCAGGTGCCGTGCGTTTTTCCGTCGCGGATGGGGAGCAGCACACGATGATCGCGGACTCGGCGGCGAGCGACATGCGATTCTATACGCTGCTCATTCCACCGTCGCATCTCCTTGATATCGCCGCGGACGAAGGGGTGACTCTTGCTGAGCGGAGCGGGGATTTTCTGTGGCCAGACGACGCGGTGCTCCAGTCGTGCATTTCGGCACTAGCATCACCACACGCGTCCGACGATAGCGTGAGCGACCTTCGAGAGGATGCCGCCGCACGGCGACTGGTACTGCGGCTCGCGGAACTCACAAATGGTCGGCCCCCTGAGTGGAAAGACGATTGCAGTGTTTTCGATAGCAGAACCATTGAGTATCTGATCTCTCACCTTGATGCCACCCTACGCATCGCCCCCTCCTTGAGCGACATGGCCCGGCTTGTCGGGCTATCGCCAAGCCACTTCGCGAAGAAGTTCCGGCAAACCGTAGGCGTAAGCCTGCATCGATGTGTCGTCCAGAGGCGGTTGGCAGCGTCCTTGGAATTACTCAAAAGCGATTCGGCACCATTGGCTCATGTTGCATACGATCTGGGCTTCGCATCGCAAAGCCATTTCACTCGGCTGTTCAGCGAACAAACCGGCATGACGCCTGCCAAGTACCAAAAACAGCATAAGCCGACTGTGGGATGACACGCCTCCTCGGCGGGCTGCGTCTTCTCCAGCGTGTGCGTCCGGTTCTAGGAAGCCGCAATGCCGGGATTCCCAGCCGGCGATCCGTAGTATCGCGTGGTGCTGTTGTTCTTGTAGGCCCACCAGTTCATGTGCGTAGCCCCTGCGACAGAAATGTCGTGTCGATGATTAGCATGTGATCGACAGAGCGAAAGCCGCCAGAACGTCGTATCCGTGGCTGTCACTGCGGGCGACAAGATCGAGAGCCTGCGGCAGTGGGCCTCGGGTAGATGTTTGTTGGCGGATCGGGCGGGAGTGTATTCGCGGTCGGAAGGTGGCAGTGACGGTCGAGTCAGGCGGGTGGTGCGGGAGCCGGGAGTGAATTGAGCGGCGTGTTAAAACACAGAGGGGAGCAGGCTCGCGAATGAGTCCTGCTCCCCTCGGGTTGGCATCGCGCTGGGGCTGGGGCGTTATCAGGCGTCCAGCCCTACCTTCAGCCGACGACGCTCAATTAGGCCGAGAACACCGGCGACCAGGGCCAGAACACTCCCGAGGCTATTCGGGGCGATCTCGGGAACTGCACTGGCTTCCATTTGAAGGAGCAGCGAGTTGCCGCTCTGAACAATAGAGGCTCTGTCGGCAAACGTACCCATCACATCGAACTGTGAAGCGGAGAACCCGCTGACACCACCCGACGCAGTCAGAAACGTCAACGAGTACGGTGACGCGGGGTCATATCCACCGGGCGTGCCGGCCAGCAGTCCGTTGTAGCCAAAGACGTTGAAGGTAATGGCGCCCGGGCCATACGAGGAGAGGTCCACAGGATCGTTGGTCTGCCATAGCGTCCACCCGACGCCAGCACCGGCCGTCATGTCGTTGACACCAAAGTTCCAGACGACGTTCGGGAGCGGCGTAGAACTGAACGCCGCAGTCGCAACCAACGGGAGCGTCGAGCCCCGCCCGACGCTGTAGTCGCTCAGCGTGTAGCCCTCTTCCAGAAGCGTTCCACCGAAGTAGAGGTACTGGCTGGCGGGGTCTATGCCAGTGAAGTCTTGTGTCTTTTGCTTGACGTTGTCGATGGAGTCGCTGGGCTCGACTTCGAGAGTTTGAGATGTATACGTCGAGTCCAAAACATAAATGGTCATTGCGGTCGTGGTTTGGGAAAGGCACGTGAGCCAAACAAAGGCCGACGCCATGAAAGCCGATAGGCACGTCTGGTTGGCGATCCCGCGACAACGACTCTTCAGCGCGATGCGGGGACCTTGTCCACGATTCGACATGTGCCTGTCCTTTTGGGGGCGACGTTACGATTGCCGTGCCAATCAAGGCGAATCCATGCCCATCGCAATTCCCTGAGTGTGTGAACCTCTCCACCGGCTTGCAAGCAACCGGACGTAATAAGAAGCCGAATCGGGAATGGCGCGCACGAAACGGGCATGTGGCGCACGAAACGGGCGTGGCGAGAACGAATTGGCGCCGAGAGCCTGCCGAGAACTGCCCCCTCAAGACTCAATCCACCAACCACAACAGGAACCATTTCATGTCCATAGCAACCACCACTTCCCACGACACCGGCCAGCAGACTTCACCGCCCGGCCTACATCGTGAAGCCCAGCAGCCCGTTACGCAGCAGGAATGCAATGCTGCCCAGAGGCTCCGCACCACCATGGCCGCCGTCAGGCTCGCTTTCCCGTGGCTGTCACTGCGGGCGACAAGATCGAGAGCCTGCGGCAGTGGGCTTCCGGTCGGTGCCTGTCGGCGGATCGGGCGGGGGTGTATGCGCGGTCGGAAGGGGTGAGTGGCGGTCGGGTGCGGAG
>CANFQO010000123.1 GCA_947449135.1 Planctomycetaceae bacterium | reverse complement strand
GATTTTGCCCGCACCGACGAGGCCCTGCGGCTGCGGCGGAACGGCGATGAGGTTGTCATCACCTGGAAGGGGCCGCGGATCGACACGGCCACGAAGACACGCCGCGAGATCGAACTGCCGCTTGCAGTTGCGTTGCCACCGCCGGCTGCCGCGGCGCAGCCGGCGGAGGCTGCGATCGCGCGATGGACAGACCTGCTCGAGGCCCTCGGCTTCCGGCCTGTCGCGACCGTGGCCAAGCGGCGGCGGCATGCGAGCGTGGCCTGGCAGGGGAGAGAGGTGGACGTGGCCCTCGATAGGGTGGCCGGGCTCGGAGAGTTTCTGGAAGTCGAACTGCAGGCCAGCGAAGAAGAGATCGCGCAGGCTCAGGCGTGTCTCGAATCGCTGGCCCGTGAACTCGGCTGTGGGAATCCCGAACGCCGCAGCTACCTGGAACTGTTGCTCGAGTCGTCGCTGCTTGAGTCACAGGTCACACGGTGAAGGATCGTGTGTGCTGGTGGTCGAGGTGGCGGCGTGCACGCGGTGTCCCGTCGCTTCCGCTCCGGGCTTTTATTCGATGGTGATGGGACCGGTTGGGTCATGCACCGTTTGAATAAAAGCCCCCGGCGGAAGCCGGGGGACTCCGGGTTTGAATACCGTCCAACGTGCCATGCGGATCCGGTATCGCCCAACGACGCGGTGTCCCGTCGCTTCCGCTCCGGGCTTCTATTCAAGCGTGAAGAAACCGCCTGAGGAGAATCGCACCGTTGGAATAAAAGCCCCCGGCGGAAGCCGGGGGACTCCGGGTTTGAATACCGTCCAACGTGCCATGCGGATCCGGTACCGCCCAACGACGCGGTGTCCCGTCGCTTCCGCTCTGGGCTTCTATTCGAAGGTGATGGAACCGGCTGGGGAACTGCACCGTTTGAACAAATGCCCCTGGCGGACTTTTGTCACGTTCAATTTGGGCGGAAGCGGATGCAGACGGGCGACGGCACGTCGAGTGACTGGCCCGTGAATGTCAGTCTGCCAGTGTCAGGATTGATTGCAAACACTGTCACCGTGTGGGAGTTTTGGCCACCGGCGAGCAGGAATTTTCCGGTCGGGTCGATCACGAAGTTGCGAGGTGTCTTGCCCCGAGTCGGCTCCGCGCCCAGAAATGTGAGACGCCCCGTGGTTTCGTCGATCGCATACATCGCGATCGAGTCGTGCCCCCGGTTTGAGGCGTAGAGGAATTTCCCCGTGGGATGGGCGACGATTTCAGCCGTCGAGAATCCAGTCGTGTCGGTGACGTCGGTGGGGAGCGTCGAGAGTGTCTGCAGCGCCGTGAGCGTGCCCGCCTGCGGATCGAAGGCGAAGGCCGTGACGGTCAGGTCAAGCTCGTTGACCGAGTAGCCGAAGCGGCCAGTGGGATGAAACGCGAAGTGCCTCGGCCCCGCACCGGCCGCGGTGCTGCCGAAGCCGTGCGGCGCGAGCGTGGCTCGGTCGGCATCGAGCGAGTTGATAAAAACTTTGTCCAGTCCCAGATCGCAGGCCACAGCGAAGCGGCTGTCGGCGGTGGGGTTGATCGAATGGCCGTGCGGCCCCTCCTGCCGCTGCGGATTCGGCCCCTTCCCCTCATGCTGGATGAAGCCACCCGGCGTTCCTGGCACGACCGGCTCTAGGCTGCCGTCGGCGGCGATGCCCAGACAGATCACGCTGCCGCCACCGTAGTTTGCCGCCAGCACGACCCGGCCACTGCGATCGACCGAGACGTGGCACGGGCCCTTGCCTCCGGAGGGCTGATGGTTTTTCGCTGTGAGCGTGCCGTTTGCCTCGTCGATCGTGAAGGAGAGCACGGCACCCATGGGCTTGCCATTGGCGTCGGCGACCTCCGACACGGCGTACATCACCGGCAGCGTCGGATGAAGCGCCAGAAACGATGGGTTCTTCGCTGCTGCCGCCAGCACCGGTGCGGTGAGCTGCCCCGTGGCGGCATCGAACCGCGACACGTAGATGCCTTCGCTGTTGGCCGGTCCGCCCGTGTAGGTGCCAAACCAGACAAGCTGGCCGGCGGTGGGCTCGGCGCCGTGGACTGCGGGCGAGGAGAGATCCGCGCTCAAGAAGGCGGTTCCCAGCACGATGGCCAGAGCGAGTTCCGCAAACAACCAGACCCTGTCAGCCGTGGCAATGGACGTCATCGGAGGAAACCCTCATGCTGCCGGCGGTGAGGCCGTCGGAACCGCCGGCAATCGGCTCCGCCTCCAACGCCTCAGATCGTACCCCCATGACCGACCGACACAACGAGCACCATCGCCGGCCGCCGACCGCCGACGCGAAGGTTGGCCGCGAGGCCCGCAATACGCTCTGGCTGGAACTCTACCAGGTGGTTGTCCGCGTCGGTTGGATCTTCAAGACAGAGACGATCATCATGCCGGCGGTGCTCGACGCCGTGGTCGATTCGGGGTTCTTGCGAGGCCTCCTTCCGGTGCTCAATCGGGGCGGCCAGAGCGTGCCGCCGTTGCTCGCGGCGGGGCCGCTGGCACGCGTGCCCCGCAAGAAGTGGTCCCTCGTGCTGACAAGCCTGGCGATGGCGGCCTGCTTCGGCATGCTGGCTGTGGCCTGGCCGGCGCTCGCGGCCACGCGGTCCGATCTGCTGGCGCTCTTGTTCCTCGTGCTCTATGCACTGTTCTCGGCGATGAACGGACTAAACCAACTGGTGCTTGCCGCCCTGCAGGGCAAACTCATCTCACCCGGACATCGAGGCCGCGCCATGGTGGTGAGCGTGGCCGTGGGCAGCGTCCTGGCCATCGTGGCCGCGGCCCTGCTCCTCGGACCCTGGCTGGCAGAGCCGGCAGGCTTCCCGAAAATCTTCGCTGCCACAGCCGTGTTCTTCGGCTTGGCCGCGATCGCGCCACTGTTTCTCGACGAGCCAGCAGACAGCGTGCCGACCACGGCGGCTACCAGCGGTCCGCCACAGGGCCTGATCAAAAGCCTGCTTGGGCACGCCGGCCAGGGAATCGACCTGTGGCGGCGGACGCTTCTTGGAGACCGGCCGCTCGTGCGGCTGTGCGCCGTAGCGGCCTGCTTCTCCGCCGTGCTCATGCTCTTTCCGCACTATCAGGCCTTTGCACGAGACCGTCTCGGTAGCCATGCCGCCAGCCTGCTGACATGGGTTCTCGTGCAGAACGCCGCCACCGGCATTGTGAGCCTCGTGGCGGGACCGTTCTCCGACCGCCGCGGCACGCGGATCGTGCTCGTCTGGCTCGTGGCCTTCTCCTCACTCACGCCACTGGTCGTGACGCTGCTCTCTCTCTTGCCGCATGCCCAGGCCGTTGAATGGTTTTGGATCGTCTACGTGCCGCTGGGGCTCAATCCGATCTCGCTGAAGATCTTTACCAACTACGCGCTCGAACTGGCTCCGGCCCCGGCGGATCATCCGCGGTATGTGAGCATCGTGGGGGCGGCGCTGGCCCTGCCGTTCGTGATCTCGCCGCTGGTGGGCGTGGCGGTCGACTGGCTGGGCTTCCGGCCGGTCTTCGTCGCGGGGGCCGCGGTGATCGCCGCCGGGGCGGTCCTCGCGATCGGCCTACCCGAGCCCCGGCACCGCTGACCAGTCGGATGTGCTGCTCAACGAGCGATTTCAACGTGCAAAAGGAAACATTGCCCCGGGTATCGTCCGGGGCGTATGCTCCTCCGATCGCATGGATGTTCTGTGCGGGTTTTCAAAACAACGAAGAGGCGTTTGCCATGAAGTCTTTCCGGATGATGGGTCTGGTGGCAGTGGTCGCGGCGGTGTTCTGTTCGGCCGCGTTTGTGTCGGCTGCCCCGAAGGAGCCGAAGGACGCCAAGTGCCCCGTGTCGGGCAAGGGCTGCAATCCTGAGAAGTCGGCTGACTTCGCCGGCGGCAAGGTCTATTTCTGCTGCGGTGATTGCGAGAGTGCCTTCGCGGGTGACTCCGCCAAGTTTGCCGCCAAGGCCCACCAGCAGATGGTCTCCACCGGCCAGCTCGTGCAGAAGGGCTGCCCCTTCAGCGGTGGCGCTGTGAAGGACGGCACGAAGCTCGACATCGGCGGCGCCGAAGTCGGCTTCTGCTGCAACAACTGCAAGGGCAAGGTCGAGAAGGCCAGCGGCGACGAGCAGGTCACCATGGTCTTCGGCAATATCGAAAAGGGCTTTGCACCGGCGGCCAAGTAAGGCTGGCTTCGGTCCGAACCGCCCGTCGAGACCCGGTTCGCGGTTCCGCCGCTTTCGCGGGCCAGGAACTGGTCTAGGTCGTTCACCGGTTGCATGAAATACTCCGCACGGAAGGAGCCCTTCCTCCCGTGCGGAGTTTTTTTGTCCATGCGTGTCTTTCTCTCGGCGGGTGAACCCTCCGGCGACCATCATGCCGCGGCGCTCGTGCGGAGCCTCAAGGCGCGACAGCCCGACGTCGAGTGCGTCGGGCTCGGTGGGCCGTGCATGGCCGCCGAGGGCTGTCGGCTCATCGCCGACCTGACGCAATTGGCGGTGATGTGGTTTCTCCGCGTCATCCTCAATCTCCACCGCTTCGTCGACCTGGCCCGCCGCGCCGAGCGGAGCTTTCTCGACGCCCGCCCCGACGTCTGTGTGTTGGTTGATTTCCCCGGCTTCCACTGGTGGCTGGCCTGGCGGGCCAAGCGGCATGGCATCCCCGTGGTCTTCTACTGCCCGCCGCAGATCTGGGCCTGGGGCAGCTGGCGGATCGACAAGATGCGGCGGCTCGTCGACCACGTGCTCTCCGCACTGCCGTTCGAGCATGACTGGTTCGTGGCGCATGGAATGTCGAGCACGCTCGTCGGCCATCCCTTCTTCGACGAACTCCGCGCCCGTGAGTCGGCCGGGAACGAGCTCGATGGGGCGTCCCCGAATTCCCGCGACCGTGCAGCGGATCGGTCTGGTCGCCCGGTCGTCCTGCTCTTGCCCGGCTCCCGTGGCCAGGAGATCGAGGCAAACCTTGCCAGCATCCTGCGGGCCGCAGCGATAGCGGCCAAGCGGGTGCCCACGGCCCGGTTCGTCGTCGGCGCACTCCACGAGAAGCATGCCGCGCGGGTCGAGGAGACGATCCGGTCACTCGGACCCGAACTCGCCGGCCTCGACCTCCGCGTCGAGACCGGCCGCACGCGAAGCCTGATGCGTGAGGCGGCCTGTGCCATCGCCGTGAGCGGATCGGTGTCGCTCGAACTGCTCGCCGCGCGGGTGCCGACGGTGATCGTCTACCGGATCGGCGGCTTCGCCCACGTGGTGCAGAGCTGGTTTCGCCATGCCCGATTCATCACGCTGGTCAACCTGCTGGCAGCGCGGGAGCCGGTGGGGCCGACGCGGCCGGCGTGGTGGCCACCGCAGGAGGTCGCTCCCGCCGATCCCGAGGCAATTTATCCTGAGTATCTCTCCGTGCAGGATCCGGCGGCGCACCTGGCCGGGCACGTCGTCGAGTGGCTCACCCAGCCGGCCGCGCGGCAGGCCGTGATCGCGAGGCTCGATGCCGTGGCCGACATGGTGGCTCGTGGCGGTTCCGCCGACCGGGCTGCCGAGGCGGTGCTGGCGGTTGCTTCGCAGGGACTGGGCGTGGTGCGGGCGGGAACACTGCCTGGAGTCTCTGGCCCGCAGTCGGCAGCCAACCCGTGCCGTCCACCGGCGCATGCGGCATAATGCCAGCATGTTTCTCGCCGCCCCTCAGCCGACTCCCGCCGACATGCAGTTTTCGCTGTTCGGAATTCCCGTGCGAGTGTCGGGATGGTTTTGGGTGGGGGCCGCGCTCCTGGGATGGGGCATCTGCCTGTCGCTGTCCCGTGGCGACCAGCGGCAGTTGCTGCAATACCTCGTGATCTGGATGGTCGCGGTGCTCTTCTCGATCCTCGTCCATGAGATGGGGCATGCGTTGGCCTACCGCTGGTTCGGACAGTCGTCCCAGGTGGTGCTCTATCACCTCGGCGGCCTGACGAGCCCCACGGCCTGGGGCGGTCGCGGTGCCCGCCGTCCCTCCGAGCGGCTGATCGTCTCGGCGGCCGGGCCACTGGCGCAACTCGGCCTGGCGGCAGCGATCGTGGCGGTGTTCAAGGTTGGGGGATATGCCGTGCCGTTTCCCTTGATGGGCATGGGAGAGTCACTCGGGCTCTATGAGGGCGATCCCATCCCCTCTCGCTTCTTGTTCGCGCTGGTGTTCTTCCTCTTGCAGGTCAACATCTTCTGGCCGCTCTTGAATCTCGTGCCGGTGCCGCCGCTCGACGGCGGTCAGATCGTGCGAGAGGGCCTGCTCAGCCTCGGCGTGACCGATGCCGCGCGGATCGCTGCCATGATCGGCGTGGCGGCCGGTGCCGCGGTCGCCTGGTGGGGCTACACGCACAACCAGCCGTATCTTGGCATCATGTTCGCGATGCTCACCGTCTCCTGTTTCCAGAGCCTCTCGGACAACACGCCGTGGCAGCGGTGGAACTAGTGCGGGGCGATCGTGATTGACGCGCATGCTCGTGGGCCGGGGTTGGCCGTTCCATGTCGCCCGGACGTTCGCTACGGCCGTCCTGGCCTTCGCTCACTCGATGCTGACTACGCTCCGGCATCCTGCCTACGCTTGTCAGCAACGCCGGCTCCATGAAACGGCCAACCCCTCGCGGAATCTTGATCAAGAAGAACGGCGAATGCGCGAGACTCATCTGAGGGCCGTATGAATCGTGTTCCGTGTCCGCGCGTCGTGGTGCTTGGGGCCAGCAATGTGTCGCGGGGCTTGTCGCGGCTCGTGGCGGCGGTGGAATCTCGCTCGCCGGGGGCTGAGCTTTTCGTGGCCGCCGGTCATGGCCGCGGGTATGGCGTGAACACTCGCGTGGCGGCGCGGCGACTGCCGTCGATCCT
>CANFQO010000122.1 GCA_947449135.1 Planctomycetaceae bacterium | reverse complement strand
GGCAAGATCGTGATCGCGTCGCGGGAAGGGGTGCCAATCCGGATCCGCGACGTGGGCGAGGTCGTCATTGGCCATGAGATCCGCAAAGGGGCGGTCACCTACGGTGGCGAGGGGGAGGTGGTGCTGGGCCTCGGCTTCATGCTGATGGGCGAAAACAGCTACGCCGTCACCACCCGGCTTCGCGACCGGTTCGAAAAGCTCGTCAAGACGCTTCCCGACGGCGTCGAGGCGAAGATCGTTTACGACCGCACGAAGCTCATCGACCGCGTCATTGCCACGGTGCGGCAGAACCTGCTCGAGGGCGCGTTCCTGGTCGTCGTCATCCTCTACATGATGCTCGGCAACCTGCGGGCTGGGCTGGTGGCGGCGACCGCGATCCCCCTCTCGATGATGTGCGGCTTCATCGGCATGTGGCAGGCGGGGATCGCCGCGAGCCTTCTGTCGCTCGGGGCGATCGACTTCGGCATCGTGGTCGATTCCTCGGTCGTTGTGATCGAGAGCATTCTCGAGAAGATCGCGCACCACCCCGGCGTGAGCGGCGCCGCGAGGCTGAAGCTCGTGTTTGAGGCGACGAGTGCCGTCAAGAAACCGGCCTGCTTTGGGCAGCTCATCATCATGATCGTCTACATCCCGATCCTCACGCTGGAGGGTGTCGAGGGAAAGATGTTTCGGCCGATGGCGCTGACCGTGGTGTTCATCCTGCTCGGATCGCTCGTGCTCTCGCTGACGGTGGTGCCAGTGCTGTCGAGCTTCTTCCTGCCGCGGCGGGTCGACTCACACGATGTCTTGCTCGTGAAGATGATGCGGGCGATGTACCGGCCCATGCTGCGGTTCTGCCTGGCCGCCCGCGGCCCGCTTGCCTGCGGGGCGGTGGCGATCCTCGGCATCACGCTCCTGCGGGCCCTTTCGCTCGGCACCGAGTTCGTACCGAAGCTCTCCGAGGGAGACATCGTGCTGGGCATCATCCGGGCCCCCGGCACGAGCATCGAGGAATCCTGCCGGATGAACACGCGGATCGAGCAGGCGTTGCTCGCGGAATGCCCCGCGGAGATCGCCCATATCTGGAGCCGCACCGGCACCCCCGAGGTGGCCACCGATGCCGGTGCGATTGAGGCCACCGACATGTTCATCGCGCTCAAGCCTCGCGAAGAGTGGGTGAAGGCCCGCACGCAGACCGGTCTGGTCGACGTCATGAGCAAGGTGGTCGAGGGCGTGCCGGGGCAGATCATCTGGTTCACGCAGCCGATCGAACAGCGGATCAACGAGATGGTGTCGGGCGTGCGGGCCGATATTGCGGTGAAGGTGTTCGGCACCGATCTCGACAGCCTCGTGAAGAAGGCTGGAGAGGTGGCGCAGGTGATCAAGTCCGTTCCGGGAGGGGTCGACGTGGCCGTCGAGCAGGTCAGCGGTCAGCCGATCCTGAAGATCGCCGTCAAGCAGGATGAGATCGCCCGCTACGGCATTTCTGCGCAGGCGGTGCTCGACATCGTCGAGAGCATCGGCGGCAAGGCGGTCGGGCAGATCGTGGAGGGACAGTTGCGGTTTCCGATCGTGGTCCGCCTGCCCGAACGACTCCGGGAGGGCCCTGATTCGATCGCAGACATCGCCGTTCGCAGTCCGGCGGGTGAGACTGTGCCGCTGGAGCGGATCGCCGACATCCAGACGATCCTCGGCCCCAAGTTCGTCACCCGCGAATGGAGCGAGCGGCGGGTGGTGGTGCAGTGCAACGTCCGCGGCCGGGACGTGGGCGGCTTTGTGGCGGAGGCCCAAGCCGCGATCGATCGTTCTGTCGACCTGCCGCCTGCCGACTTCCGGCTGGAATGGGGTGGACAGTTCGAGAACATGCAGCGGGCCCAGAAACGTCTGGCGATCGTGGTGCCCCTCGCACTCCTGCTGATCATCGCCCTGCTCTACCTCACCTATCGCAACGTGGCCGACACCGCCCTGCTCTTCGTGAGCGTGCCTTTTGCCTGCGTGGGGGGCATCTGGGCGCTTGCCATGCGGGGCATGCCCCTCTCGATCTCGGCGGCGGTCGGGTTCATCACGCTTTCCGGCGTGTCGGTCTTGAGCGGGATGGTGGTGGCCAGCGCCCTGCGTGAACGGCTGGCCCGAGGAACGGCCCGCGATGTGGCGATCGAGGAGACGGCTTCGGCGAGCCTCCGCACGATCATCATGACGGCACTCGTTGCGAGCCTCGGCTTCATTCCGATGGCGGTCAGCGAGGGAACGGGGGCCGAGGTGCAGCGTCCGCTGGCGACCGTGGTGATCGGCGGCGTGATCACGAGCACGCTGTTCACGCTCTTTGTGCTGCCGGCCCTCTACCGGCTGATCCTCCCCGTGCCGCCGGTGAAGATCTTGCCGGGCGAACGGTAGGGATCCCTAACGGTAGGGGTCGGGGCTGCCCAACCACGCGGTGTCCCGTCGCTTCCGCTCCGGGCTATTATGTGGTGGTGTTGCCAGCGTCTTGGGGCCACGCAGCCAGTGGAATAAAAGCCCCCGGCGGAAGCCGGGGGACTGCGGGAGTGAACACCATCCCGCGTGCCACGCTAATCCGGGCTCGCCCAACGGCCCGGTGTCCCGTCGCTTCCGCTCCGGGCTTTTATGTGTTGGTGTTGCCAGCGTCTTGAGGTCACGCAGCCAGTGGAATACAAGCCCCCGGCGGAAGCCGGGGGACTGCGGGAGTGAACACCATCCCGCGGTTACCCGATGTCGAGAAACCGTGGGAGCGGGGCGTCTGCGGGGAGGCCGAGGATCGTGCGAAGTTCGGCGAGATCGGCGTCGGAGAGCGGCACGAAGATGACGGGATCCTGGCAGAGCGTCGGGTCGACGAGCCGGTAGCCGGTCACCTGCGTGCCCTGCACGATCGGCGCCCGGCCGTAGCCATACATCATGTTGTCGACCTTCTCGAAGAAGTCGCGGAGGGTGACTGCATTGGGCCGCGGTTGGCGGACGTAGAACAGCTCGATCACGTCCTTCCAGAAATGGGGCACGAACTTCTCGCCGAAGTCGGCGTGGCCGACGCGATCGCGGTTGGTGCCGGCGATCATCATCGGCAGCGACTCAATCGCGAGGCTGCGGTCGCGGCAGCGTGATTCGATCCTGCTGCCCAGATTGATGAGAAAGTCGGCGCTGTAGCAGTCGTCGCAGATGAGGACGAGGTGGCTGAGGTTGACCGGGGTGGTCGCGTTAACGGTCCCATCGAGGAGGGTGTCGGCCAGCCTGCTGAAGGGAATCGAGTAGCTCTGGATCTCCTCCGGAGAGCCGTGGCCGAGAACGACGACCGTGGTGGGGGTGCCGTCGGCGGCGGCTTTGCCCACGGCCGTGAGAAAATCGTCTGCGACCTGGCGGATCGACTCGGCGGCCGTGTCCTGCTTGAAGACGGTCGGTTGTGCGTCGTAGCCCGCGGCGATTGCCGTGATCTCCTTCGGCTCGAGACCCCGGGCGGGATCAAGCAGGCCGATCATGGTGCGGTCGGCACCGATCACGACCGCGTCGCCCGTCGCCGCGCGTTTGCGGTCGATGAACTCGGCCAGTTTCACGAGTGCGTCGAGACGCGCGTCGTCGGAAAGGGCTGCGAGTTGGTCGGCATGGTCGAGGCAGAGATGGAAGAGCGACGGTTCGATCTGCCTGTAGTGCTTCGGCGTCACATTCAGTCTGGCCGAGATCGCCGGGGAAAGCCTCGCCTGGAAGGCGTCGAAGTCCTGCGGGAAGTCTGCGGCGAGGGCGCTGATCGTCCAGAAAGCGACCAGCGAGATCGAAAGACAGCGAATGTGAAGGAGGCGGCGTCGCGGCATGGTGCCCCTGATTCTATCCCGGGACTGCGGGCTTGGCTCAGGCGAGCGGAGGGCTGCTGTGCTTGTTGACGAATGCGGAACAGGCGTATAGTATACGTCCGTATACACAAGGCATTGGAGGCGATCACATGGTGACGCAGGTCTGGAATGGCGTGGGCTTGGCCGGAGGCCTGCTCAGGGAGGCGGCCGAGTGGCGGCAGGTCGAAGGACGGGGCTGGGAAACAGTGGCGACAGGGTTTCCAACGCTCGACAGCCTGCTGCCTGCCGGCGGTGTGCGGCGCGGCAGTCTCATCGAATGGCCGGCTGGCGGCGACGCTGCTAGCGCTGATGCAGGAGGGGCGATCGCGCTTGCTTGTGCGGTGGCCTGCCGGCTGGCGACCTCGGCTCCTCAGGCGTCAACGATCGTGGTGGTCGATCGCGGGCAGCGGTTTTATCCGCCTGCGGTGCTCCCGTGGCTCGATGCACAGGCTGGTGTCGCGGCCGGAGGTGGGCGTAGGCCGCAGCTTGTGGTAGTCCGCCCTTCACGCGACGACGACGAAATCTGGGCCATCGACCAGTCGCTCCGCTGCCCCGGCGTGGCGGCCGTGCTGGCTTGGCCCGGGCGAGTGCACTCCACGGCCATGCGGCGGTGGCAGTTGGCAACGCGGGTCAGTGGCGCTGTCGGCCTGCTTGTGCGGGGGCTGGCGGGGCGACAGCAGGCGAGCGAGCCGACATGGGCCGATGCGAGGATTGCTGTGGCACCGGTTGCCGAGGGGGTGGCTGTCGCGGATTTCGCCGTGCGGCAGTTGCGGCTTTCACTTGTGGGCGGGCCGTGGTCGGGCGACGAGATGCTTCAGGAGCGGTCGACGGAGCTCCGTTTGGATCTGACGAATGGTCGCGAGTCCACTCGCCGCCACCGCCAGCCGGGCTGGTCTGGAATGCCGTCCGCAGCGGGGCGTTTTCAGGATGGTTGTTTTCAGTTGGAGGGGGCAGCATGTCGCGCATCATGACGATCTGGTTGCCGCGATGGCCCGTGCAGCGGCGTCTGCTTGAGTGGCCGGAGCTCCGCCAGCGGCCGGTGTTTGTCTGCAGGCGGGAGCGTCGCGGCGTGATGACGGTGGTGGCCTGGGCCTGGGCAACGCCGCCGCGGAAGGCGGTGGCATCTCTGCCGCAGCCTGGCGGAGCATCCCGCTCAGGAATACTCCGCTCCAGGATGTCCCTGAGCGGGATTCAGTCGGGCATGTCGCTTGCCGAAGCGATGGCAGTGCTGGCACTCTCGCACGGCTCCCGCGCCTGCCATATCGCTGAGGTCGATCAGGATGATCCCGTGGCCGATCTGGCCGCACTCGAGAGCCTCGCCCGCTCCTGTCGGCGGTTTGCGCCGATCGTGGCGATCGAGAAACCACTACCGCATGAGCACGGAGGCCCAGAGTGCCTGCAGGTTGATGTGACGGGCACCGCCGGGTTTTTTGGCGGTGAGGGGCCACTGGTCCGCACGGTCGTCTGGACACTAGCCGCGCGGGGCATTCACGCCCGGGCTGCGATTGCCGATACCCCTGCCGCTGCCTGGGCTGCCGCACACCACACCGATAGCCTGCATGCCATCCAGCCTGCCGCAGTTTCGCAGCCGTGGCAGCACCGTGATGGGCTGCGAAAGAGGCATTGTCGTTGGGCGGTCGTGCCTCCGGGAACACACCGACAGGCACTGGCGGAGTTGCCGGCCACTGCCCTGAGGCTGGATGCGATTGTGGCGGCGCAGCTGCGGGATGTCGGCATCCAGACCATCGGCGGCGTCGCCCGTCTGCCGCGGAAGAGCCTCGCCTCACGGTTTGCTCCGCAGCTATCGCAGCGGCTCGCAGAGTTCACCGGCGAGCGGCCTGAGCCGCTGGTGGTCCCCTGCTCCGGTGAGCTGCCGACCGCCTCGCAGGCCTTTGATTTTCCACTTCTGCTCCGCGATACGACGCAGGACGATCTGGTGGCGGTGATCGAGCGGCTTCTGCACGAGTGTGTTGCGCCGTTGGCTGCCGAGGGTAAAGGTGTGATGTCGCTGCAGGTGCGGCTGGAGCGATCTCAGTCGGCCGAGCACCGCGAGGCCTGCGCGCCGGCGATCATCGATATCGGCGTGTTTCAGCCGAGTAGTTCGGCGAAGCATCTGGCGGAACTCGTGAAGCTGCGGCTGGCGCGGATGCGACTACCGCGGGAGATCGAAGGCATCACGGTGGAGGTGGTGTCTGTGGGGACGGCCGAATGTCGACAGCGGACGCTCTTTGGTGAGGCAGCGGAAGCATCGTCCTCGCAGGTGGGCATGCTGATGGACCGGCTATCGGGCAGGCTCGGCCGTGGGGCCGTATTCGAGCCCAGGCCGATGGCCGACGCTCAGCCGGAGCATGCGTGGGCGGCCGTGCCGCCAGCGGCACGCGGCTCTCGATCCAGTTTGAGGTCCAGTTCCAGATCGAAGCCCGGAGCAAAGCGATCGCAGCATGATGACGCCGGCGAGAATTCGCCAGCGGCCCGCATGACAGCGTCAATGGCCGCGCCGCAGCGGCGGCCGACCTGGCTTCTACCACGGCCAGTGCGGCTGGAAACGGTGTCGGTCGTGGGCTCGGCCGTGGATCAAGCGGATGCATCGAGTGGTCCGCCGGTGCGGTTTTGCATCGGTGCGCAGCGGCACGAGGTTGTGAAGGCCCATGGCCCGGAACGCATCGAGACCGCCTGGTGGCGCGGGCCGACCGTGCGCCGCGACTATTACGTTGTCGAGACGAGCACGGGAGCACGCTACTGGATCTTTCGCCGACTGCGTGGCGGTTCGTCCAGCGACCCGGGCTTTGTCGCCGCCAGCCGGCTGGGCGGCGAATGGTTTCTGCACGGCACGTTTTCCTGATGGTCATCCCCGCCGAAGCGACATGCAGGCACGACAAGGAGAAACATCAATGCACGATCTGCCCTATGCAGAACTGCACTGCAGGAGCAATTTCTCGTTTCTCGAAGGCGGTTCGCATCCCGAGGAGTTGGTGCAGAAGGCCCATGCGCTCGGCTACGAGGCGATCGCCATCACCGACCGGGCCACGCTGGCCGGTATCGTGCGGGC
>CANFQO010000121.1 GCA_947449135.1 Planctomycetaceae bacterium | reverse complement strand
CGTCCCAACGGTGGTGAATCGCTGGCCGCTTGCTCTGCGAGCCGCGCCGCATGATCATGGTCTGTTTCCCACCTTCCACAGAGCCGACCCAATGCCCCCCCTCCCGGCCATGACAGCCTCCAGCCCTCTGCCATTCCTGACGCTGACCCTACAACTGGCGGTGATCGCTGCCGCCGCCTACGCCGGCGGCTCTTCGCTCTCGTTCCTTTCCATGGGGCATCGCAGGATGCAGGTGCTGCTCTCGCTCACTGGAGGCGTGCTGCTCGGAGTCGGTCTGCTCCATCTCCTGCCGCATGCCTTTCTCCAGCTCGATCGGCAGATCGACACCACCATGCAGTGGGTGCTGGCCGGCTTCTTTCTGATGTTCCTGCTCGAGCGGGCATTTCATGGGCACTCGCACCACACCGCCGATGGCGATGATTCCGGCCACGACTGCGGTCACGATCATGATCATGTCGGGCACAGCCATGACCATGGAGCCGGTCACACCAGTCCGCATTCGATTGCCGGCAGCGGCCGCTGGGCCTGGTGCGGCGCTTTTGCCGGACTCGCCCTCCACAGTCTCGCCGATGGCGCGGCGCTGGCCGCCTCGGTGCGGGCCGACGTCGACCACGGCGCCGGCTGGCTGGCCGGCTTTGCCACCTTCCTCGCCGTGCTGCTGCACAAGCCTTTTGACGCCGCAATCATTGGAACGCTGATGCTCAATGCCGGCGTGTCGGGCCGCGGCCGCAGCCTCGCCAATGCCCTCTATGCCCTCATCGTGCCGCTGGGTGCGGTGGCATTTCTTGGCAGCCTTCGCATCTTCGGTAGCCAGCAGGAGGCGATCCTTGGCGTGGCGATGGCACTGGCAGCGGGTGCTTTTCTGTGCATCGCAGCCGCCGACCTCCTGCCGGAGGTGCAGTTTCACAGTCATGACCGCGTGCTGCTGACAGCGAGCCTGGCGCTCGGTCTGGCGATCGCCTGGGGCATCACGGTGATGGAGCGATCATCGCACTCGCATGTGCACCATGCTGACGCACACGGCGGGCATTAGAAGAACGCATTTCAGATAGCTGGAGAGCGACGGGTTGTGAACCTGGATACGTAGGCGAGGGGGTCGGCGGAAGCTCGAGGAGCGTTGGGCCGCCGCGGCCCCCGCGACGAGACTTTTGCCGCCCCCGAAGCCGGCGATGCACCAAACTCAGACGCGTCCTAGCCCTCGACGTCGAGACCGCGGCGGCGGCGTGACTCGCGGACTTCCGCCATCACCTCCTCGATCAATTCGTGCTGCCGACGAATCTGTGGCAACTGAGCCTGGAAGCACCAGGCAATCGCCGCCGCCAGACCAATGCCGCCGAGGAGATGTGGCGTGACCCACTGCTGCGTGCCGGGGCGGCCCGACGCGGGATCGGCCGCGCCGCCAAGCGCCACGATCGTCACCACCGCCAGCATGCCCAGCAGGGCAAACGGGAAGGCCGAACGTTTCAGCCGCCGGCTCCGTTCGATGTAGCTGCTGTCGAGCCCGTAGGTCTCGACCACCTCGCGGCACCACCTGCCGGTGCCGATGAAGTAGGTCACGGCCATGCTGTTGACGAGCACGACCATCAGCGCCGCCAGCACGCCCGAGAGCCTGTGGACGGTGCCCCAGCGGAGCACAGCGGGTGCGGTCTGGCCATGCAGATCCCCCAGCCATAGCCCTAGCCCCGCTGTTGCCGCCATCAGCGCCACCGCAAAGAGTGCTGCCCGTGAAAAAACGCGATCCATGGTTGAGCCTGCTCACCTGACATTTCTGGGACCGAATTCCGGCCGTCGCGATGCCAGATCGCGCCGGTTCATCATGGTAGGCTCACGGAGGTGTTCCAGCCATACGCTGCCCCAACTGACCGCCAAGAGCGTGCCGATGCCAGTTGCTGAAAAGCCGGTCCTTCTGCTGACGTGTGGCGACCCGGCCGGGATTGGGCCCGAGGTGGTCGTGAAGGCATGGGCTGCCACACCAGCACATTCCCGCGCACGACTGCGTGTCGTGGCCGACACCGACATGCTGACCGATGTGCTTGCCGAACGAGCCGGGCTGCCGCGGCTGCCGATCGAGACGATCGGGCCCGACGATCCGCGTGACTCAACCTCCGACAAACTGCTCGTGATCGGACCGCAGCCCCGTCGTGCAGGCACGGCCACCGGGGTGGAAACGACATCAACACGGGTGGAGGCCGGCGTGATCAGTGCGGTCGGCGGGGCGAGTGCCGCCGCCGCGGTCGAGGCTGCCGCCCGACTGATCCGCGAGGGGTTTGCCCGTGGCCTCGTCACCGGACCTCTGCACAAGGCGGCGCTGCATGCCGCCGGCATCGATGCGCCTGGCCACACCGAGATGCTGGCGCGAGCCTGTGGGCTTCCCGACTCCGCCGTGTCGATGATGCTCTGGCTCCCTTTGCACGATGAGGCTGCCGAGCCGGCGGGTCTGGGCGTCGTGCATGTCACACTGCACGAATCACTCTCCCACGCAGTGGCACGGCTGACCACGGAGGGAATCGTGCAGGCCGGCACGCGGCTGGCCGGCCTGCTTGCGCCGCTCCTCGGCCGTCGTCCGCGGATTGCCGTCGCGGCGCTCAATCCGCATGGCGGGGAGTCGGGCCTGTTTGGCGACGAAGAAGTGCGGTTGATCGCCCCTGCCGTGCGTCGTCTGACGGATGCGGGGATCGATGCCACTGGCCCACTGCCGGCCGACACGCTCTTTCTGCGGGCCAGTCGCGGCGAGTTCGATGGCGTGGTCGCGCAGTATCACGATCAGGGACACATTCCCATCAAACTGCTGGGCATGCATCGGGCCGTGAACATCACGCTCGGCCTGCCGCTGGTGCGGACGAGCGTCGCCCACGGCACGGCCTTCGACATCGTGGGGACCGGCGCAGCCGACCCGGCGAGCATGCTGGCGGCGATCGACGCGGCCGTGCGGCTGATGGACGCCGGCTGGCCCAGCCACACAGTTTCTACGGCCGCAGCGGCGTCAGAAACTGGACGCGGGTGTCGGTGAGATCGATGAGCCCCTCGATGGCTGGCTTGTAGACAAAAGCGGCCGCGTCCACCGGCTCGCCCAGCCGCACCTCGTAGAGTTCGAGCACGGCGATCGGTTCGGGTTCACGGTCAGCTACGGGGCGGCGGCCCGGAATCGCCAGCCACTCGATGCGGAACGGAAATAGGTCGCGCTTGCCGATCGACAGCCGCACGCTCCACGGCATGCCGTCGGGGAGCGCCGCCGCGGTGATGCCACCGGCCTGCATGGCGGCCTCCTTTTGCGCCGGCAGCAAGGACGCCAGCATCTCCGGACTCAAGCGGCCCTCAATCCGCCAGACCGGTAGGTCGTCAATCGCAGTCGGCTCCACTGACACGAAGCGAAACCAGTCGCGCAGCAGCGACAGCGTCCGCTGCACACCGCCCAGATAGGGCGAGACCGGCGCATCGTCGCCAGGCTTGAGTTGCTGAAGCCGCTCGCGGATGCGGCGGACATCGAGCCGTTCGAGCTGTGGAGGCTGCGGGCCGATCCGCCGGTAGGACCATGCGAACAGCCCGTCGCACACCTCCAGCAGATCGAAAGTCTCCGTATCTGATTTCATCGATGATTCGTAGCGATACCGCTGATCCTCGCCGAGCCCCGACTGCACATACCTGCCGGCACCGACGAGCACGCGGTCATCGACACGGACACGCTGGCGGACGCGAGCTGAGACCGACTCGGCCCGCCCCAGAGCTGCCAGCGCCGCCGCCACGATCCGCTCGGCCTGGGCTGCCTGATCGGCGGCGGGCACGGCCGCGGGAACGGCGGCGGCATTTTTCCGGTAGACACTCTCGGCGGGCCCTCCCTGAGCCGGGGTGTCAGAAATCGCGCTCGCCGCCGGCTGCGCCTCGGCCGAACCGCCGTCAGATTGGCACACGGCCACCACCGCGACGGCCAGCCAGAGGAGTGCCGTGAACCCGTGACCACGGGTCTCAACACCCCGGAATCGTAAGACCGGCAATTTAGGAAATGGGTGGAGCGTCACGATCAGATCGACTTTGAGGATTTTGCCAAAGAAACGGGCGACCGACCGTCGAAGTAAGAAGGGTGACTCAAGGATTCAAGGCTTGAACCGATCGGTCCCTCCGACTCGCCAAGAGTGTACGGGATCGATGTTCAACCGGCCCATGCCGGAAGGCCTCGCATTTACGAGTCGGCAACACGATCCCGGTCCGGAGGTGATTCGATGCTCAACCGACGCCTGCAAGGTTTTGTCGGATTCTCTTTGGCGGCCACGCTCACGGGGTGCCACATCCCTGCGAATTCGCCGCTGACGGGTCTGGCCCAGATCCGGCCTGTTGCCCCACAACACACCAACGTGCTGCCGCCAGCCGCGATGCTCCAACATCCTGGCCCCGGCGTCGACGGCCCCGGCCCCGGCGTGATCGCCGCCACCTCCTACGAGGCCGCACTGGCGGCTTCCTATGCCAGCGGGGAAGGGTTTGGCGGCGGTGGCCCCGATGGCAGTGGTGCCGATGGAGCTGGCGCGGCAGCGAGCGGCATGGGCGGTGCGTGCGCCGTCGGCGGTGGTGCTGGCGGCATGGGTGGCATGGGCGGCGCAGGTGGCATGGGCGGCATGCTGGCCCCCACGTCGCAGGTCGGCTTCATCGGCCCTGACGGCATGCAGGTGCGCTGGGACGTCTCGATGGCAGGAGGATTTGATTCCACCCCGCTCGTGACCCCAGGCCGTTATGACTTCCCGCAGGGAGCCATCTACCGGCTCAAAATTACCGACATTCCTGGTCGAGAGGGGCTGGAACTCTACCCGACGCTGGAAGTGGCTCCTGTCTCACCGCGGACGGCAGCCTTCCTTGCACACAATGCCGTTCCCTTCCAACTCACCGAGGAAGATCTCGACCAGGTGACGACAGGCAACTTCGTCACCAAGGTCGTCTACCTGCCAGACCCCTGCTACCAGGAGCTGGCCGTCGCCGGCGTGGAAACGCTCGTGAGCACACGGCTCGATCCGGGCATCGACCCGGTCGTGGAGGCGGACCGTCGCGGCTCCATCCTCGCCATCATCCGCATCGGCAACAAGGATCTCGAGTCGCCCGGTGGCGCTGGCGGTGTCGCCGGGGCCAATGGTGGCATCGCCTCGACCGGGGGTGGCGGCACTCCTGTGGGCATGGCCGCGCCACTGGGGATGCCCTGCGGTGGAAATCCGTCCCAGCTTCCCCCAGCCTTCATCACCGGCATGAACGCTCCGCAGTATGGCATGCCGATCACGGGCACGCCGATCGGGCTCCCCGGTCCGGCCCACATCCCGCTCGGTATTCCGGCCGGCCTGCAGAAGCACACGATCACGAACCATACGAAGATGCACATCCCGCCGCCGACCCGCGAACTCAAGCTGCATGTCCAGCAGAACCCCGGGCTCAGCTATCCGAAGCCGGCCCACCGGGCCTACATCGCCGAGAACCACACTGTGCCGAACATCATGCTCAAGCAGCCGAAGGAAGACCGCAAGCGGTGGGTCGACAACGGCGGGCCTGATCCCGATGCCCTCAACGCCGGCGTGGCCTGCCCGCCGGGGGCTCCGTGTCCTCCAGGTGAATGATCACCGCCGTGGCTCCTTCCATCTCGCCGGTGTCGCTGCCCCTGCTCCAAAGCTTCTGATTCCCGACGGTGCCGTTCGACATCCGACGCGTCTGCTCCGATCCAAGCATCTGACCGATCACTGACCTTCGCTCACACCACGCATCACTTCTCATGAGGTATTTCGCCAGGATCATCCGAACGGGGGCCGCGCTGACGGTTGACCGCGGGCTCATGGTGGCGGCGTTCCTCGTTCTGGCGACTGGCACGGGTCACACCCGTGAAGTCGCCGGACCGAGGGACGATTCCGCTGCCATGTCAGCACCGGGAGCGATTGGCGTCTCGCGGCGGCCGCAGCCCGGCCCCCGTCCGGAATCCTTGCTGCCTCATGCAGTGCAACCGATCGAGATCCGCGGCCCGCAGGGGATGCAGATCTCGATCGAGACAGCGGAGGGCTGGTCTCCGACTCAGGCCGCTCCGCTGCGTATGGGGCTGGTCGTGGGCCGCCCCTATCGGCTGAGAATCACGGGTATTCCGCAGCACGAGGGACGGGAACTCTTCCCGTCGGTGCGGGTGCTTGCAAAACTCGCCACGCCTCCGGGCATGGCCTGGAGGTTTCCTGTGGAGATCGTCATCGATGAGGATGACCTCGCCCTCGCCTTGGCCGGCTCGCACGTGCGCCGCGTCGTCTACTCTGCCTGCGACCCCGATCTCCCCGATGTGGTGCCCGAGGGCTGGTTCGATGTGCGTCCAGGGGATGATTGCCTGGACGTGGCCAGCACGCTCGGCGACCCTGTGGCGGAGGTGATCCTCGGGAACCGGCTCCCGGTGCCGGTGGAGTTTGCTGGCATGGACTGGCCGGGGGCCACGCCATGAACGGCCACGACGTGACCCCTGATCATCTGGCCGTCGACCGCCGCCCATGGCGTTGGCCGCGACTGCTCGTGATCGCCACGGCCGCAGTGATCCTGGCCTCATGCCGATCGATCACACAGCCTCTCATCCTGCCGCTGGCAGCCGTCACCGTTGCTCCAGTGGAGTCTGCCGAGTCCGCTCCCGAACTGCCCCGCGCGATCGAGCCCGCCCGCACCAGCAGGCCGTCGGTCCGCGAGACGTCTGGTGCGGTCGTGCAGACCGGCTGCGAACAGTCGTGTGGTCCCCTGCCCCGCCACCTGCCGCGTCTCGCCGCCGGCGGCACGCCCGGTTGCAGCACGTGTGGCACCTCTGCCTGCCCACAGACCGTCTGCATGCCGATGGCCGCGCCGGTGCCGATGGTCGGCCCATGCCTGGTCTGCGACGGCGGCGACGCCCGCGCGCCAGCCATGCCCGTGGCCCGCTTCGGTCTCAAGAATCTCACCTCCGGCGACACGGTAGCCCGCTACCGCGCGGATGACGATGGCCCCGATGCGTGCGATGTTCATGTCACCGCCTCAAACTGCGCCTGCGTCTATGCGCCGCGATTTGGCTCGGTTCGCGAGGTGACGCGTCCGCACGAAGAGGCCCAACCGATCGGGCCGCGCGG
>CANFQO010000120.1 GCA_947449135.1 Planctomycetaceae bacterium | reverse complement strand
TTGATGTCGAGCACGATCGTCACGTCGTTGGAAGGATCGAACGCGGCCGGGCGGCCACTGCGATCACGGCCTGCCGCCGACTCCTGCTGCCACCGCTCGATCAGGCTGTCGAGAAGCCGGGACGATGCATCCGGCTCGCCGCCGGCATCACCCACCACAATCACGCGATAGTCGCGGCCGCTCTCCTGTTTCGCCTTCTCGATTGCCGCCCGTACTTGCTCGAACGAATCATGCACCCCCGAAACAAACACCCGCTCGGCCGCGTCAGGCGAGGCCTCAGACGGAGCGATCTCCGCGCTGGCGAACGGCGCGGTCGACGACAGGAAAAGCGTCGCACACAGGAGACCTACACTGCGGATACACGAGCGGCGGGCAACAATCTGCATGATGGCTCCAGAACAGGGCAAGGCACCACACCGTGGCACCACGGCGTGGCATGGCGTCTCCGCCAAACGACGGATTCTACGGCCCCGGTCGACCCGTCTCAATCAGCCGGCGTTGATGGAACAAGCCGCCGTGGAATCAGCGACCGTAGAAATCGTCGGTGCTCATCCGCGGCACGCGGGGCACGGTGCCTGGAGAACGGGATTGGGACTGCGGCTGGAGTTGGCGACGGCCGCCATCGGGCGGCTGGGTTCCGGGCTGCTGGATTCCGGGACGCGCGGCTGCTGGCATTCCTGACGACGGCGTGGGAGGGAGCGCGGGCCGACCCGTTCCCGGCTGCTGCGACGCAGGAACGCCACGAGCACCACCGCGGGCCCCTGCCGCAGTGCCCCGCGTCTGTGGCAGCCCGCCTGGGAGGCGTCCGGCATTGAGGTCGGCGGGCGGCCCGCCACTGCCATAGCCCGACCGGCCTGCCGGCCCGCCAGCACGCACCCCACCCGAGATGATCCCGGGGCGTTCCCCTGGCGGTCGGCGGTCTCGCCCAGAACCCAAGGCCTGTGCATCACCCATTTCAGGATTCTGTCCGGGATTCCTTCCGGGATTTTGCGACTGTGGACTGCCCGGCAGCATCCGGGCACGGCTGCTGAGTTCTCCGCTGCCCGCATCACGTCTGCCCGCATCACTTCTACCCGGTGGACCCTGGAGACCAGTCCCCGCTGGTGATGCCGACGACCGCGATCCAGGTCCCAACGACGTTGGTCTGGAGCCTGGTGATGCCGCACCGTTCGGCCGGTTTGGTGCGACGGATGGAATCGTGGACGATGTTGTGGGAACGCGAGTCCCGGGGAGGGCGGGGCGTTGCGACTGTGCTGGACGCGGCGACCGCTCCTGGGCCGTATCAGCGACTCCCGCTCCACCCGGCTGCTCGCCGTTCCCGGGCACCAGAATCAGCCCGCCATCGTCGTCGGGGGAAGCGAGCCCACCCCGTTCGGCGGCATCCGCACCGGTCGCTCTCGGCCGCCCGGTCACCGGATCGCTGTGCACACGTGGCCGTCCCGTCACAGGATCGATCCCTGACTGCATCAACGACTCGTTACGGGTCCGCCGCATGCGGCTGCGGGCAGCCTCCGCCTCGCTGGCGTCGACCTTGCCGTCGTGGTCGACATCCCACTTCCGCATCAATTCTTCCCGCGCGGTCGGCGGTGACTGAGCCACCACTGGCGTCGACAGCAGCGTGATCACACCGCACCAGGCAAGCAGCAACCCGCGTACCCGGCATCCCAGCCTGGAACTCGGCACCGATCCGGACTGAAGGCTCGGCATCATGGAAAGAATCTCCGTCGAGAACTCACACCGCCTCCTGCGATCAAGGGATTCTACGACACTGCCGCAGAAAACGCCCACGGCCGCGTGAACTCACACGGCCGCCGGTGAGGCCGACGCTGCGGTTGGTGCCATCAAGGCCGCCATCCTCGCCGCGGCAACCGCAGCATCACCCCCGGCCTGTTGGAGCTCGCGGGCGGCCACATGGCAGTGCACGGCATGGCCATCGATGACGGTTGCAGGCGGCTCCACCTGCCGGCAGACCTGCTCCGCCAGAGGACAGCGAGGATGGAACCGACAGCCGGACGGTGGCCGGGCCGGACTGGGCACGTCACCGGTGAGCACGATCCGCCGCCGCCGCCGGCCCGGCTCGACGCTGGGCACGGCCGAAAAGAGCGCGAGCGTATAGGGATGCAGCGGCTCGGCGTAGAGCCGCGCGGCGGGAGCCCGCTCGACGATCCGTCCGAGGTACATCACGGCCACGTCGTCGGACACATATTCCACGACCGACAGATCGTGCGAAATGAAGAGGTAGGTGAGGCCCAGCTGCTCGCGGAGCTCCACGAGGAGGTTGACCACCTGTGCCTGGATCGAGACATCGAGCGCCGAGATCGGCTCGTCGAGCACGAGGAAGTCGGGCTCGATCACAATCGCGCGGGCGATGGCGATCCGCTGCCTCTGGCCGCCGGAAAACTCGTGCGGATAACGGTCGAGCGCCGCCGCGGTGAGCCCTGTGCGGGCGAGCGCACGTGTCATTCGCTCCAGACGATCGTCCGCCCCGCCGAGCCGATGGATGATGAGGCCCTCCTCCAGAATCGAGCGAACCTTCATCCGCGGGTTGAGCGACCCGTACGGATCCTGGAACACGATCTGCATCCGCCGCCGTAGCCCACGCAGATCGGCGCCACCGGTCGCCAACACATCCCGGCCATCGAACCGCACGCTTCCCCCTGTGGGCTCCACGAGCCGCAGGATGCTGCGGCCGACCGTCGTCTTGCCACAGCCGCTCTCGCCGACGAGCCCCAGCGTGCGGCCTCGCTCGACCGAGAAACTCACGCCGTCGACAGCGCGGACGGCCCCCACCTCGCGGCGCAGCAGCCCCTTCCGCACGGGAAAGTGGGTCTCGAGCCCGACGACATCGACGAGCGGCTGCGTCATGCGAGCTCCTCTGCAGTTCCATCCATCCGCCGCGGGGGCCCGAGCGCATCGGCGTAGGAACAGCGAACGAAGTGATCAGGCTTCAACTCATTCAGTGCCGGCATCACTCCGCTGCACTCGGGCATCCGCGCGAACGCACACCGCGGATGAAATCGACAACCGGTCGGAAAATGCTGCGGCGCGGGAACCATGCCGGGAATCGTCCGCAACGGTCCAGCCCTGCGGAAGCCCGAGCCCGCGCCGTGTGCATCTGGCCCACGGCGTTCGGGCCGCGCGGCCAAGAGGCCGATCGTGTAGGGATGCCGCGGATTTCCAAAGAGCTCATGTGCCGGCGCCTGCTCGACGATCCGGCCGGCATACATGACAGCGACGTCGTCACAGGTTTCCGCCACCACGCCAAGGTCGTGCGTGATTAGAAGAATCGCCGTACCGAGCCGCTGCCGGAGATCGGCGAGCAGGTCGAGAATCTGTGCCTGGATGGTGACATCGAGCGCGGTGGTCGGCTCGTCGGCGATGATCAGGTCGGGCTCGCAGGCCAACGCCATGGCGATCACCACCCGCTGCCGCATGCCGCCGGAGAGTTGGTGCGGATACTCGTCGAGCCGCCGCTTGGGATCGGCCATTCGGACAAGTTCCAGCATCTCGAGCGCCCGGCCCCTTGCCTCGGCCCGCGACACATTGCGATGCAAGAGCACCGCCTCGGCAATCTGGTCGCCGATCGTGAAGACGGGGTTCAGGCTGGTCATCGGCTCCTGGAAGATCATGCCAATCCGGCCACCGCGAACCTCACGCAGCTGCGGCTCGGGCAGCGTCACCAGATCGAGAACGCCGCCGGTGGCGTCGCGGAGGAGGATCTCACCCGCCTCGATCACTCCGGGTGCGGCCACGAGCCGGAGCATCGACATCGCCGTGACGCTCTTCCCGCAGCCGCTCTCGCCGACAAGACCGAGCGTCTTGCCTCGCTCAATCGACAGAGACACACCGTCCACCGCCGGCACGCGGCCAGCAGGGGTGTGAAAGGCAGTCACCAGGTTGTTGATCTCAAGCAGCGGCATGAATGCTCAGGGAGTGGTTCTGAAGACAAGTAACGCTTGACGGTTTTTCCAGTGAGGGGCTGCCCATGTGCTGTGTTCACGAAAAACATCGCCTCCTGCGATTTTTTCTTGGCCGACCGCCGTCGGCTGGTGCTGACCCGGCCCTCCGGGCCTAGCGCTGTTGGGTACGACGTATCCGTGAGGGGCTGCCCATGTCCCGAGAGCCGGCGTTGCTGACAAGCGTAGGCAGGATGCCGGAGCGTAGTCAGCATCGAGTGAGCGGAGGCAGGATGCCGTAGCGAACGTCCGGCGACGGGGCATGGGCAGCCCCGAACCGTAGCGAACGTCCGGCGAAGGGGCGTGGGCAGCCCCGAGCCGTGGCGGAGTTTTCATTTCCGTGCCTCGCGCAGCCTGGGATCAGTCACTTCCTGCAGGCCCTCGCCGATCAGGTTGTAGGCCAGGACGGTGAGAAAGATCGCCACACCGGGAAACACCACCAGCCACCACATCGAGAGGTTGCTGCGGGCATCGTTCAAGAGCGAACCCCAGCTCGCGGCGGGAGGGGGCGGGCCGAAGCCAAGAAATGACAGCGCGCTCTCCGTGAGGATCGCCGAGGCGATGCCGAATGTGATCGGCACCAGCACCGGCGCCAGGGCGTTGGGAAGGATGTGTCGCAGCATGATCCGCACCGGTCCGGCACCGGCAGCCCTAGCGGCGGTCACGAATTCGCTCTGTCGCAGCCTGAGAAACTCGCCGCGGGTGAGGCGGGCGATGCCGGTCCAGCCGGTCGCCCCGATGATGGCCATCGTCTTCCAGATCGTCGGCTTCTCCACGATCGCGATCACCGCCAGGATCAATACCAGCGTCGGCACGCACATCACGATCTCGGTGATGCGACTGGTGAGCATGTCCACCCAGCCGCCGAAGTAGCCGCCCAGCGCCCCCACGATGATCCCGATGGTGCCGGCGAGCCCCATCGACACGACGCCGACCAACAGCGCGATCGTCGTGCCATGCACCATCTTCGCAAATACATCGACGCCATATTGGTCGGTGCCAAAGAGGTTGATGCGGCTCGGGCGGCCCTCGTCCTTCGCCGGATTGGCCGGCCGGCCTGGCCACTCGTTCTCGCGGACCGCGCGATAGGGATCCTGGAAGACCAGCGGCCAGATGGCCCAGCTGTCAGGGTCCTTCTCCGCGAGGTTTTTCGGATAGGTGCCCCGGAAGCGGTCCTTCGCGAAGACCGTAGGCTCGAGCCGCCGGTCGAAGTAGCCCAGGCAGGGGGCGTAGAGGCGGCCCTTGTAACGACAGAGCACCGGCTTCGTGCCTGCGATGGCGGGCGCCAGCACGGCCACGGCCGCTAGCATCGCAACAAACACCAGCGCCGCCATGGCCAGTGGCTTGCGGCGAAACCGCGCCCAGGCCTCGGCCCAAAATCCGTGTGACTGGCGCCCGCGTGACTGGATCTCATTCATGGCAGCGTCCTCATTCCACGCTCACCCGCGGATCGACAAGGCAGTAGAGCAGGTCGGCAAGCAGCTGGCCGATCAACGTGAGCACGCTGAACATCAGCGTCAGCCCCATGATCGTCGGATAGTCGCGTTCCCGGATGCTTTCGAAGAACAGCCGCCCCATGCCGGGCCAGGTGAAGATCTGCTCGATGATCACCGAGCCTCCGATCAGCCCCGGCAGCGAGAGGCCCAGCAGCGTGACCAGAGGAATGAGCGTGTTGCGAAAGGCGTGGTGGAAGAGCACGCGGCCAGGCCCCGCCCCCTTGGCCCGCGCCGTGCGGATGTAGTCCTGTCGAACCGCCTCTTCCATGTTTGCCTTGATGAAGCGGCTGTCGTAGGCGAGGCTCACGTAGGTCTGGCAGGTGACCGGCAGGATGGCATGCCGGGCGATGTCGACGGACCGCGCGGCCCAGCCTGCATCGGCCGGCAGGTCGCTCATGCCAAACAGCGGCAGTTCCCAACTGGTTCCCCGCAGCCAGACGGCAAAGATGATCTGCAGGAAGAGGGCTGCCACGAACGTGGGGAATGAATAGAGGATGTAGAGCAGCAGGCTCGTCGCCCGTTCGTCGGCCAGGCCGCTGCGGGCAGAGGCATACAGCCCCAGTGGTACCCCCAGGAGCCACGTGAGCAAGAGCGCCGTACCGGAAAGCAGAAACGTCGGCCCGATCCGCTCGCCAATGAGCGTCGTTACTGGCTGCTTTCGCGAGAACGAGCGGCCCAGATCGCCGCGAACCACGTTCCCGAGCCAGCGGAGATAGCCCTCATGCCACGGCCGATCGAGGCCGTAGATCCGCTTCATCCGCTCTTGATCCTCTGGATTGAGCTTGCGACTGGGATCGCTCTCGCCCATCTGCACCGTCAGCGGCGTGCCCGGCATGTTCCGCGCGAGTCCGTACACGATGAACGTGATCGCCACGAGCGTCAGGAGGCCGAGCAGGAGCCGGCGCAGCAGGTAGGTGGCCATGGCTCACTCCTGCCGGGGCATCCACAGGCTGCCGAAGCCGGGCGAATAGTTGTAGGGGCCACGGGGACTGAACACGTAGCCCCGCAGGTCTTTCGAAAACCCATAGAAACTGTTTCGCCAGAAGAGCCAGGTGTAGGGCTGGTCGTCGTAGAGGATTTCCTGGATGCGGCCATACTTCTCGGCACGCTTGCCACGGTCGAGCTCGCGACGCCCTTCGGCGAAGAGCCGGTCGACTTCCGGATTGGAGTAGCTGACGAAGTTGCGTCCGGCGCCGGTGGCCCAGATGTTCTCCGAGGAGTCGGGATCGGTGCCAGCGCCCCAGCCGCCGAAATAGGCCTGAAACTTCTTCTTTTGCGTGAGATCCTGAATCACCGTGGCCTCGGTCGGCCGCACGTTCATCCGCACGCCAACCTGCTCGAGGCTCTCCTTGAGCAGCGTGCAGATCGCGATTCGTAGCGGCTGCTGGTTGACGAGTATCGAGAACTCGAAGGGCACGAGCCGGCCGTCGATCTCCTTGTCGCGAATGCCGTCGTTGTCGTGGTCGATCCAGCCGGCCTCATCGAGCAGCGCCTCGGCCTTGTCGAGGTCCTGCTTGTAGGGCTGTGGCTTCTTCTTGGGTGCCATCCAGGAGTCGTCCGGAAAATTGCCCGCGGCCGGTTTGTAGAGTCCGTAGCAGAGCCGTTCGAGCATGCCGTCGTGGTCAAAGGCATAGCTCATGGCACGACGCACGCGGCGGTCGGCAAAGAACAGATTGTCGATGTTCCAGCCGAAGTGAAAGCTCACCCACTC
>CANFQO010000119.1 GCA_947449135.1 Planctomycetaceae bacterium | reverse complement strand
TGTGTCGCCAGCGTGATGCTCGGCGTGGCGACGATGATCGTCGTCAATGCGGTGATGGCGGGCTTCGCGCACGAGATGCAGTCGCGGATCCACGGCATCCTCTCCGATCTCGTGTTCGAGAGCCATTCACTCTCGGGCTTCCAGGATCCGAAGTGGCACATGGAGGAGATCGCCCGTGCCGCCGGCGGCGACATCGAGGGCATGACACCGACCGTCGCCGTGCCCGCCATGCTCAGCTTTCAGGTCCGCGGCCAGTGGCTCACCCGCCAGGTGATGTTCATCGGCATCGACGAATCCACGCACAGCCTGGTGAGCGACTTTGGCAGCTACCTGCAGCATCCTGAGAACCGCCGTCAGCTTTCCTTCACGCTCCGCGACGGCGGCTATGACACCTTCGACAGCCAGGCCGAGGGGCAGGCCGGCGAGAACGGGCCGACCCGCCCCGCCATGGCAGGAGCCGGCTGGCCGCACCGGCGGATGCGGGTGGCCCGTGAAAAACTCTGGCGTGAGAAGATGGGCGCCCGCGGCGACGGGGCTGCCGAGCCTGCCCGGCCCATCGACCAGCAGGTCGATGCCGTCTTGGCCGCCACCGGTGCCAATGGCGAACAGCCGGCGGCCGCGGGCGATCCGGCCGCGCCGCCGTCCGACAGCGCGTCGGACAGCCCTCAGGCAGCGGACGCCGCCCGTCGCGATCCCTTCCGCGCCGTCCGGCCGGAGGAGGGCGACACGATGGACCCGGCGAAGGAACAGTTCACCGGTATCGTGCCCGGCATCGGTCTGGCGAGCTTCCGCGATTCCGACGGCGTCGACCGGTTTCTCGTGCTGCCCGGCGACGACGTGAAGATCACCTTCCCCACCGCCGGCACGCCGCCCAAGGCGGTCAGCGACACCTTCACGATCGTCGACTTCTACGAGAGCAAGATGAGCGAATACGACTCGAACTTCGTCTTCGTGCCGATCGCCGCCCTGCAACGGATGCGAGGCATGTTCGATCCACAGACGGGCATCCCGAGCGTGAATTCAATCCAGATCCGGCTCAAGCCCGGCGCCGACCTGAACGTGGTCCGCGACCGGCTGCGGAAGGCCTTCCCGGCCGAGATGTATGCGGTCTCCACCTGGCGTGACAAACAGGGGCCGCTCCTCTCCGCCGTCGACATGGAGATGGCCGTGCTCAACATCCTCTTGTTTCTGATCATCGCCGTCGCCGGCTTCGGCATCCTTGCCATCTTCTTCATGATCGTGGTGGAGAAGACCCGCGACATCGGCATTCTCAAGTCGCTCGGAGCAGGCTCCACCGGCATCGCCGGCATCTTCCTGGGCTACGGGCTGTTCCTCGGGCTCGTCGGAGCGGGAGTCGGGCTGGCGTTGGGGCTGGCGATCACCTGGAACATCAACGCGATCCGCGCTGGAGTGGAATGGTGCACCGGGCAGCGGGTGTTCGATCCCTCGATCTACTATTTCTTCAAGATCCCCACGATCGTGAATCCCTTCACGGTGGCCTGGATCATCGCCGGCGCCGTGGGGATCGCCGTGGCGGCCAGCGTGCTGCCAGCCCTGCGGGCGGCACGCCTCCGCCCCGTGGAGGCGCTTCGCCATGACTGATGACGCGATGCTGCGGGTCTGCGATGTACGAAAGAGCTACCGTTCGGGGAGCGGCATGCTGGAGGTGCTCCGCGGCGTTGACTTCGCTCTTGAACCGGGCGGGTTCGCGGCGGTCATCGGACAGAGCGGTTCTGGCAAGAGCACGCTGCTCCACCTGATGGGGCTGCTCGACGCCCCTGATTCCGGCGAGGTGCGTCTCGACGGTACGCGGATCGACAACCTGTCTGCCACCCGCCGCGACCGGCTGCGGAACACGGCCATCGGGATGGTGTTCCAGTCGTATCATCTGCTTCCCGAACTCAATGCCTTGGAAAATGTGCTCGCCCCGCTCATGGTGCGGCACGGCGTCCTGGAATGGATGCGGGTTCGGGCCTCCGCCCGAGAGCGGGCCCGGGGGCTGCTCGACCGCTTTGGACTGGGTGGCCGCCTGCACCACAAGCCCCGCCAACTGTCGGGTGGGGAAATGCAGCGGGTGGCGATCGCACGGGCTCTGGTGACGCAGCCCAGCGTGCTTCTGGCCGACGAGCCGACCGGGAATCTTGACGAGGCCAGCGGTGCCGGCATCCTCGACGCCCTCTGCGAGTTGAACCGCCGGGATGGCCTTTCTATAGTGCTCGTCACGCACGACGCGGCGATCGCCCGCCGCGCGGCCAGGATCGTGCGGCTGGCGGCCGGCCGCGTCGCTGATGCGTAAAACGCTTCCGCCGGCCGATCATGTTTCGACACTGAGCGACTTTCGACATCTCTGATAGCACCCGCTTCTTGCAGCCCACGGGATCGACCATGCCGCGGATCATCTTCATGAACGATCGCCTCGTGCCGGAGGAAGAGGCCCGCGTCAGCGTGTTCGACCACGGGCTGCTCTACGGCGACGGCGTGTTTGAGGGATTGCGGAGCTACTCCGGCCGGGTCTTCCGGCTCGACGCCCATCTCGACCGGCTCTGGGACAGCGCCCGCGCAATCAGCCTGGAGATCCCGCTGGCGAAGGACGTCGTCGCCAAGGCTGTCAACGAGACGCTCGCCGCCAACAAGCTGGTCGACGGCTACGTCCGGCTCCTCGTCACCCGCGGCGCCGGCAGCCTCGGCCTCGACCCCAACCGGACGAAGAACCCGCAGGTGATCGTGATCGCCGATACGATCAGCCTCTACCCGCAGGAGTTCTACGACAAGGGACTGCGGATCGTCACGGCGGCCACGCAGCGGGTCCATTCGGCCGCGCTCTCCCCGCGAATCAAGTCGCTGAACTATCTCAACAACATCATGGCCAAGCTCGAGGGCCTGCAGGCCGGCTGCGTCGAGGCCCTGATGCTCAACCATAAAGGCGAGGTGGCGGAGTGCACGGGAGACAACGTCTTCGTCGTGCGGTCGGGCCGGCTGCTCACGCCGCCCCCTGATGCCGGGATCCTCGAGGGCATCACCCGCGGCGCAGTGATGGAACTGGCGCACGCGGCCGGGATCGACTGTCACGAGGCGACGCTCACCCGCTACGACCTCTATACATCAGACGAGTGCTTCCTGACGGGCACGGCGGCGGAAGTGATCCCGGTCGTCGAGATCGACGGCCGCAAGGTCGGCTCCGGCACGCCCGGCCCGATCACGTCCCGACTGACGGCCGATTTCCACAGGCTCGTCCGACAGTAGCCGGCCCGCAGCACTACCGACGTGGCGGCCGATGGTCCTCGTCGCCAATCGCCTCGTAGCGCGAGATATATCCGGGCTCCCGAGCGCGGACGAGTTCCGCCTCGTATTCCCGCACCACGTGTTTCTGAATCAATTCCCGACAGGCTGCGTTGATCGGGTGGGCGATGTCGGCGTAGAGCCTGATCCGACCCTCGCCATCCCGCGGCGGCTGTCCCTCCACCAGTTTCGTGCCGCATTGGTTGCAATAACTGGCTTTGAAGGGGTTTTTGTATCCACAAGCGTGGCAATGCGCACACAGTTTCCGACTGGGCATCGCCACGAACGGCCCGCTGGGTCCGCCGATGATCTTCAGATCGCGGACCACGAAAGCGGCATTGATCGTGATGGCGCAGAAGGCGAGCAGCCGCTCCGCAGCGTTCTCGACGAGCTTGATGCGAACCTCTGTGATATCCATGGCTGTCTGCCCCCCTGACTCCCGCAAACCGCGTCTCCCCCTCGCCACCGACGGTGGCCACCCACATCAACCACCCACATCTCAGCCGCTGGCCACAAGTCGCCTGGGCTCACAGACTCCGGGCACCAGCCGTACGGTAAAGACCCCCGGCCAGCCCGCCATTTCCAGCCGCGCCGCCACCCGCCGAGCCTCCATGCTCGAACGCATCAGGGCAAAGCAGGCGCTGCCGCTGCCCGTGAGCATCGGGTGCGCCGCGCCCGCGCGGGCGAACTCCTCAAGGAGCCGATCCACCTCGGGGCACAAGCTGCGTGCTGGTGTTTCCAGGCTGTTGTGCATGAGAGGCTGCGCGCCACGAAATTTCCCCGCTGCCAGAGCGATGGCCAACCGCCGCGCCATGCCACGGCAGGTGTCATCCGGCGTGCACTGCGCGTAGACCGCCGCAGTCGACAGCCCGGTCGTCGGTCGTGCGATCACGGCATGGAGCGGAGGAATACCCGCCACCGACTCGATCCGCTCGCCGCGACCGCCAGCAATCGCAGCGCCGCCGGCAAAGAACACGGGCACATCGCTGCCAATCTTGGCACCGATCGCAGCCAGTTGATCGAGCGGGACATCAAGCCCCCAGGCCTCTGCAGCCGCCACGAGGACCGCCGCCGCATCGCTCGATCCTCCCCCCAGACCCGAGCCGGAAGGAATGCGTTTGACCAGATCGATATCGAGCCCAGGAATAGCGAGCGCCGCGGACGAATCAGCGAGCCCAGCCTCGACGGCCAGCAACTGCGCGGCCCGGACAACGAGATTGGTGGCATCGCTCGGCACGTCATGTGCCAAGGGGGAACCGGCCGCTGTAGCCAACCTGCCGCCGAACCGCACGCGGAGCCTGATGCCGGGCACCTCCGACACCTGCACCCGCAGCGTGTCATGGAGCGTGACGGGCACCATCAGCGATTCGATCTCGTGGAAGCCGTCGGCACGCCTGGCCAGCACGGCCAGCGAGAGGTTCAGCTTGGCGGGGGCATGCACGGAAACAGGCGCCCCATCCCTTCCTGCCGCAGTCGTGAGCCGTGATCGCATCGACATGCAAAAAGCCGCTGGCTTGGTGGCCGCACTGTCCGGCCCACTGGTAAACCCATCCCCACAGAACTTTCAGCGGTGATCGTAACGCCCTCATAGGGGAGGGGTCAACGCTGGCGGACAGCCGTCGATCCTGCCACCACGGGCGGTGCCTGACGGCATGCGGCACGCCGAAATCCGGCGGTCAGCGCCAGTTGGCGACGAAGGCGACGGTCGCGAGCGACAGAATCAGGCCCGTGGCGACCAAGACGGCCAGGAGGATCGCGATGCTGCGGCCCGCCCAGAGATCTTCTCGGATCATGTCGGTGCGGTCGGTCTTATCGAATGAGGCGTTCCAGACCGGAAAAGCCCGTTCGTCGTAGACCCATCGCGTCCGCTCTTCAAAGGTTTTTTCGCTCATAGGTGCTGCGGGTATTCCTGCGTCGGCCGGCAAAGTCTGCGTATGATGGTCCGAATGACCTCAGAAATCTACCCCGCCGATTCCGGCGACGCCAGCCGTCTAGAAAACCCTGCGCCAGCCCCCATTCCAGGCCTGCCGCACATTCTGGAGGCCGACGGCACGCTCACAGACTGGCTCCAGCAGCGGCAGCAGCCGGCGTGGCGGGCCAAGGCAATCCGCCGCTGGCTGTTTGGCCGGCGGGCTGCCTCGTTTGCCGACATGACCGACCTCTCGAAGGAGCTGCGGACGCAACTGGAGGGAGATTTTCGGATCTGGACGACATCGATCGCAAAACACTCCCAGGCAGACGACGGCACCGAGAAGCTCCTCTTGGAGCTCCATGACGGGCAGCGGATCGAGTGCGTGCTTCTCCGGGATGGCGACCGCCGCACTGTCTGCATCAGCTCGCAGGTGGGCTGCGCGATGGGCTGTGTGTTCTGTGCCAGCGGCCTCGACGGCGTGATCCGCAACCTCACCACCGGCGAGATCCTAGAACAGCTGCTGCGGCTTCAATTGCTTCTGCCCGCCGACGAACGGCTCAGTCATATCGTGGTGATGGGCATGGGGGAGCCGCTGGCGAATCTCGACCGGCTCCTGCCAGCTCTGGCCATCGCCCAGGATCCCGAGGGCTTCGGCATCTCGCAGCGCCGGATCACCATTTCGACGGTGGGTCTGCCCAAGGCCATCGACCGCTTGACCGATGAAAACCCCGGCTACCATCTGGCGGTGTCGCTGCATGCCGCCGAGGATGGGCTACGGACAAAGCTCGTGCCAGTGAATAAGTCGATCGGTCTGGCCGATGTGATGGCGGCCGCCGACCGCTACTGGGAAGCGTCGGGACGCCGGCTGACGTTTGAATACGTGCTCTTGGGCAGCGTGAACGACTCGCCCGAGGACGCCAAGCGGCTGGTCCGCCTACTCGGGCGGCGGGCGGCGCTCGTCAACGTGATCCCGTACAACGCCGTCGCCGGTCTGCCATGGCGGGAGCCGACGCAGGGCTCGCAGGAACGCTTCCTCGACGTGCTCCGCATGGCGGGAGTCAATGTGCAGGTCCGCCGTCGCAAGGGGGCCCGAATCGACGCCGCCTGCGGCCAACTCCGCCGCCTGGCCGCGCAGGGATAACTCGGCTCCGTTGCGGAGGGGTCTTCAAGTATTGGTCGCGGGCTCTCGGCGTGCACCCGGTGTCCCATCGCTTCCGCTCCGGGCTTTTTTTGCGGGTGACGTAACCGCTGGTGGTAGCCTGCCAGATGAATAAAAGCCCCCGGCGGGAGCCGGGGGACACCGGGTCGGCATCCCAAGTCGCGGGCTACTGCAGCCAGCCGAACAGCAGCACCACCGCCAACACCATGCCGAGCATGCCGCCCAGCCATACCGTCCAGTGCACGGTGGCCAGACGGATCGCTGCCGGATCCTCGTGATGCGTGGCCGCGAAGATCAGGCTGGCCAGCGCGACCAGCGGCAGCCCGAAGAAAATCCCCGGCACCCTGCCAGCGAGCGAGCCCAAGAGCGGCGACTCGAAGAGCCACGGTGAAATCGCCATGACTGTCGTGAGGGTCAGTGTCGTAGTCGCGACCATGCGAGCGTGTCTTTCGTGCGAGAATGTGCGGCGTGTCTGCCGGGGAAGATGTGTCAGGTGTGCGATGTAAAAAGTCTGGGTGTATTCACGTGAGTCGGGGATGGCGTGTCATGAATCCGCATCAGGGCGCATGATCCTTGGATGCCGTGGGAGAAACGGCGACCTCTGCGGCACGTCGCTTCCTCTCCTCCTCGGAGGGGCCGAGCGGTCCTGCCCAGGCGTCGTAGATCACAAGCAGGTTGAGCATGCCGGCCAGCACCGTGTAGAGCGTGCCGATCTCGAAGAACTTCCCCAGTTGCCTGTGCCACTGGGCGAGCTGGTCGCCGCGAAACTGTTTCTCGGGTGGCTTGTCGAAAAAGTCGTCGGCGCTGATCTCGGGATCGTATCGCGCGAGCCGATCGGCATAGGCCCGCGAGACATACTGCCCGGGCGCCAGCGGCGGTGCCATGAACCCGCCCAAGAGCAGCGGTTGGCGGGCCG
>CANFQO010000118.1 GCA_947449135.1 Planctomycetaceae bacterium | reverse complement strand
GGGTGGCGTGACCGTGTGACGGAACATATCGCTGGAATAAAAGCCCCCGGCGGAAGCCGGGGGACTCCGGGTGGGAGTGCCAGTCCGCATGCCATGCCGATCCGAGATCGCCCAACAGCGCGGTGTCCCCGGACTTCCGTCCGGGGCTTTGATTCGTGGGCGGCGCGACCGTTTGACGGAACATATCGCTGGAATAGAAGCCCCCGGCGGAAGCCGGGGGACTCCGGGTGGGAGTGCCAGTCCGCGTGCCATGCCGATCGGGGACCGCCCTGTCGTTTGTGGCGTGTTCTAAAACTTCTGGATGGCGTCGAAGCCGATCATTGTCTGGTTGGTGCTCACGCCGTCGTTGAAGGGATTGACGCCGCTTCTGCCGCTGAAGAAGTCCCAGCGGAACGCCGGCCGCACGAGGATGTTGTTCGTCGGCACCCAATTCGGGCCGAGCGTGAGCGAGAAGTAGTTGCCCGGCAGCGGCACATGGTTGGGATTGCTGGGGCGGTTCAGACCCACGCGGGTGCCGTCGATGTCGTCGAACCATTCGAAGCGGGCGCCCCACTTCCAGGTTTTGCTCGCCGACCAGTAGAGGTATTGGTCGATGCCGGTCCAAATGGCCGTTGTGCCGTCGTTGAGTCCATGGGCCTGGGCACCGTACCACTGGTGGAACACGTATTCCAAGTTGTCCGTGGGCCGAACCTCGAAGAGCAGGCTGTACCGCGTGCGATTGGCCGACTGCAGCACCGGGGCGGGCTGGAAGAGCGGCGAGAAATCGTCGGCTTCGTTTCCGGAGACGATCGCGAAGCTCGACGCCAGCGAGTTGTCGTCATTCTTGATGCGGACGCGTCCGAGGAAGTTGGCGTTTGTGTAGGCCGAAGAGAGATTATTCCAGCCGTTGACCAGTCCGCCGTTCACTTCGACGTTGTCGGTGGGCCGCCAGTTGGCCAGGCCGCCCCAGTGGGTGAACGGTCCGGCGAACTGATAGCTGTAGGACTTCGTGTAGAAGAAATTGCCCACCGCCGGCACGCCCTCGTAGCCGACGATCGTGTAGAAGTGGCCAAACTTAACCGACAGATCCTCGCGGCCTGCCTCGGCGTAGAGCTGCGGCATTGCCAGGCCGTAGTATTCGCCGCTGTTCCAGTTGCCCTGGCCGGACGGAGTGACTTCCCAACCGTTGGAGTTTGCCAGCGGAAAATCCTCGCCGTAGAGCAGGTCGGCTCGTGCTCCGATGCCGGCCGATCCGTCCGACGGCAGCGTCTGCTCGGCGATCAGGTAGGCCTGATTCATCATCGCCTCGTTGGCCCGATCGACGGCGTTGTAGGGACCATTAAACTTGCTGGCCGGGCTGGCGAAGTTGCCGATGAAGCCGCCGTCAAGCCAGCCATACACCCCGCGGCGGTCCGGCTTTCCGAACAGATACCAGTCCTGTCCGCTCGGAATGATGCTGTTTTGCACCTCGTCGTTGAGCACCGGGTCGGACCGCTCGAAGCTGCCGACTGTGCCCGGCCGGCCGACGAAATCCTGCTCTTGGCCGCTGCAAAGTCCTGCGGCTGCCAGCGCCATCACGCCTGCGAGAACACCGAACACTGCCGTTCCGCAACGCTGCATGCTCTTCTCCGTGTCCACACCCGTCCCGAGGCCCATCGCGGAAGAACGCGATCGTCGGCCGTCTTGGGGGCCCTGAGGTCCGCGGTTCTGTCAGGTTGATCGGTGAGATCAGGGCAGAGGCATCTGCCAGCCGGGCCGCCATGGGAGGAAACATCCGCAGATATCGTGGAACCCGGAATCATCACCATCGAGTGATAATCGCCCCCTTTGCACAACTTGCCGGGGCCACGTGGAAGTGTGGGTGCTTTTGGGCAGTCTTCCCGGGCTGCTCCAAAGCCTCAAACCCTGTCGACAAGGCGACCGATTCTCCGGAACTGTAGGAACATTGCCGGGGGCATGCATGCGGATCTCGCCGAGCGGCCAAGATGTGCAGCCTGGCAAGGGAGGCGATATTTCCGCTTCTCGACAGTCAGCCTCGAGGCTCTGCGGACTACTCGTGGCTCTGGCGGTGGCCCTGACCGTGGCTGCGACAGCGTCAGGGGAGACCGACGAGATCGAGACCGATCGCGATGCGTTCACCTTCGCGCCCACCACGGCTGGTGCCCAGCGGACGATTCTCGAAAGCTCCTATTCTTTCATCGACAATCGGCGGGGCCCTGAGGCCCACAGTGTGCCGGAGTTGCTGATGCGGCGGGGCATCGGCGACAAGGTGGAACTCCGTCTGGGCTTCAATTACGAGGCGGGCGGGCCGGGAACGGTGTCGGGCGCTGAGTTTGGCGGTGAAGACATCGTTGCGGAGTATGAGAGCCGGGTGCTCTACGGCACAAAGGTGGAGACCTCGGAACAGGCCGGCTGGATTCCGCAGTCGGCCATGGTGGTGCAGGGCTACACCCCCACCTACGGACCGACGACGCAGTCCACCGTGGTGGCCGGCGAGTCGTTCGGCTGGCGGTTTGCCAATGGCTGGGAGTGGAACTCTGCCATGCGGTATGGCACGGGATTCGTCGAGGTAGACGCCTTTAACCAGTGGGCGCCCTCGACCGTGCTGAAGATTCCCGTCGGTAAACGCTGGAACGTGCACGCGGAGTATTTCGGGATCTACTCCTCCGGCAAGGAAAAGCCACTGAACACCCAGTTCATGAGCTTCGGCGGCCATGTGCTGGTGACGAAGGACCTCGAACTGGGGCTACGGTATGGCTGGGGGCTGAACGAGACCACGCCCAACTTCTTCACGAACCTCGGCGTGGGCCTCCGTTACTGACCATCGGGAGCACTGCCGTCTTGCATGCCGAGCACCGTCAGGCAGACCACCTCGTCCGGATGCAGTGTCATGGTCACGCGGCGTTCCCCGGCACGCCGCGGCCCCTCACGAACCTCATGCTCGCACTCGAGGCGTGCCTTATCCGCACCCGGCCCGCGCAGGATCAGCTCCACTTCATGCGGCAGTCCGTTGCCGAACGGCCAGGAGCTTTCCATCACCACAACGGAAAGGCTGTCATCGGGTCTGCGGAATGCCAATACCGTGGCGGGTGGGCTGACCCTCACGACCGGGTTGGCCACGGCGAGCAGGCCGCGGCGCAGCGCGTGCTGCACCAACGGGCTGATGACCTCGCCATCGAGATTCAAGTCATCGGGCTGATGGCGACGCCGTCCCACGTCGGTGGCACCCGCGGCAAAAAACAGGGCTGCCGGACCGGCTGCCGTCCGCTTGAGTGTCAGCATCGGCGCCACCCGTCGGCGGTTTTCGTCAACGGCCGACAGCACTTCCTGGGCGCCCGCCAGTTCGTACCGTGCGGTGCCGTCGTGCCAGGCCCGCTCCGTCACCACGGCCTGTTCCAGGCCTGTCAGCAGCGTGTCTTTGGCCGCCCGCTCCACCGAGCGAAAGGGGACGCCGTCGCGGAGCCGACGGACCCCGAACAGATCCTCGAGGCCCGTGGCGTCGTCGAAGCAGACCAACGACACGCCCTTCTCGTGCAGGCGGCGAATCGACGCGATCTGCTCCTGCGTGGCGCCGCGCAGCGGGGGCAACACGAGCACATCGGTGCGTTGTTGGTCGAGCGTGTCGATGTCGGAGATGTCGAGGAAGAAGCCGCCGGCCAGACCCGCCAGACGCGACTGCAGGTAGGCGTATGCCGGCGCCTCAGCCGCCGCGTTGTTGACCGATCCTCTCTGCCAGGAGGGATCCTGGTCGGCAGCCGCCCATGAACTCACGAATGCGGGTGACCTCACCGGGACGAGCGTCTCGACATCTGCCGCCACGCGGAGCCCGTCGATCATGCCGAGAAGCATTTCCTGGGTCCATTGGCCTGTCTGCGGGGCGATGTGCGTATGGCCAGCCGGGTGGAGTGTGTTGTCTGAGAAATACCATGGCCCCAGCGTCTGTTCGGCCACCTGGTGGGCCAGGAAAGAGCGGCTTGGATAGCCCAGCCCGTTCGGTGCGCGGCCCTCGGCCGTGCGATTGTCGATGACGTAGCCCTGGGCGCCATACATTTCCCAGCCACACCCAGCGGTCGGAAAGGCCATCTTCGTGAGGGCGATAGAAGGTGTGTAACTCGCCGGCGGCCGTCCGAAGTCGTGTGGGTAGGTCTCCATCTTGAAGACGTCGATCAGCCGTGGGCTCTCCGCCATCAGTCGGGCATCCCAGCCGTAGTAGCGGCCGCCGTAGAGATTGCCGTAGGTGAAGGTGTTGATCAGAGGCGGGCCGTAGTCGCAATATTCGGAGCCGGCTGCATGCTCGTTCCAGAGCGTGCGCTGCGCAGCCTCATTGGCCGTGCGCACCTGGCACCAGTGGTCGATCCATTCCTTGAAGTGCGAACGACGGATGATTTGTTGCCGATCGGCTGCGGTCGCCTTTGGATCACTCAGCGGCATGTCTTCTGGCCGCAGTTGGTATTCCGCCGAAGCCAGAAAGGCCTCAACGGCCTGCTCGGAGAAGGCGGTCGATGTCCACATCCGTTTGTCCGGCAAGAACGCCAGCGGCGCATCAGGGATCGTCACGTCGGGCGGTCGACCGGTGATTTTCATGTTGTATGCGGCCAGCATTTCCTGCCACTCCGCGCTGCGGGCGCCAGACTCCGAGACATAGTGCCCGGCGTCCTTCACGCTGCTCATGGCCGGATAGAACTGCCCGGCGATCCAGGGAAGGCCGGAGGCGCGGGCCGCTGTGTTGCCGGGGCGTTGGTCTGCCGGCACGACGCTGAAGGCCCGCTTCAGGCGGACACCGTCTGCGTCGATATCCAGCCAATACACGCCAGGTGTCAGCACGCCGATTCGCAGTTCGGCGCTGACGACTTCGCGGCCGATGCCACGGAGCGTGTTCGCCAGATCGGTGGTGGCGGCGGTCAGCGGTTGTCGGCCCTCTCCGCCGGCGACCGGCCGCCGATAGGCATCAAGCAACCGCCACTCAAACTGCTCCGGGATTGATGTCTTCGGCCCGGCAGCCAGGGACACCCTGAACTGCACCCGATCTCCCTCCAGGAAGTAATGATTCTCCTTGAACCGCTCCACAAAGCTCTTGTAGCTCGCGTTTTTTTCCGAGACGCGGGCGATCAAACCGGTCGGCAGGGGGCTCTCGAGCAGCAGCGCATGGTCGCCGACTCGCAGTGGCATTCCCGCGTAGAGCAGTTCGCCGGTGCGGCGGTAGATCGCCTCCACCGGCCCGCTCGCCTCGAGATGGTCGTTGTCCATGAAGTGCTCCCAGCCGATCACGACGTTGAAGTCGTCCGGCAACTCCGTTACGTAGCGTGTGGAGGACTGCGGTCCGGTGGCGTCAGCCGCCTGCTGGGAGTGAAGAGCGACGCCGTAGTGTGGAGGTGTGGCAGAGGAGGTCATCAGCCGCAGCAATTGCGCCGCTCCACCGCCCGGGAGGCCGGGCCGCATGTTGCCCAGGATGCCGTTGAAGATCCGCTGCCGGAGGATGACCCCGCCGCTTGGCCACTCGAGCCGCATGTATGGCGTGAGGGCGGCCGTGGCCCGCGCCTTCTGGCCTTCCAGCACCGGAAACTGCACGCCAGCCGTGACACGGTAGACGCGGCCGCCAGTCGCGTCGGTTCGCAGGGAATCCAGACCCGTGTCGACGACTTCGGCAATCTGAAGTTGGTGGTTGGTCGGCACGCTGGCCGCCCGCAGGCCGTTGGGAATGTCGTATCGCTTGTCGAACACAACACGGCTGGTTTCACGCGGATCGGTCGTCTCGAGCCGAAAGTCGTCGAAGAAGAGTGGCGACACATCCTCCGGCACCCAGGTCGCAGGGTAGCTGGAGAAGACGACATTGCCCGACGCGGTTGCTTGGGCACGTTCGTTGGCGTCGGTGAATGTCAGCAAGACCTGATCGTTGCGGCGGAACTCAATATCGCGACCATGTACGCCCAGTTGGAAACGGATGGGAGCGGCCACGGGCAGATTCAGCGCCGGCACCTGCGGCGAGGCCAGCTTTTGATTGATCGGAGGAGACGTCGTATGGTCCCAGTACGTCAGGTCGAGACGGTTGTACGTGCCCATCCAGTGCGCCAGACGGTAACCCCGTAGCCCTTGCGGATCGGTACGAAATTCGACGGTCATTTGGGGTGACCGCAGGGCCCGGGAATGCGGTTCGACGGTGAAGGTGAGGTCGAAATCCGCGACCGTGGGCGTGACCAGCATGTGCCGGTTGCCGTTGTTCACGGCATAATGGCCTCCGATCGCTTCGCCGGAGTCAAGCGGTCTCTCGTGCAGTTCGTAGATCGACGATGGCTGTTCGCCGTCGGTGTAACTGTTGAAATTTTCCTCGTAGACCAGCGTGGCTGCAGCAGCCACCCGGGCGAGGCAGAGCCCCGTCATGGCTGCCAGAACAGCCAGCCCGTACGCGGTCTGTGCCATGCAGTTCATGTCCCGAATCCTCTGGTGCATTCGTTCCTCTTTATGAGCCACCGTTGTGCTGATCCTACCAGCGCAGATCTGCGTGGATCCGGGGGCCGACAACCCCTTAGCCCGTGCGGCTCAACGGTGTCGGCGGTATGCCGCCAGCGGCTCCACGAATACCGTGCCCTCCAGCAGCGTGACGAAAGCTTGCTTTGTCGCTTCAGCGGCGTTGACTCCCCACCGTCCCAGCGAGACAATGCATCCCTCAGATTCGGTAGTCCAAGAGTCCTCCGGAGAACTCCCGCATGGCCACTCCTACTCGCGTCGCTGCCGGATCTGCCGACTGGCCAGAAGGGCGGCGGTCTGGCCGGCTGGCTCTCTGGATGGGGCTCTGCGTGGCGTTGGTCTGTAGCCTTGCCGGCGGCGCCTGGTGGATGGGGTGGATTGGCCGTGCTGAGGACCCGCGGGTCACGGAACTGAAGCAGATGCAGCGTGATCTGGCGAAACAATATCCGCCCTCTGAAGGACCAAAAAATGTCGCCGACGCGGCCGCCCGAGTGGCTGCGATCGGCACGCTGATGGCCAAGGTCCAGAGCCTTCCTGAGGAACTGCGGCCGCAGGCGATGGCTGAGGGTCGCTCCATCATGATGCGGCACATGCAGGCCAAGATCGACGGCTATTTTGCGCTGCCGCCGGCGAAACGCGACGCCTACATCGACAGCGAGATCCGGCAGATGGAGTTTATGCGGAAGGCCTTCATGGCCGGCCAGACGGCGATGCGGTTCATGGGCGTGGGTGGAGCGGCGACTGGCAACGCAGCCGGGGGCAAGCCCGCCGCCGGTACAGCCACCGCCGAAACGCCTCGGCCGGGCGGACCCATGGGACGCAACATGTCGCG
>CANFQO010000117.1 GCA_947449135.1 Planctomycetaceae bacterium | reverse complement strand
GTCGATCCGGGTGCGGATCGGCTCGTCGGCGAATCTCGCCGCTGCGAGTTCCGCCTCCAATTGCTTGCAGCAGGCGAGCACCGCCGCCCGTTCTTCGTCGGTGCGGTGAATGGGGAGGAGCACCACCTGCGTCGGCGCAATGCGCGGCGGCAGCGCGAGCCCGTCGTCGTCGGAGTGCGTCATGATGATGGCGCCGATCAGCCGCGTCGACACGCCCCACGATGTGGTCCAGCAGAATTCCTCCACGCCGCTGGAGTTGGCAAACTTGATGCCCTGCGCCTGCGCGAAATTCTGGCCGAGGAAGTGGGATGTTCCGGCCTGCAGCGCCTTGCCGTCCTGCATCATCGCCTCGATCGAAAAGGTGTCGACCGCGCCGGGGAACCGTTCGCCCGAGGGCTTGGGGCCCTTGAGCACCGGCATCGCGAGGTCACGCTCGGCGAACGTGGTGTAGACATCAAGCATCCGCAGCGTCTCCTCGACAGCCTCCTCACGGGTGGCGTGGGCCGTGTGTCCCTCCTGCCAGAGAAACTCCGCCGTCCGTAGGAACAGACGTGGCCGCATCTCCCACCGCACGACATTGGCCCACTGGTTGATGAGCACCGGCAGGTCACGCCACGACTGCACCCACTTTGCATACATCGCGCCGATGATCGTCTCGCTCGTCGGCCGCACGACGAGCGGTTCCTCGAGCTTGCCGGTCGGGATCAGTTTGCCGTCGGGGCCAAGTTCGAGCCGGTGGTGCGTGACCACGGCGCACTCCTTGGCGAATCCCTCGACGTGCTTCGCCTCCTGTTCGAGATAGGAGAGCGGAATGAACAGCGGGAAGTAGGCGTTCTGATGGCCGGTGGCCTTGAACATGCGGTCGAGAATGCCTTGCATGCGCTCCCAGATCGCGTAGCCGTGCGGCTTGATCACCATGCAACCACGGACCGGCGACTGCTCGGCCAGATCGGCCGCGCGAACGACCTGCTGGTACCACTCCGGGTAGTCCTGGCTGCGGGTGGGCGAGATGGCATGGTCGGGCATGACGGGCTCCAAGGTGTGGGCGAAATGGCGGCGAGAGGCGAGGTCGCGAGGCCGCGGATTGTAGCCTTTCGTGCCCCGGCCGGGCATCGCGTCGGGCGCTGCGGGAGTTTTCCCACAGTCTGCTAGACTCCCTGGCACGGGTCCCGTTCTCAGGCTGCCAGTTCCCACGCATGTCGACCGCCCCTTTCTCCGGCCGTGATACCAATCCGCAGAGCGAGTCGCCGCTTGCGAAGGGAGCTATGCGCCGATCCGGCTCAGGTCGGAAACGCATCACCGAACTGGCCGCTGGCGCCCATGCCGACCAGGTCTTCCTGGCTACGCGGAAGCAGCTGCGACCCAATCGCAACGGGCAGCTCTATCTGCAGGTGGAACTGGCCGACCGCAGCGGCTCGATCACCGGCCGGATGTGGAACGCCTCCGACGAAGACTTCGAGGCCTTCGACGAAGGGGACTACGTGCGGGTCGATGGCACGGTGCAACTCTATACAGGAGCGCTGCAGATCATCTTCACGGCGATTGGCCGGGTTGATCCGCGGTCAGTCGACGAGGGCGAGTTCCGCGTGCTCTCGTCGGCCGATGTCGAACGGCTGACCACCGAACTAACCCAACTCCTCGGCACCATCAGCCCGGGGCCCGTCCGCGGCCTGGTCGATGAGGTGCTGGCGGATACCGAGCTGATGGCGGTCTTCAAGCGCAGCCCCGCGGGTGTGAAACAGCACCACGCGTATGCTGGCGGCCTGCTCGAACATGTGGTCAATCTGCTCCACCTTGCCAACACTGTGGCCCCGCGGTATCCCGCGGTCGATCGCGACCTGTTGCTTGTGGGCGTGCTCCTTCACGACATCGGCAAAACGCTGGAGTTGGAGAGCGAACGCGGCTTCTCGTATACCGACGCCGGCCAGTTGCTCGGGCACGTGCTGCTCGGTCTGGAACTGGTCGACGAAAAGATCCGCGCGGTCGAGGACCGCACCGGTGAGGCCTTCGACGCCGAGAAGGCGGTGCGGATCAAGCACATGATCGCCAGCCATCATGGCGAGTATGCCTACGGGGCCCCCAAGCTCCCGATGACCCTCGAGGCGATCGCCCTGCATCACCTTGATCAGCTCGACGCACGGATGGCGGGCACGCTGCAGTTGATGCAGAACGAAGCCGCGCTCGATGGCGGGTGGACCCAATACCACGCCAACGTGGGACGCAAGTTTTTTAAGGGTCGTGGCTGAAGCCGCGTCGGAAAGGCTCCGTAGGTTTTCCATGGGCCGTTCCCGCCGTCCCACGTCGCCGCGTGATGATCGTCCTCGGGACGTGTCTGGCGGATCGAGCCGCCCCACCACGAACGGTGGCGGCCGCGAGTCGCGGGGCGACGATGTGGTGGGTGTCTTTCGCCGTGCCGCGGGGGGCTACGGCTTCGTCCGCCCGCTCGAAGCGGCCGCCGGTGACCGGGCGGGGGATGTTCATATTTCCGCGGCGTCCGCGTTCGATGCCGCCACTGGCGACACCGTCCGCGTACGGCTGGCCCGGGGCCGAGACGTCCGCCGGCCCGGGCCATCAGGTGAGATCGTGGAGGTGGTCACCCGCCGCACCACCCGTTTCGTCGGGGGGTATTTCGAGGCCGCGGGTGGCGGCTGGGTGCGGATCGACGGCACGAATTTCGCCCGGCCGGTATCGGTCGGTGATCCGGGGGCGAAGGGAGTGCGTGAGAACGACAAGGTGGTCGTGGAGATGGTGCGGTTTCCCACGCATTTCCGCGACGGCGAAGGTGTGATCGTCGAGGTGCTCGGGGCCGCCGGCGAGGCTGGCGTCGACACGCTGACGGTGATCCACGAGTTCGGTCTCCCCGGCCCGTTTCCGGAGGAGGCACTCGCGGAGGCCCGCCGACAGGCAGACCGCTTCCGGGAAGAGGTGCCGCCGGATGGCGGCGCTGATTCAGCTCGTCGCGACCTGACGGACCGGGTGATCGTGACGATCGACCCTGTCGACGCCCGCGACTTCGACGATGCGATCTCCCTGGAGCGGATCGATCGCGGCCACTGGCTTCTGGGTGTGCACATCGCCGACGTCTCGCACTTCGTCGAGGAGGGGTCGCCGCTCGACCAAGAGGCCCGGGCCCGCGGCACGAGCGTCTATCTTCCCGACCGCGTGATCCCGATGCTGCCGGAGATCGTCTCCAACAACCTCGCCAGCCTGCAGCCGGGCCGCGTCCGGTATGCCCGCACCTGCTGGATCGAGTTCTCGTCCGAGGGGATCCCGGTGCACGCCGAGGAGGAGCGGTCGGCGATCAAAAGCCAGCGGCGGTTCACCTACGAAGAGGTCGACGTCTTCCTTGCCGACCCCAATACCGCCGCCGTGGAGATGACGGACGCCGTGCGGGCCTTGCTCGGCCGGATGCGGGATTTGGCTCGGCTGCTCCGCAGTCGCCGGATGGCCCGCGGCTCGCTCGAACTCGCGATGCCGGAGGTGAAGATCGACCTCGACCGCGACGGCCGTGTCAGTGGTGCGCACGTCGTGGAAAATACCGAGAGCCACCAGGTCATCGAGGAGTTCATGCTGGCCGCCAATGAGGCGGTGGCCGGCATGCTTGCGGCGGCCGGAGCCGGGTTTCTACGCCGGATCCACCCTGCCCCCGACCTGCGAAAGCTTCGTCAGTTGACGGAGTTTGTCTCGGAATTGGGCTTCGAGGTCGACACGCTGGAGAGCCGATTCGAACTGCAGCGGCTGCTCGACATGGCACGGGGACGCCCCGAGGAACATGCCGTGCACTACGCCGCGCTCCGCAGCCTCTCGCGGGCTGTCTACGGGCCGCAGGAGGATGGTCACTACGCGCTGGCCAGCGACTGCTACTGCCATTACACATCGCCGATCCGCCGCTATCCCGACCTCACCGTCCACCGCGCGCTTGATCTTCTGGCCCGTGGCCGTCGCGCCGCAGCGGACGGCCTGCCGCGGCTGGGCGAGGAGTGCTCGCTCCTCGAGCGGCGGGCCGAGGCGGCTGAGCGGGAGCTCGTGAAACTCAAACTGTTGCTCTTCCTGAGTTCGCGAATCGGGGAGGAGATGGATGCAGTGGTGACCGGTGTCGAGGCCTTTGGGCTGTTCGTGCAGGGGCTCGCACTGCCGGCCGAGGGGCTTGTCACACTTGAGTCGCTGCCGGACGACAGCTACCGCTTCGAACGTGTCAGCCACACGCTCATCGGCCGCCGGCCCGGCAACTCCTTCCGGCTGGGAGACCGGGTCCGTGTGACGGTGTTTCGCGTTGACCTCGAGCGGCGGACGCTCGACTTCCGGCTCGTCGAAAATGGGGGCCGCGTTCGGCGCGGGAGCCGGCCTTCGCAGCCGCAGCGCGCAAAAAAGTCGCGTGGGAAGCCGTCTCAGAAGAAGGCTTCCGGGAAGTCCGGCAAACCCGCCGGCAAGAAACGTCGCCAACGCTGACGCGGCGTCACTGGCAGGTTTGCGGGGGTTTCCTACAATCCGACCCGATATTCATTCACTGAAGGGAAGCATGCCCGTGTCGTCGACGCTCCTTGAAACTCCTCTGGTCGGCTGGCATGCAGCGCATGGTGGTCGGATGGTCGACTTCGCCGGCTGGCGGATGCCCGTCCAATACGCCTCGATCGTCGAAGAGCATCTGGCCACGCGGCGGGCTGCGGGAGTGTTCGATGTGTCGCACATGGGACGCCTTACGATCGGCGGAGCCGGGGCGGTTGACTGGCTGGAGTCGCTGCTCACGCGGCGGGTGTCGGGCATCGAGATCGGCCGTGTCCGCTACACGCTCGTCACGAGCGACGCCGGCGACAGGCCTGTCGTGCTCGACGACGCGCTCGTCTCGCGGGATACCGACGCCCCGGATGGAACGGCTCGACTCGCGCTCGTGGTCAACGCCAGCAACCGAGAGCGCGTCGTTGCCTGGCTCACGAGCCGGCTGCCGAGGACCGGAGTGACGTTCGCTGACCGCACCTTCGAGACGGCGATGATCGCCGTGCAGGGGCCGTTGGCGATGACGGCCGTTTGTGGCTTGTGCAAACCCGCCGACGCCACCCGCATCCAGAGTCTGGGAAACTACCGAGCGACGTCGGCGGTGGTCGCCGGACACCCCGCCGCCGTGAGCCGCACCGGCTACACCGGCGAGGATGGCGTCGAACTGGTGGTCGATGCCGGAGCGGCCGTGTCTCTCTGGGAGGCCATGTACGCTGCCGGTGAATCGCTCGGCATGCGGGCATGCGGCCTGGGGGCTCGCGATACGCTGCGGCTGGAGGCGGGAATGCCCCTCTACGGCCATGAGCTTCGAGAAGAGACCGATCCCAGCGCGATCGGTCTCGATCTGGCTGTCAATCTCGAAGGCCGGAGCTTTCCTGGGGCGAGCCACTACGCCGCCCTACGGAACCACCCCTCTGGTCGGGTGCGGGTTGGTCTCCGGTTCGACTCCAAGCGGAGTGCCCGCGAGGGCGATGCGGTCATGCTTGGGGAGAGGCAGGTGGGCGTCGTCACCAGTGGGAGCTTCGCCCCGACGCTCGGCACGGCCATCGCGATGGCGATGGTGGACCGCGATGCGGCTGCCCCCGGCACGATCCTCGATGGCGTCATCCGCGATACCCGGCAGCCGGCCACGGTCACCCCCCTGCCCTTCTACCAGAGGGACAAGCAGCGGGCGTGATGCGGTATGATCGCGTCGAGGCACATTGTGTTGATACCGGCACGTCGCGGGAGACGTGCGGTTGTTCCGCATTCTTTCCGAGGAGCATGGCATGGCGGCTGATCTGAAATTTGCGAAGACGCACGAATGGGTCCGTTCCGAGGCGAACGGCGTGAACACCGTGGGCATCTCGTCCTATGCGGTCGAGGCGCTCACCGATCTGGTGTTCATGCAACTCCCCCCGGTCGGCAAGAAGGTCAAGGCTGGTGAGTCGTTTGGCGAGATCGAAAGCGTCAAGGCGGTCAGCGATCTCTATGCCCCGATCTCCGGCGAGATCGTCGAGGTGAATACGGCCCTGCCTGGAAAACTTGAAACGCTCGGAAAGGATCCCTACGGAGAGGGCTGGGTCGTGCGGATCAAGGCCGACAATCCTGCGGAACTGGATAACCTGCTCGATCGTGGAGCCTACGAGTCGCTGGTGGGAAGCCAGCCCCACTGATTGGCAGGGTCGTGAACACGCTTACGATCTGGTGGGACACTGCTGCAGACGGCCCTACCAACATGGCCGCGGATGAATGCCTCGCGGCTGAGGCCGAGCGGCGTGGCAGTCTGCTGATGCGGTTCTACGACTGGTCAACCACGACCATCTCGCTCGGTGGTTTCCAGAAGATCGAGGATGCGCGACGGGTGGGAGAGATTCGGGGCATTCCGCTTGTGCGGCGGCCCAGCGGCGGCGGGGCCATCGTGCACGGAAGCGACCTGACCTACGCGGCCGCCGTGCCCAAGAGCCATCCATGGGGGGCGTCGCCCCAGGTGTTCTACGACGCTCTGCACGGGGCGATGGTGGAGGCGCTCGCCGAACACGAGATCGACGCCCGGCCATATCCGGCCGCGGGGGCGCTTCCGTCTGGAGTCGATGGTGCGGTCGGCTCTGATGCCCGATCGGTGCCTGATGAATCGCGGTTTTTCTGCTTCGATCGGCGGGCCGCTGGCGACCTCGTGATGGCAGGCCCCACGGAGGGCAGCTTCAGCAAGATCATGGGGAGCGCCCAGCGGCGACTGGCCGGGGTCGTGCTTCAGCACGGCAGCCTCCTGCTCCACGGCAACACCGGCGTGGGCGGTGCTGCCCGGCACCTGGGGGTGACGGATCTGCTGGCGGACAAGCGGCCGCCCGAAAGCGTGGGCCTGTCGCGGGCCTGGGGGCGGCGGATCGCGACGGCACTCGGGGGATCGCTCCACGAGCAGGAGGCATCTTTTCTGTCTGCTCACCACCGCGATATCGCTGCTCTGGCATTACGATTCCGAGAGGATCGCTGGACTGCCCGCCGATAAAGACTGGTGGGACGGTTGTTGTGGTCGGCTGCAGGCCCCGGGCAGCCGTTCTCGAAGGGGGCCCGCCTTTGAGGCAGGTTGTCCAGAGACCTGTTGGCATAGCGGGGCGTCGCAGGTATCATCAAGGGGTGGTTCGCTCGCGTGGGGTGTTGGCCGGCGTGGGCGTTGAAGGGCTTTGTCGGAGCTTTTCAGGGGAAGCTTTTTCGTCCGAATCCTCCTGTCTTGTCCCCCCAATCTGGGCCCGGAGCATCGCTTCATGGTCGCAAAATTGATTGTCGCCTCGGGCAAGAGCGCAGGCCGTTCAATCACCCTCAAGCACGGCAAACTGCTCATCGGCCGCGCCGAGGAATGTGATATCCGGCC
>CANFQO010000116.1 GCA_947449135.1 Planctomycetaceae bacterium | reverse complement strand
ACCGAGCTGGGGAACGTGTCGCTCACCGTCGCCCCCACCACGTCGCTCGGGCCGAGGTTCGACACCAGCAGCGTGTACGTGATCGAACTGCCCGGGATCGCCGGGTTCACACTCGCCGTCTTCACGATCGACAGGTCCGCAACGCGCGTGATCGGGTCGGTCACAGTCGAGGTGTTGTTGTTCAGGTTCGGATCGGTCACGCCTGCCGGCGGCAGCACCGTCGCCGTGTTCACCTGGTTCCCCGTCGCGGTCGGCGACACCGTCCCCGTCAGCGTGAACGTCACCGACTCGTTCTTGTCGAACGTGTCGCCGGCAGCCGCCGTCCACACCCCAGTGCCCGGGCTGTAGGTACCCGTGCTGGGCGACAAGATCGCAGACTGCAGCAACGGATTCGACACGTCCGTCAACGTAAAGCTCGTGACCGAACTCGGCCCGGCGTTGCTCACCACGATCGAGTAGGTGACCGGCGAACCCGCCACCACCGGAGCCGCGCTCGTTCGCGTCTTCACCACGCTCAGGTCCGCCGTCGGCTGCAGTCTCACCGTCACCGTCGACGTGTTGTTGCCAGGGTTCGGGTCGGTCGTCCCTTCCGGCGGCGTCACTGTCGCCGTGTTCGTCAGCGTCCCCGTTGCCAGCGGGTCGATCCCGCACACCACCGTGAACGTCACCGTCCCGTTCTTTGGAATCGACACCGTCGCATTCAGCGGGCTCGACGACCCATTCACCGGCGTCACCGCCGCGCCGCCCGTCACGCTCGTCGTCCAGCTCACCGTCGTGACCGAGCTGGGGAACGTGTCGCTCACCGTCGCCCCCACCACGTCGCTCGGGCCGAGGTTCGACACCAGCAGCGTGTACGTGATCGAACTGCCCGGGATCGCCGGGTTCACACTCGCCGTCTTCACGATCGACAGGTCCGCCACCGGCGTGCACGTGCTCGTTACCGTCGACGTGTTGTTGTTGTAGTTGGGATCCGTCACCCCGCTCGGCGGCAGCACCGTTGCCGTGTTCAACAGGTTCCCCGTCGCGGACGAAGAAATGTCGGCCGTGATCACAAACGTCGCCGACGCACCAGCCGCCAAATTGACCTGCTTATCGATAATGTTGCCCGTGCCGTGCGTCGGAGCACCAGAACCGCCGGAGGAGTACGTCACATCCCAGACCACGTTCGACAAAGCTGCCGAGAATTGGTCCGTGACCTTCGCGCCCGTCACGTTGTTCGGGCCGGCATTCGTCACCACGAACGAGTAGCTGATCTGGCCGCCAGGAACGTACGTCGCGGGACCCGTCTTCACCACTTTCAGATCCGCCACCGGCGCCGGACAGAGAATTTCCGCAGTCCCCGACTTCGTGCCGCCCACCTTCAGCGTCTGTGACTTGTAGCTCACGATCCCCGTATTGCTGATCAGCGTGCCACTTGGCGGATTCGGCGGGATGTTCGCGTTGACCGTGACCTCGAACGTCGCAATCGTCGACTGGCCGGGCGAGAGCGTACCGCCCTGGGATGCATTCGCTCCGGCACCCAGCCGAAACACCACTCCCGTGCCCGTGAAGTCGGCCTGATCATCGCCGGGGTCGTCGGTCTTCGTCACGGAATCTATTTTCAGCGTTCCGGCCTTGTAGGTCGTGTTTGCCGGAATCAGGTCGTTGAGTACCACGCCCGTCGCGCCATCGACGAGGCCTGCGGCATTACTGACCAGGATCGTGTACCGCAGCGTATCTCCGGGCTGGACCGGATCCGCCGGCGTCAGGTCTTCGACCGTCTTCGTCACCGTGACATTCGGCGCGTAGAGCCGGATGGAACTCGTCACACACAGCGGGTAGTACTGGTCCTGAGTGCTCGTCAGGCGAATCGTCGCACTCGTGTCCCCGTTCTTGATGATGTTGTTTGCCGTCACGAGATCAGCGTCGAACCCCAGTTGATTGACATAATCGGGATTCTTGGCCGTGACACGGGTGTTCCTGTTGGAGATCGAACTGTTGAAGAAGTTGTTCGCCGGGTTCTGGTCGTCGGACAGCTGCGTCTCCACCCCCGTGGCACTTTTCAAGAACGCCTGATCGCCCGTGATGCCCAGATCACCTTCGAACGTCACGAAGCCCAGCGTGGCCTCCACGGGCCCGGTGGCCGGCGACGTGAAACCGCTGATGCCGATGGAGACATCCGAATTGTTCTGACTGACGTCGGCAAATCCGTTGAACACCGTCAGGTTGCGGGCGTCCGCGCCCGGTGCCTCGTACGCCACCACGAGCGACCAACCGGCAGAGGTGTTTATTTTGCCCGCCTGTCCCTGCACGTCGGCCACCCAGTAGGTGCCGGCGGTGTGCACCAGGGAGGTCACGTTGAGAAACGATTCGTAGGTCGACGGATTGTCGCTGCGATTCGAGACACCTCCGTTGATCCTGTTGAAGCCCGTGCCGGTGAGAGCCGTGTAATCACTGTCGCCCGGGGCCTTGAACTTGACCGACTTCATCGCGGCGTCACTGACCGTATTGGCCGTGCGACCCGTCCAATACAGCCCCGCAAAGACCACGTTCGCGCCCGCCGGCAGCACAAGGTCGGCCGAACTGGAATCGAACGTAGTCCCCACGCCATCTCGATCCACGTAGACCATCTCCCAGTTGTCGTCGTTGGTATTGCTGCCCAGCCCCGCGCGAGCCTGATCGCCCGCGGCGCCTGCCGGCGCCGTCATCAGCGTGTTGGCTGCGAATGTGATGTCGCCCGACAAGTTCAAGTCGAAAACCTTGTCGTACGTCACCGCCAGCGCCAGACGACTTTCGAGCCGCTCCGCATCCGCCATGTCGCGGATAAAACTTCGCTTGTCCGACAGCCGGTCCCGCAGCCGGTTTTTCGGGGCCCCCGTCCGCTTCGGAAACAGCGTGTCAAAAACGTTCATGGCTCTCTCCGACGCTCGGTATGTGTGTGATCAGTGCGGCTCACACGGCGTCGGAAAACGAAAAAAGCCGGCGCGAATAAACACCCGTGTGTTCACTCGCGCCGGCCCTCGCGTTGCAGAACCCCCCGGCATCAACCGGGGTGTTCCCTCAACTCGTTTTCCGACACATCAATTGGTTTGTCCGACTCGGCCACCGCCCGCGGCACTCGCGCGACGAGCTACGGCTTCCTCATCACTGCATTCGTAGGCGCGACAATCAGCCACTGACAACTCGCCCCGGATTCCGATCGTTGTCGGTGTCGCGCAAGCGTTTGTCATTCAACGATTTGCGCGAAAGCGGCAGGCTGCCGAACAGATGGGACAGGCGCAAGCGGGCCGCTTTGGCATCGAAAAACGCCGTCGGTATCCGCCGGAGGCTTCTTGTTCTGCGGTGAGTCAACTCGCGCGAGTAGCCCACGGGCGAAACCGACACGACACCCCGTGCTGGTCACCAGCCAGGCACACGTCACGCCGCGTCGCGGTTCGCTGATGATCGCGGCGAAGAGAGCTTGAACAGCGCGAAGAGGTCGTCCTGCGTGAGGCCGCTCGCCGCGGGGGCCTCCGCCTGCGAGAGGATCGTGTCGGAAAGATCCCGTTTCCGCCGGAGCACCTCGTCAATCCGCTCCTCGATCGTGTTCGCCGACAGAAACCGGGTGACCGTCACCGCTCCCGCGGCCCCGATGCGATGCGCTCGATTGATCGCCTGATCCTCGACAGCCGGATTCCACCAGCGGTCAAAGAGAAACACATACTGCGAAAACTGGAGGTTCAAGCCCACGGCGCCCGCGCCGTAGGAGAGCAGCAGCACGGAGTGTTTTTTCTCCTGCTTGAACTGCCGGATCGCCTCGTCGCGGGCGGTGGTCGACATGCCGCCGTGGTATTCGAGGGCCCCGAATCGCGAGAGCTTGCTGCGGAGCCGACCGAGCGTCTCCACCCACTGGCTGAAGACCAGCGCCTTTTTGCCGCTGGCGTGGATTTCCTCGAGGTCGGCCTCCAGGCAGTCGAGCTTCGTGCTCTCCCCGGTGAAGGTGTCGAAATTGCAGATCTGCTTGAGCCGGAGCACCAGTTCGAAGACGTTCTGAATCGTCGCCTCCTGCCCGAGTTCGGAGAGCCGCAGCACCCCCTCCTCCTCCGCCCGCCGGTAGGTCTCCCGCTGCTCAGGCGAGAGTTCGATGCGTTCGTCGCGGTTGAGTCGCGGCGGCATGTCCTTGAGCACCTTGTCCTTCGTGCGGCGGAGCACATGGTCGGCAGCGGCGGCCCCCATCGCCTTCGGCGACATCCGTTCGTGCAGGTGGCCGGGCGCGATGAATTCGAACACGCCCACGAGGTCATCGGAGCTGTTTTCCACCGGCGTGCCCGTGAGGGCCCAACTGCGGCGGCGGGGCACCGACCGCACCGCCTCGCTCGTCTGGCTCGAGCGGTTTTTGATTCGCTGCGCCTCGTCGAGCACCATCAGATCGAACGACAGGCCAAGTTCCGCGATCAGATCCCGGTCGCGAACGAGCGCCTCGTAATTGGCCACCTTCACCGGCACGTCGGCGAGCGACCACTGCCACCGCCGCCGCTGCTGGTCTCCTTCGATCACAGCCACGAGGATCTCCGGCGCCCAGTCGGCCAGTTCCCGGGTCCAGTTGGAGACGAGCCCCTTCGGGCAGACCACGAGCACCCGGCGGGCCTGCCCCGACCGCACGAGCAGCCGAATCGACGAGATCGCCTGCATCGACTTGCCGAGTCCCATCTCGTCGGCAAGCACCGCGCCGTGCCGCGGCATCAGAAACGCCATGCCGTCAAACTGGAAAGGAAACGGCTGCCTCGGAAACTCGAGGCTGCTCGTTTCCAGGATCGTCTCGAGATCGGGCTGCAGCAGATAGAAAAACCGCTCCGAGAGCTTGACGACGTCGGCCGGCGGGGCGATTCGCGTGCGTTTGGGCGTCGACGTCGAGTCCCCGGCATCCGCCTCGGTCTCGGGCCCTTCGGGAGGCAGCACGCGCAACGACGTCGCCGCGGAGTCGCCAGTTGGCTCCATGCGCCGTGGCGCCGCCGGCGGCTGAGCGACCGGCGACTTGAAGTGGAAACTCTGGACGGCGGGACGCAGGTCAAACAGCCCGACCCGCGTCACGACGGGCCGCGGCGCGTCGATCGGAAACCGCAGCGCCGCGGGCCGGGCGATCCGCGGCTCCACGCGGGCCGCGACCGCCACCCCGGGCAGCGCCAGTTCCGTCGCGCGCCACGAATGCACCAGCCGGCTCTCGGCGGGGTCTGCTGTCATCGAACACTCCATCACGCTCTTCAAACGCTCATCCGGGCAAGCCTGGCAGCACGGTCACCGCCGCTGGGCCTCGTCGATCGCAGCACGAATCCGTTCGAACGGCTCGCAGAGATCGACCGCGGCCGCGAGTTCCTCGAGCCGCTCCCGCAGGTCGTCCCCCCGAGCAGCGTCCGTGACATGCGGGCTCACATTGGCATTGCCGATCGTGAAGCTGCCGGTGCCGACCGCGCTGCCAAACGTGGCTGCCGGACTGCCCGAAGAGGCGCCTCTGATAAGTGCGACGGGCAGCTTCGTGTGGCTCCGCACGTGCAGCATCGGCTCCAGATCGGTCAGTACCACCTCCGGCGCCACCGAGCCCTCGGCCAAAAGCGTGCCGCCGATCTGCTGGCCGTGCAGATGCGACTGCAGCGTGGAGCCGAAGAGGATCTGCTGCGCCCGCGACACCTTCACGGGTGCCGTGCAATGAAACTCCAGCGGCCTCCCCCACGGATCAACGAGCAGGTACCCGCCGAAGACGCCGTGCGTTCCCGACTCAACCGCCGTGAGAAATCCGTAGGCCTTGGGCCCCGCAACCGCTCCGCCCGCTGCCTCGGCTGACTTCTGCTCCATGCTGCTGCGATTCCTCCGCCCGACACCCGGCAGCCGCGTCCCTGCGGCCAACCCCCGCCGAACCATCCATCGGGCATCCCACCCGGCCACTTGAGCGGCACTATCCCGACCTCCCGCCTCCCGCCCCGCAGGCCAGCGTTACGGAAGCTGGGAAAACTCTGACGGCAAGGCCCTTTGAAACGCCGCCTCGTGGAAAAGAACCCTCATGCTGCCTAAGATAGGAGTGCGATTGGGCCCCTCCGCCGCGAGAGCACTCATGAACGACGTTCCGCCGGTCTGCACACAGCTCGATATTTCGGCCATCACGGTCAGTCACAGCCTTCCGGCCCCGACGCCGACTGCCGACGCCGCGGAAACCAACCGCTTGCTCCGCGACATGATCGCCTTGCAGCATCGGTCTTGCGAAATACTCGCCGAGCTCGTGAATCAGGTCTCGCTCCAGCAGCGGCAACGCAACGCCGAACTCAAGGCGTGGAAGGAAGCCAACCCGAAACTGGCCGACGCCTGCCGGCATGCCGCCGAGTCGCTGTCGAAGGTGCACACCGAGTTTCTCTCGAACATCGCCAACGAGGCCTACGACAACGCCGAAAGCTTCTCCGACAGTGACTATGCACTCGGGGATTTTCTCGACCGCTTCGGCCCGCGGCTCGCCCACTTTAACGGCGTGCTGCAGCTGTTGTCGCAGTTGAGCGCCCAGCCACCGCAACCGCCGGCGGAAAAGCCCACGGAAGGCTGAGCCGACGCCCACGGTTTCTTGCGAGCCGGTCCATCGCTGTCTGCCGGTACCCCGTCCAGCCTTTCACCCCTGGAATTCCTCCATGACCACTCCGTCCGCCTCCCAGCCCGCTGTCTCTGCCGCCGCTGGAAAGCCGCCCGTATTCGAGGTGGCCACTGCCGCGGCGATGGCCGCAGCCCGCGAACGGCTCGATGCCCACACGGTCGAGATGATGGCCTGGCACTTCCATCCCTCCACCGGCTGTCCGTTCTGGCTCGACTACGTGAAGTCGCTGTCGTTCGATCCGCTCAAAGAGGTGAAGTGCTACGAAGACCTCAAGAAGTTCCCGCCGTTCGAGGATGAGTGGCTCCGCGGAGGCCCGGTTCGCCGCTGGGTGCCGAAGGGCATGGCCGACAAGCCAATGTTCGTGTTCGAGACCGGTGGCACGACCGGTGTGCCCAAGTCCCGCGTCAACCACCGCGACTTCCGCACCGACTACGAGATGTTCAGCGACACGCTCCCCGAGGAATATTTCCCACGCGGGGCCAACTGGCTGATGCTGGGCCCGAGCGGCCCACGCCGGCTCCGCCTCTCGATCGAGCACCTCGCCCAACACCGCGGAGGCATCTGCTTCTGCGTCGACCTCGATCCGCGCTGGGTGATCAAACTCATCCAGAAAGGCTGGATGGAGCACCTCGAAGCCTACAAGCAGCACTGCATCGATCAGGCGATTACGATCCTCGAGGCCGGCCACGACATCCGCTGCATGTTCACCACGCCGAAACTGCTGGAGTCCTTGGCTCTGGCGCTCGAAAAGAAGGGCACGACGATCCGCAAGGCGGGCATCACCGGGATT
>CANFQO010000115.1 GCA_947449135.1 Planctomycetaceae bacterium | reverse complement strand
GCTGCCGGTGAAAATGGCCGACATATCGAAGCCGACCGAGGCGATCACGATCCCAATCACCACTGCCGCGCGAGCCGTCGGCGGCACGACACCAAGCGCCAGCAGCCCGAGGCTGCCAGCCACCACGCTGGCCATCAAGGCTGACTTGTGCCGCCGTGTGCGATCGGCCCAGGCCGACAGGAAGGGAGCGGCCGCCGCGGAGACAAGCATCGCCACCGCCAGCGTCCATGCCCAGACCACGCCACCCGACACACCCCATGCCTTGTCTGCAAACACCACCCGCTCGACATAGGCGACGATGAGCGTGATCAGGACCGTCGAAAAAGCACTCGCGGCCCAGTCAAGCAACACCCAGGCGTAGGCGGCAAACCGGGAGTCGCGAGCGTCATCGTGTTGCTGGCCGTTGGTCTCCATGAAGGCATCAAGTGTAGCCGGCGATTGAAAATGGGGACGGGACTGAATTTCTTGTTCACGACTGCCCCAACTGGCCTCACGGTGTGAACAGGTCACCGTTTCATGGCGCGAGGAGCTCCACCCGCACATTCCGTATCGAAAGCCCCAGCCTGCCACGGCTCCCGGTTGGCGCAAACACCTCGGGGTTAATGTTGAAGTGGGCGAGTTGGTAGTCGCGTGGGTCTTCGGATGCCGTTGCGAGCTTGGGCATGGCCTTCCGCATGGCGACGAGGGCAACGCGGAGTTCGGCGGCGGTGACGCGGACTTCGATCCTGCGGTAGTCGGTGAAGGGCTGATCTGTGAACAAGGTGGAGTCGGGGCCAGGATGGAGCCATCGGCTTTTGGAATTCAGCGCAGAAAACAGGATAGGCAACTGCGTGCCGGCTTCCCAATCGTCCACATGCACGGTGTCGGGGAAGCTCGCCTCGCCGCGTGGATCGAACAGCGTGGCGGCCAGCCAGAGCGACTGCCGCGACCGAGCATCGTGAAAGAGGAAGTTCGCGGTGACATAGACCTCCGCTTTACCCTCGCGAACGGAGGTGGGCACGCGGAGATCGAAGGATATGGATAGCTCACGAGCCGGCCCCATGAAGGGCACGGGGGCACGACTCATGTCCAGCCACCAATAGGCGGGCGTGATAGGCAGTAGTGCACCAGTCGACGGACGCGGATGATCCGAATCAATCCAGATACCGATCTCGCGACCATGCACCTGCACCGCTGTTGTATCGGCCGTAGGCGAAAGGCCACGTTGGCAGCCGTCGGGCACCTGCAAGCCCGTAAATCGCCCTGCGTCCCACGCCTGCGGTACCAGCGGAGTCGCTTTACCGTAGTTGCCGAGACGCACATAAAAACGCTCGCTCTGCGGTTGCACCTCGCCGATCACGCAGGCATCCACGTCCCTCGCGGTGATGTCGGGCTGACGGAAGAGGCGAATGCTGCTGGACTCGTCGTCGCCCTGTGCGCTGGATGTGATCGTCTCAGAGATCGCCGATGGACTCTGCGAAAAGGCTTCGCCTATCACGAGTGAAGCCGCAAGAAAGAGGCAGCACCTCAAGGCGAGCGTGGCGACCGATAGCATCGATGTCGTTGTCATAGCCATTTTCATGATCTACTTTTCGCGAACTCACGCGTGCGCCGTCTTGCCGTCGGCATCCACGGGAAGCTTGGCTGCGAACCACGCCTTGTATCCGCCCACTATGTCGCGAACGTCCTTGCGTCCGAGTTTCTGAAGCAGGCTGGCGGCGATCGCGGAGCGGTAGCCCCCCTCGCAGTGCACGGCAATCGGCCTGCCGGCGGCAATCTCGCCAACCCGTTTTTCCAGATGTGGTAGCGGAATGTTCACGGCGCCCTTGATGTGGCCGCCCACATATTCGGCCTCGCTTCGCACGTCGACCACGGTGGGCGGAAGTCCGGCATCGGCCCGTTTGCCGTCAAGCCATTCCGCAAGCGCGGGTGCGGTGATCCGTTCCGTCTGCTCAACGAGATCATTGCGGCTTGCCAGGGCATTCATGCCGCCGCCAAGAAACCCGCCGATGTTGTCAAAGCCAATCCGTCCGAGCCGCATCACGGCTTCCTGCTCGCCCCCTTCATCGGCGATCACGACGATTGGCGAGTCGGACGCAAGCATCGACCCGGCCCATGTGGCGTATTTACCGCTCAGGGCGATATTGAGGGCGCCCGTCAGGTGGCCACCCTCGAAATCTAATCCGTCACGGACGTCGAGAACTTGGGCACCCGCCTTCTGCATCGCAAGCACATCGGCGAGCGACAGGGACTTGTGAGTCCTCAGCATTGCCTCGCCAAGCGAAGCGCGTTCCTTGCGGTTCAAGATCGCGTCGTGCACGAAGTATTCCGGAGCCTCCGGCTGGTCGGCCGTGACGATCCTCTTGAAATCCTCACGGCTCATCGGCTGGAGGGCATAGTTAAACTTTTTCTGCTCGCCAATCGTGGAGACGGTCTCTTTGGACAGACTCTTGCCGCACATGCTGCCCGCCCCATGGGCCGGGTAGACGAGCGTGGCATCGGGCAGTGTGACGAGCTTGTTGGTGATGCTGTCATAGAGCATGTCGGCGAGTTCGTCGGCCGTGACGCCGATGCTGGCAAGCAAATCAGGCCGCCCGACGTCGCCGATGAAGAGCGTATCGCCCGTGAGCACGGCGAGCGGATCCTTGTCGCTCTTCGCCAGATCGTAGACGAGGATCGAGATGCCTTCGGGGGTGTGGCCCGGGGTCTCCATGATCCCGAGCCGCACGTCGCCGAACTCGACGGTGTCACCATCCTTCATGTGGACGCAGGCGAACTCCGCCTCAGCCCGGCTGCCGATGTGGATCGTGGCCCCGACCTTGTCGCGGAGCTCGATGTGGCCGGCGATGAAGTCGGCGTGGAAGTGCGTCAGAAAGACGTGCTTGATCGTGTATCCGCCGGCCTTGGCGTCGGCAAGGTATTGATCAATGTCACGCTGCGGATCGACGACGGCGGCCGTCTTGGTCTTGTCGTCGGTGATCATGTACGACGCATGGGACAGGCAGGCCAAATAGTATTGCTGGATTTTCATGGCACGGTCTCCGGTTCGATGACTTGAATGAGGAAGCGATTCGTTCCTTGCAGACAAAGCCGGCAGTTCCAACGCCGATCCGCTGCCCGAGATGAACAGGGTGCTCATGCTCCTCAAGAAAGTGTATGGGACGATGAAGAACATGGTGCTGCTGTGGTGCGTGATGGGCCTGTGGCTTACCGTGGCCCCAGCACGCTCCCGTGGCTCGTCGCCGGAGCAACGAGAGGCGGTCTAGCCCGAAACACTCCACCCGTTTACGGGCAAGAGCACGCCCACTGTCGACACCGGTTCGCTCACAGGCAACGTGATGTGCGGCTATCAGGGCTAGTTCGACGAGGTGGACGAGGCCACGGACTCGAATGCTGCCTCGGGAGAGAGCGAATAGGACGGCAGCCCGTTCGGGCATGCGTCTTCACGAACGTGCGCTAGTCAGTCAAGGGCACTGCCGTCTGTGACGCAGACACGAAGGCGGTCAATCACAGTGGAGACGGTCAATCACAGTGGAGACGGTCAACCGTACAGGTCGATCGCCTGCACGATCTCGTCGAGCCGGTTGCTCACGCTCACGGCCCGGTTGGCGAAGCTCGCCCGGCTCACGCCCCGGCTGCCGAGCACCTCGTTGAAGAGCTTCTGGTCGGTGGTGTGGTAGGCCACCGTCGCCGTCGGATCCTTGAGCTGGTGGCCGGTGAGGATGCAGACCACCCGCTCGTCGCGGCCGATCACCCCTTCGGCCACGAGCTGCCGGGCACCGGCCACGCTCGCGGCACTGGCCGGCTCGCAGCCGAGGCCGCCGGCGCCCACCTGAGCCTTGGCGTCGAGAATCTCCTGCTCCGAGACTTCGCGAACAACTCCGTCGCAGACCTCGAGCGCCCGCAGGCACTTGTTGAGATTCACGGGCCGGTTGATCTCGATGGCGCTGGCGATCGTGTCGGCCCGCTTCTTGTCGCGGTCGAGCTCATCGTAGTAATGGCAGGCCGGGGAGAGATCGGCCCGTCCACCTTCCCAGCGGAGGCCACGGTTATGGTAGAGCTCGTAGAGTGTGTTGGCACCGGCGGCGTTGATCACGGCCAGCCGGGGCACGCGGTCGATCAGGCCGAGCTTGCGAAGTTCGGCGAAGGCTTTGCCGAAGGCGCTCGAGTTGCCGAGGTTGCCGCCCGGCACGACGATCCAGTCGGGCACCTCCCACCCCATCGACTCGAGCACCCGATACATGATCGTTTTCTGGCCTTCGAGCCGAAACGGGTTGACGCTGTTGACCAGATAGATGCCGAGCTTGCCCGCCACTTCCTTGACGCGCGCCATGGCGTCGTCGAAGTCTCCGGCGATCTGGATCGTCAGCGCGCCGTAGTCGAGCGCCTGCGACAGCTTGCCGTAGGAGATCTTCCCGGAGCCGATGAAGATGATTCCGCGCATCAGACGAGTGACGGCACAGTAGACGGCCAGCGAGGCGCTGGTGTTGCCCGTCGACGCACAGGCGGCGCGACGGGCTCCAATCATGCGAGCGTGCGTGAAGGCCGCCGACATGCCGTTGTCTTTGAAGGAGCCCGAGGGATTGAGGCCCTCGTATTCGAGAAAAAGTCGGCCCGGATTCATGCCGATGAAGGCACCCACGCCATCGGAGGTGGCCAGCAGCGTCTGCCCCTCGCCGATCGTCACCACCGATTCCCGGGGCGCATACGGGAGCAGTTCGTGGAACCGCCAGACACCGCTGTAGGCGAGCGGGTCGCTCCGCCGCATCCACTTTCGTTCGAACACCTCGAACGACGTCGGGGGCCGGATCCGCTCCCAGTCATACTCAACGTCGAGAAGGTTGCCGCAAGAGGGGCAGGATGTCAGCACCTCGTCGACCGAAAACGTGGCGCCGCAGGCAGGCGAGATGCACTGCTGAAACGCGAGATCGGTGCGTGATGCTACGGTCACTACAGTGACTCCCCGAAAACCAAACCTGTTCGAACCAAAACCCCACCAAAATTGTCGGCATGGGGATGCCGGTGGCTGTGGGAAGAGTTTTCCCGGCGGATCGGCACACCGCCGTCAACTCTCAGAAACAAAGACTAGGTCAAGGTTTTCCGACCAGCAAGAGTTTTCGGGGGCTGTCGTCAGGACTGGCGAAGAACTGGCCATCTTCCCCGCACTTCCCAGCACGGAAAACCTGCCAGTTTGACAGCCCCCGGCCGCGTCGGTTATCCTCCGGGGCTGAACTGATGTGAACGCCGAACCTGTCTCCAGGCGGCGACGGGCGGCTCCATCAGAGGACATTGGGGTAGACCCTCATGAAATCGGCGGAAACCAAGGCGTTTAAAGCCACGCTTCAGGCCATGCGAGCCCGACTGCGGGGCGATGTCACGACGATGGCTGACGCGGCCCTCCGGAAGACCCGCTCCGAATCGAGTGGCGACCTGTCCAGCATGCCGATTCACATGGCCGACATCGGCTCCGATGCCTACGAGCAGGAGTTCACGCTCACGCTCATGGCCACTGAAGAAGACACGCTCGTCCTCGTCGAGCAGGCCCTCGAGCGAATCCGCGCCCGTTGCTACGGCACCTGCGAGGAATGTGGCGGCGTGATCGCCAAGAAGCGGCTCGAAGCAATTCCCTTTGCTCCCACGTGCATCCGCTGCGCCGAAAAACTGGAAAACGGCGGATTCGGCAGCGGCTCAGCGGGGCGGCCGCGACAGCCTCGTTGACGTATCGTTGATTCCATGCCCCGCCAACCGGCTGCCATGCCCTACCACCGCGGCTGGTTCACATTTTTCGCCGTCGCGGCTCTCGCCGCAATCGGTGACCTGGCAACGAAGTGGGCCATCTTCGCCAGGCTCGGCATGCCTGGTGAACAGCGCGGCATCGTGCTCGTGCCCGGCATGCTGTCACTCGAGACCAATCTCAACGAGGGCGCACTCTTCGGCATGGGGCAGGGACTGGGCGCCGTCTTCGCGGCTGTCTCGCTCTGTGCGATTGGGGGCATCCTGATGCTGGTCTCCCGACCGGCGACGCGCAGCGACCGCTGGCTGCTCTTGGCCCTCGCCCTGATCACCGGCGGCATCATCGGCAACCTCTACGATCGGCTCGGTCTGCCCGGCCTCCGATGGCATGCACCGCTGGAACGGCAGGGCGAAGCGGTGCTGGCTGTCCGCGACTGGATCCACTTTAAGCTCGACGGAATCATCGATTGGCCCATTTTCAATCTGGCCGACTCGTGGCTGGTGATCGGGGCCGGGCTCATGCTGCTCATATCGCTGCGGTCCCCGCAGACCGTGGAAGAAGAGGCTGCGCCATGACTCCGACGAATATCGGCACAGGCCTCGATCCGCTCCTTTCCAGAGAGGTCTCCCGACGACTCGAGGCGGCGCTCGCCGCAGTGTCGCAGGCGGCCCCGACGACGCTCCGCTGGTTCAATGCGTCCGACCTCGCCGTCATCGAAAAGAGCGACCATTCGCCGGTCACGGAGGCGGACCGCGCCGCCGAGGCCCAACTTCGCAGCCACCTGCTCAATGCGTTTCCGCAGGACGCGTTCCTCGGCGAGGAGACCGGCGCGGCCGCCGGCACATCGGGATTCGAGTGGGTGGTCGATCCGATCGATGGCACGAAGTCGTTCATCCGCGGCGTGCCGCTCTACGCCATGCTCGTGGGCTGCAGGCACGAGGGCAGGGGGGTGCTCGGCGTGATTGCGATGCCGGCTCTCGCAGAAATGGTCTACGCCGGCGCAGGCGGCGGGGCGTGGCATGTCGTCGGTAACAACGCCCCGCAACCAGCCCGCGTGTCGCAACGCAGCCGACTCGCGGAGTCGCTCCTGTGTTCCAGCGATTTCAACTCGTTTGGCCGTCGGCCCGACGGCGCCACCCGGGGGCTGGAAGCCCGCCGCCGCCTCGAGCAGGCCTGCCTGCTGACGCGGACCTGGGGTGACGGCTACGGGTATCTCCTGGTGGCCACCGGCCGCGCCGACGTGATGATCGATCCCATCATGAACGCCTGGGACGCCGCCGCCGTGGAAACCGTCGTCACCGAGGCAGGCGGTCGATTTTCCGACTGGCAGGGCCGACCGCGGATCGATTCCGGCGACGGAGTGGCCACCAACGGCCTGGTGCACGAGGAACTGCTGCGGCTGATCGACGGCTAACAGCCCCGTCCGTTCTGCCACATCCGTCCATTCGACGTCCCTGGCAAGGCGCCCCTCGACTTTTGAGGAGCCGGGGGCAGCGGAAGCCGGAGCGAGTCGGCGTATCCTCGCCTCGAGTCGGAGGCTTTCGCTGCCCCCGGCGTTTTGGGCTGAGTGGCATCTGAATTTGGCTACGCTCCAGCCGATCCAACCGTTCATCTTGCGGGAAACGGCCAAATAGCTATCCTTTGGGATTCCGATTCACCATTCGACCCCTCCATCAACGAGTTGTTCCCGTGGCACGTTCCTGTCAGGTCTGCGGCAAGGGTTTCTCCGTCGGCAACCAGGTCACCATTCGCGGTAAGGCGAAGTACCTCGGCGGCGTCGGCACCAAGGTCACGGGTATCACCCGTCGGAAATTCAAGCCAAATCTGCAGCG
>CANFQO010000114.1 GCA_947449135.1 Planctomycetaceae bacterium | reverse complement strand
GCGGTTCATCGACGTCGGCAAGGGCGTGAAGAACGTCATGAAACTGTCGCTGTCGGAGATCCAGAAGATCCGGCACCTCGAGGATCAATACGGCTTGAACGTCGCCTCGATCGCCTCGCCGATCGGCAAAATCAAACTCGTCGACAAGCCGGACGGCACGAAAAACGCCTACGTACCGTTCAAGCAGTACCTCGCCAAAGACGTTGCCAAGGCCTGTGAACTCGCCCACGCCTTCGAGACCAAGCTCATCCGGGGATTTTCGTTTTATCCGCCGAAGGGGGCGAAGCCCGAGCAGTATCTGGATGAAGCGGCGGACCGCATCGGCCAGATCGCCGAAGCCTGTCACCGCTCCGATCTCACCTTCGGGCTCGAGGTCGAGGCCAACCTGGTTGGCCAGACGGGCGACCTGCTGGCGGAGATCCACCGCCGGGTCAATCATCCCGGCCTCGTGCTCGTGTTCGACGCCGCCAATCTGATCGTGCAGGGTTTTTCCACACCACAGGTCTATGCTCAGTGGGAGGCGATGAAGCCGGGGCTCGGCTGGGTGCACATCAAGGACTACCGGAAGGTGTCGGGCAAAGTGCGTGGCAAGCACGTCGAAGAACATTCGCTTGACAACTTCGTGCCGGCCGACGTGGGCGTGGGAGGGCATGAGCGGATCCTCGCCGACCTCAAGACCATGCTCCCCACGCTCTCCAAGAAACTGGAACGCCGCGGAATCCCCGGTGTGTTCCTCGATCTCGAGCCGCACGTCCGCGGCGGTGGTCAATTCGGCGGCACGAGCGGTCCCGACGGCATGGGGATCGCGCTGCGGTCGCTCTGCCGGGTGCTCGACACGGCGAAGGTCGCCTATCATCTCCGCGACTTCGATGACCTGCTCGCGGCCCGTGGGCTGTAGGGGCTGCCCGAGGCCCGTAGTCTGCTGAAAGTGGATGCATTCCCATGAGTGACGTGACCCATGAGTAACGTGACAAGCAAAGCCACCGAGCCGGGCAGCTATTTCGTCGCGAACTATCCCCTCTTCTCGCGATGGACCGAGTCTGCCGTGCCGGAGGTTCTTTCGGCCTTCGACGCCGCCCCGCGGAGCGGGCGACCGGAGGTGCCGCTGGGCCTTTATCTCCACATCCCGTTCTGCCGAAAGCGGTGCAAGTTCTGTTACTTCCGAGTCTATACGGACGTTGCCGCCTCCGACGTGGAGCGGTATTCGCTGGCGCTCGCCCACGAGGCGGCGCTGGCCTCTGCCCGGCCCGCCGTGCATGACCGGCCGCTTCGCTATGTCTACTTCGGCGGCGGCACGCCGTCGTTTCTGAGCGTGAAGCAACTGGAACGGTTGGTCGCCGGGCTGCACGAGAGTTTTGGCTGGCAGCATGCGGAGGAGGTGACGTTTGAGTGCGAGCCGGGCACGCTCTCCGAGCCAAAGGTGGCAGCGCTCAAATCGCTTGGCATGACGCGGATCTCACTCGGCGTCGAGAACTTCGCCGACGACGTGCTCGAGGCGAACGGCCGGGCGCATCTTTCGGCCGAGATCCTCCGGGCCTGGGAATGGATCAAGGCCGCGGACTTCCCCAACACCAACGTCGACCTGATCGCCGGCATGGTGGGCGACACATTCGACTCGTGGCAACGCACGGTCGAAAAGACGCTGTCCCTGGAACCCGACAGCATCACCATCTATCAGATGGAACTGCCGCTCAACACCGTGTTCGTCCGCGATGCGCGTGACGGCGGCGGACAGACGCCCGTCGCCGACTGGCCGACGAAGCGGGCCTGGGTCGACTGGGCATTCGATCGCTGCCTCGAACGTGGGTATTCGATTTCGAGCGGCTACACGCTCGTTCGCGATCCTGCCCGCGTTCATTTCCACTACCGGGACATGCTCTGGGAGGGGAGCGATCTGGTGGCACTCGGCGTGGCCAGCTTCGGCCACCTTTCCGGCGTGCACTATCAGAACGCAACGCACTGGGACGACTATCTCACAGCGGTCGAAGCCGGGCGGCTCCCAGTCCACCGCGGGCTTGCGCCGACCCCGCGGGAGTTGCTGATCCGCGAACTGGTCCTCGGACTGAAGCGTGGCCGACTCGACACGGACAGGCTTACCCGCAAGTTTGGAGTCGATCCGCGGGTGGAATGGGCTGCGGAGTGGGAGGCGCTCGAGTCGGAGGGCTATCTCCAGCGGACCCCGGCTGGCCCGGTGCTCTCCCGCCGCGGGCTCCTGGAAATTGACGCGCTGCTGCCGCGGTTTTTCGACGCCTGACGGGGGCGGGGCCGGCTCTGCGTCCAGTCTTGGGTTAGGTTTCCGCTTCCAGTGCGGTTTCTCTTCCAACGTCCAGGGAATGCTGGCCGAAAAGCCGCATCTTCCGTCGCCATTCTGACTCTGTGAGGCACCCCGTGCACGAAGCATCGACAGCCTTGAATCCGACAGTTTTGGGGAGGAATTCCGTCCCGACAGCGGAGCACTCCCAGCCGGCTACGGCCGTGGCGATGCGGTGCCCGGAATCGAAGGCCGTCCGTGAACGGCTGCGGGCGATGGCCTCCGATCTGGTCGCCTCCTGGCGATCGGAGGGGCTGCCAGCGGTGGCACGAACGGCAGCAGGGTTACGGGCGACTGCGGAAACCCTCGGAAGGCGGGCGTCGGTCGGTTCCGAGTATGCGGGCTGGACCATGGTCACGATCGTGTCGGAGTTCTGGCGGGAACGTCTGGCGGCGGCGCCCTCCGGTCGGCGATTGCTGCTCCTCCCCGATTGTCCGGAGGCCTGCTGTCAGACCCCCACGCGGCATGGCGAAGCGGCTGCCGGCGAGGAGGCCGTCGTGCCGCGGGTCTGCGGTCCGAGCTGTGGCATCGCCACGATCTGGGCGGCGGCGCGGGACAGTGGCTGGGTGGTGGAGCCGACGGCCAGGGCAGTCGCCGGCATCGGATCGCTCCTCACGGGTCAGTATGACGGCGTGCTTGGTGTCGCCAAGCTTGGCGATCTCGAAAAGGCGTTCGCCATGCTGCCGGCCTTTTCGCTGCCCGTGGCCGCGGTGCCCTTCGAGCCTTCCTCCGGAGCAGCCCATGGAAGCTGTGCCGATGCACTTGCCTCCTGTGCGATCGACGTCGAGTGGGTGCTCGGCCTGGTCGGCGTCGCTGGCGGCGGTGCAAGCCCGGTGGGCGACTACCTCCCTCTTCTCCGAGAGGCCGCGGAGATGTTTGCGTCCGAAAACCTTGTGGCAATGTCGGAGCGACTTGGACTTGGGCCGGTTTTCGGACCGGCGGCGGGCCTGGCACCTGGTCTGGTGGCTGGGAAGCAGTCTGCAAAGGTCGCCGGGATTGTGCCCTTGGATGCAACGGCCACGATGGCAGCCGACTTCCTCACCCGGGGCGGTAAGTTTCTCAGGCCGTTTATCTGTCTGGCGGCCCATGATGCCATCCGCGCCGACCAAGGGCACGGGGGAGATGGTGCGGCTCGCGAGTCGGTGAAGGCGGCGGCCGTGGCCATCGAGATCTTTCACAAGGCGTCGCTCGTCCACGACGACATTGAAGACCAAGACCTCATGCGATACGGGCGGCCCACGCTTCACATCGAGCATGGCATTCCCGCCGCCATCAACGCCGGGGATTATCTTCTCGGCCTCGGCTACCGGGTCGTGTCGAGCCTGCCAAGCGGTGATGCCGCGACACTGCGTGATCTCGTGGCGATCCTCGCCGACGCCCACGTGAGGCTGGCGCAGGGCCAAGGGGCCGAGTTGTGGTGGCGGGAGGGGAGTGACAAGCGACTCAGTCACCCCGAAGCCCTGGCGATCTATGGACTGAAGACATCGCCGGCGTTTGAGGCGGCGGTGGCCATGGGGATTCGATTGGCTGGAATCCAGCCCGCTGAAGCCGGAGCGATCAGTGACTACTCATTGCATATTGGCACCGGGTTCCAGGTGCTCAACGACCTCAAAGACTGGAGCGGTGACCTCGAGAACAATCGCCGCGCCGCCGGTGACCTCCTCGGTGGCCGGCCCACCGTGATGTGGGCTCTGGCATTGGAGCGGCTGGCAGAAGACGACATTGAGAGGTTGCGGCTCCTGGCTCAGTCTGCGGGCCGCGCCGACGCAGATGAGGCGACGATCGTGGCGGCAGTGGCGGAAGTCAGACGGCTCTATGCGAAGGCCGGCGTATTCGAGCAGGCAGCGAAGATCGTGGCTGAACAGCGGGCTCTGGCGGCGGCTGCGGCGGCAACCTGCCGCTGGCGGCGGCTGCGGGATGTGCTCGAGTTCCTGCTCGATCTGGCAGTGCCGGAACACGCCGCGACGCAGCTTTCAGCCTGACTCTTGCAGCCAGCCATGATTCCTGTCGAGAATCGTCGCCAGCGTGAGTGTCCAAAGTGGACCACGCCGTGTTCGATTCGCCGACGGCAGGAGTGGCATGAACAGCGAGTCCGATCCCCGAGATCCCGTCGTGCGAGCCACGACGCTCGTGAATCTCTTCTGCAGTCCAGCGGATTTTGGCGTGTTCCGCGGTGTGTTGCCGGAGCAGGTACCCGAGCCAGCCCGCTCGCTGCTTGACCATCGCAGTCACATGACCGTGGCGATGGAACGGTTTTATGGTGGGGATGTCCGGCTTCGTGTCGTGGCCAGCGCGAAGAACCAATCGGCAGCCCTTCCAGGCGACGACTGGTATGCCCGGGAGATTCTGCTCGAAACCGAGAGCGGAACGATCGTGCAGCACGGCATCGTGCGAATTGATCTCACGAACCTCGATGCGGCGACCGCAGCAGCGGTCCGTGCGGCCCGCCGGCCCCTGGGGCGGATCCTGATCGAGGCCGGGATGCTTCGCGAGGTGCATGGCGTGAAGCTCCTGCACATCGTGCCAGGGCCGCACCTGCGGGAGCTCCTCTGCAGCAAGGCTTCCGGTTTGGCCGCAGTCGATTCGTTGTATGGCCGGGTGGCTACGATCGAGCTCGACGGGCGACCGGCCGTCGAGCTGCTCGAAATCGTCGCGCCGACTCGCGCCACGCATCCAGGAGTCTCTGCTGCGGGGGACGGCGAAAGCCGCTGATTTCACGCGGCTCGAAAGAGGCGTGGTGGCGTGAGCGTCTGAAGAGCCGGTGCCCCCTATTCTGCCCAAAGAAAATTTCCGGTCACTTCGGGGGCAATGCCCAAGTTCTTGCGCACAAGGCGTTTGCGTCAATTGCATCGACCTTGACTCAATGCGCAAGATGCCGCTAGAGTTGAAGGCGTGGCAAGGATGGTAAGCCTGGTGGCTGTAAGGGAAGGGATTCTCTTTCGCTGCCTAGCGTGGCCTACGCCTTCCACCGCAGCAGACGTTTTCAGGCCTGATTCAGCGATCGATTGATGTCGGCCGCTGAATCGAGCGTAGAGACATTGCTGTGAAAAGCGACGGATTGCGGGCGTTACGGCAACTAGGAAGCCTAGGAGCCCAGGGCTGACTCTCGGGATGAGGAAAGCCTCTGGTTTCCGTTTTGACTAGCTGTACCACGGCTAGGGAGAGGGTGGTAAAGCAGATGCAGAAGACCGTTTATACAACCGGCGAAGCCGCCAAAATTTGTAAGGTGAGTCAGCAGACGATCATTCGTTGCTTCGACTCCGGGCAGTTGAAGGGGTTCCGTGTTCCGGGCAGCCGGTTCCGGAGAATCCCCCGTGATCAACTGTTTCTCTTCATGCGGGATAACGGCATCCCCACCGATGCGCTTGAAAGCGGTCGGCGGAAGATTCTCGTTGTCGACGACGATCAGGATCTCGTCGAGTTGATCACCGACGTGCTCGAGCGGGACGGCCGCTTCGAAACTCGGAGCGTGAATAACGGTTTTGATGCCGGCATGATGGTGAAGGACTACCGTCCCGACCTCATCGTGCTCGACGTCATGCTGCCTGACATCAACGGCAAGGAAGTCTGCCAGCGTGTCCGCAGCGACTCCACCATGGACGAGGTGCGGATCATCTGCATCTCGGGCATGTGCGAGCCCGACAAGATCGAGGACCTGAAGGCCTCCGGTGCCAACGAGTTCCTGCAGAAGCCGTTCGAGGCCGAAGTGCTCGTCGACCGCATCTGCAGCCTTCTTGACATCGAATCGGTGGCGGCAGGCTCCTAGCCTAAGGAGTCGGCCAGTGGCAGGTGAGCCGTGGTCGTCCCTTGTGCAATGTTCATGGCGGCAGCGCCGGCAATGTGCCGGCGCTGCCGTCCTGTTTTTGAGCGCGCGTCTGTTTTCCGTGTGTGTCGGCGTTTCGGTCTGCGTGCCTGATCGTGTGAACGGCAGCGGAGCTCGCCTGTGATGAAACCGGCAGAGTCTGGTGCCCGGCCAGCGACACAGGATGCTGCTGTTGCGTGGCTCGTGCTCGACGGGAATGCCCTGCCCCACGTGACGGCCGGCCTTGACCGAGGCCAGTGCCTGGCCGTGGCTGCGGCATTGTTGGCGGCGGCCGATGGGCGGGACCATCCCTCGGGGCTGGCTCCTGGGCTCGCGGAGCGATTGGCGGTCGTTGCCGGGCGTGTCTCGCCGTTGGCCGGATGGCTGGCAAGCCTTCCAAAACAGTCGCCCGTATCAAGCGGCGGCATGTCGCCGAGCCTTCGGCATGACGATGTCCAACTCCTGTCGTGGCTTGCGGCGGCAATCATCGTTCCGGACGAGGGGCGGTCGCCCCCGCTGGACGATCGAGCCGCTCCCGTGGCCGAGGCGGCCATGCTTCGCGAGGCGGTGCGGGCGGCTCTGGCCCATGCGGAGTTGCGGGGCCAGTTCGATCGCGCCGTGGCAGAGGCCAGGCTGGAGGCGATGCGGGAACTTGCCTATGGCGCTGGGCATGAGATCAATAATCCGCTCGCCAACATTGCCACGCGGGCACAGTCGCTCCTGTTGGAGGAGAGCGACCCCGAACGCCGCCGCCGGCTCTCCACGATCGTGGACCAGTCGTTTCGGGCTCGCGACATGATCGGCGGACTGATGCTCTTTGCCCGGCCGCCGAAGCCGCGGCCGGAAGCGGTGGACATCGGAGGCATCATCTCCGCGGTGATCGAGACGGTTCGTGTTCAGGCTGCCCAGCGCGGGGCGCGTCTGGAGTACAGTCCGCCACCGAGTCCCCTGTCGGTCTTTGTCGACCGCGTGCAGATAGAAGAGGCGTTGCGGGTCGTGGTGGTCAACGCACTCGAGGCAGTGGCTGCCGGAGGGCGGGTGGTTCTGAAAGGAACTCGCCGCTCCGCGGACGATGGCGGCTGGGGCGAGATCACCATCGCCGACGATGGACGCGGCATGACGTTTGATGCGGCCAAGCGGGCATTTGATCCGTTCTTCAGTGGCCGCGAGGCGGGCCGGGGGGCCGGCCTGGGGCTGCCGAAGGCGTGGAGGTTGGTGGCGTTGAGCGGCGGCAGTGTATTGCTCGAATCCCGGCCGTCTCAGGGCACTCGGGTGACGATCCTGCTGCCGGAAACCTCTCCCGCGGAGACGAAGACTGTGCCTGCGGTCTCGTAACGGGGCGGTAAAGTCAACCCATCTCCCCTGGGTGCGCCGGAAAGCCTGCCGGGTTGGGGCTGAAGGCTACGAATGGGGGCGACGTCATGCAGTTTCGCGCTTGTCGATGTTCTCGCGGTTCTCTATTCTCCCTCGGCTCGCTTGCCGGGTTCGTCGGCGATGGATCGCCGCGTCAAGCGTGCTGCAGGGATG
>CANFQO010000113.1 GCA_947449135.1 Planctomycetaceae bacterium | reverse complement strand
GGCAGGCTACAACACGAGCGAATTCAAGAAGGGTCTCAAGGTCCAGATCGACGGCGACCCCTACATCATGATCGAGTGCAACTTCGTGAAGCCCGGCAAGGGGCAGGCGCTCTACAAGTGCAAGCTGCGCAACCTGCTGCGGAACACCGTCCTCGACCGCACCTACAAGAGCGGCGACTCGCTCGACGCGGCCGACATCGCCACCATCGACGCACAGTTTCTCTACAAGCAGGCGGAGATGTTCGTCTTCATGGACAACGCCACCTACGAGCAGTATGAGCTGACGAAGGACCAGGTTGATGACTCCTGGAAGTGGATCAAAGAGGGCACCGTCTGCTCGATGTTGCTCTACAACGGCAATCCGATTTCGATGGAGCCGCCGAACCACATGGTGCTGAAAGTCGAATATGCCGAGCCCGCGATGCGTGGCAACACGGCGACCAACCTGACGAAGCCCGTAAAGCTGGAGACGGGGGCCGAGGTGATCGTGCCCGCGTTCATCGAGCAGGGCGATCTGGTGAAGATCGACACCCGCACCGCGGATTACCTGGAACGCGTCAAGGAATAAGAGCGGATCGGGAGGGTCGCCGTGGTCGAGCGCCGCCCAGGAGTCCCCCGGCTTCCGCCGAGGGCTTTTATTCAAATGGCGTGGCAACCCCGAACGATCGTGTTGCCTGGCGGAAGGATGCCGGTGCAGCGCCCAGTCGCTGGTCGCCCGGATGGCGGCCCAGCACCAGCGACATGCGGTCGCGAAGCACTGTATTTGAGGACAGGCATCCGCCTGTCATGGCGGCAGGACGCCTGTGCAGCGCCCAATCGCTGGCCGCCCGGATGGCGGCCCAGCACCAGCGACCTGCGGTCGCCAAGAAAAAACGGCCAGGATGGCCGTGTTTTTCGTGAAGTCAGTCCCACCACCAGCGGCCGGCTGGCACGTCTAGCGTGTCGCCGCGAGCGGCCGCCACGGTGCCCTGCTCGTCCATCAGGAGATTGGGCGAATCGAGCGCCATCCGCGGTTGCAATGAGACGCCGCCGCCAATCGGCGTGAGCAGGCGACCACCACGCCAGACAGCGTTGATTGCCGGCTCCACAACCGTGGGAGGCTGAAAACGTTCGGTCGAGCAGATCTGCTCGTCACGCAGGCCCGCGGCGTCCCAGTGTGTCCGTCCGTAGGCATCGTGTTCCTGCAGATAGGCCGCCAGCACCGCCAGGTCGATCACCGTGCGGAGCTGGGCATAGACCGGATTGCGGGCGGCGATCTCGGCGTATTTTCGCGTGAACGTATCGGTGAACGTCTTGCTGGCTCGATCGGCCCGGTCGGCGGTCATGCGGCGGCCGTCGGGCAACACGGCCTCGTCGGCCCCGACCAGTTTCACGCCCCGGCCCACCAATTCGATGGCCAGGTCGTCCTCGCTGACCCGCACGCACTGGTAGTCAGGCATGAAGTACCAACGTTGCAGGGCGTTGGTCGCCACGCCGTTGGCGCTGGTCAGTTCAAGCCAGGAGTTCATCTTCACCGGCGGCCGTTCCAGCCCGATGCCGATCAGTTTCATCCGGTAGTCGGCCTCCACCATCACCTGGGCGAAGTGGCTGGACGCTGAGACTCCGTCAACGCGAATCCGCTGTGGACCGAGAGACTCACGCATGCCTTGCACGATGTCGCTGGCGTTGGCCTTGGGATTCACTCGACCGAGTTTTCGCATATAGGCCTGCATCGCGGCGAGTCCCTCCTGCGTCGGATCGATCGAGCAACCGATGCTCTGATCGGACGGTTGGCCCGGCGGAAATGCCCTGATTGCAGTGGCGAGGTCTTCGAGCAACACCGTCGGCGTGCCGGTCGCTGTGCCGACGACGCGGCCGGTGGCGTCGGTCACCCACGGTTCGGCAGGGCCGGCGATCACGACCTCGCCGGGACCGGAATCCTGGCCCGTGCCATTGGTCGGATAGATGAACACGTATTGCACGCGGGTTAGGCCAGCAAGTTTTGCAAGTTCATCGGGAATGCCACGACCGGTCGCGGCTGCTTTGGCCACTTCCGCCTCAAGTCGCGAGAGAGCGACCTTCCGGAGCGGTGACTTCGTCTGGAGGTCGGCAGGAAGGGCAGCCACCGCCGCCTTTCTCCGCTCGAGAGAGAGCCCGGCATCAGCAACGGCCTGCGTCCGCAGAACCCCATTTGCATCGATGAAGATGCCGGCAGCCGTGCTTCCGCCACCAGCGCCGCCAGCAGCACCGCCAGCAGCACCGCCTGTGCCACCGCCTGTGCCACCGCCGCCCTGTTGCTGTCCACCGCCACCCTGCTGTCCGCCACCCTGCTGTCCACCGCCACCCTGCTGCTGCCCGTGGACCAGGCTGCATTGCATCGCGAGCAGCATGTGAAGGGCAAAGACAAGCAGCGGGCCTGCCCCTGAACGGAGCCGTGAGATCGGCCGCTTCAACACAAACGTAGCGAGCCGGGTGAATGTTGCAGCCATGAAGGCACCTTCAGGAAAGGTGGAGCGAACGAAGACAGCATCTGAGAGGCTAGTTCGGCCTGCGCATGCGGGCAATTTGGAGTTTTTCACGCCGGCGGGCGCTCTCCTGCCTCTCGCCACCTTTTTCCCAGGCCGCAGGGCTTACCCCACCCCCGCAGGCGAACGCCCTGGCGGGCCGCGCCGCGATGTTTCGGCATCGCGTTTCTTGCCGGCCAATCCGATTGGGGCCCGGAGGCAGTCTGGCCCGAGCAGGTCGACGACTTCCCGATGGAAGGCCTGTGTCCAGGCCACCTTGTCGCGGTCGGCCTCCATCAGCACGCGATGGCCGTCAGCCAGTTCCAGCACCAGCCGGAGCGGTACCGCCCCAGGGTGGCGGCGGACGATGGCCGCCAGCCGGTCGAGAGTGGCGTTGTCGTGCTGTGTTTCGATCAGCTTTACGGTCACGCTGCGGGCCGGTTTGCTCCAGAGTTCGGCAATCGGCACGAGGTCGTTGACGATCAGATTCGTCTCCTCGCTCCCCGCGCGGCGGTCGATCGAGCCAGCCACCACCACTACGGCATCGGGCTGCAGAAACTCGCCGAGCCGGGCGTAGTCTTCCGGCCAGCAGATCGTGCGGACCAGACCGTCCATGTCCTCAAGATCAAACATGCCATAGCGGGTGTGCGTGGAGCCCGGCCGGGGTTGCTTCACGTTTGACAGCTTGAGCGCGCCGACGAGTCCTCCGATCACCACGTCGCTCTTCGGCTTCGCGTCCCCCAGATCGCCCGTGCCGTGTGTGCAGACGGCCGAGAGGATGTCCTTGTATTCGGCGAGCGGATGGCTGTGCACGTAGTAGCCAAGCACCTCCTTTTCGGAGGACCGCATCTCCAGATCCGAGAGCGGCGGCACGTCGGGGAGTGCCGCGGGCGGCGGAGCCGCGGCCTGCGGAGCGTCGTCGAGGGCGTCGAAGAGGTTTTTCTGGCCGCTCTTCCGGTCGGCCAGCCGCGAGGCCCCGGCGGCGAGCGCCCGTTCGATACCCGCCATGATCGCACCGCGGTGGCCACCGAGCGAGTCGAGGGCGCCGGCCTTGGCGAGGCTCTCGACGGCAGTCTTGTTGACGAGCGAAGGATCGAGACGGCTGCAAAAATCATAGAGATCACGGAATCGACCGCTGCGTTTCAGTTCGCCGCTGATCGCCTCCGCTGCCTGACCGCCGCAGCCCTTGATGGCGGCCAGACCAAAGTGGATCCTGCCATCGGCCACCGTGAAGTCGCCACCCGATGCGTTGACATCTGGGGCGACGACGTCGATGCCCATGCGGCGGCAGTCCTCGATGTGCTCGACCAGGGCGTCCTTCTTTTTGAAGTTGCGGCCGGTGATGTCACCGGAGAGAAGCGCCGCCATGAATTCCACCGGGAAATGGGTTTTCAGGTAGGCGGTCTGCCAGGCAAGCAGGGCGTAGGCCGTGGAATGGCTCTTGTTGAAGCCGTAGCCGGCAAACTTCTCGATCAGCCCGAAAAGTTCCTCTGCTTCGGTCTTGGACAGCCCCTTCGCCTTTGCCCCATCGACGAACTGCTCGCGGAAGGCTGCGATCGTCTCGAGCTTCTTCTTGCTGATGGCCTTGATGCAGGTGTAGGCGCTGGAGAGCTCGATGCCGCCGAGCCGCTCCAGGATTCGCATCACCTGTTCCTGATAGACCATCACGCCGTGGGTCTCTTCCAGCACGTCTTTCATGACGGGGTGCAGATACTCGGCCCGCTTTCGACGGTGCTTCACCGCGACGTAGTCGTCGACCATGCCGCCCTCGAGCGGCCCCGGACGGTAGAGCGCGTTGACCGCGACGATGTCGAGAAAGTGGTCGGGCTTCATCCGTTGAAGCAGGTCGCGGATGCCGCCACTCTCCAACTGGAAGATGCCCTTCGTCTCGCCCCGGCAGAGCGTGTCGAACGTGGGCTGGTCGTCGAGCGGGAAGGCGAGCGGATCGGGGCGGGAGCCTCGTGTCGCGGTGATGATGTCGAGCGTCTTGGAGACGACCGTGAGATATCGCAGGCCAAGGAAGTCCATCTTCATGAGCCCCGCCCGCTCGACGTCGCCCATGGCCCACTGCGTGATCACTTCCTCCTTGCCGGTGACCCGCTGGAGCGGTACGTATTCAACGAGCGGCCGGTCGGCAATCACGACCGCCGCCGCATGCGTGCCCACGTTGCGGGCAAGACCCTCGATTCGACGCGCGAGGTCGACGAGTTCCTTCACCTCACCGTCGCCATCGCAGGCGGCGGCCAGTTGCGAGCCCGGTGCGGCCGCCTCATCCAGCGAGATGTTGAGCTGATCGGGCACGAGGGCCACGATCTGGTCGACGCGGGGAATTGGCATTCCGAGGGCCCGGCCCACGTCACGGATGGCTGCACGGGCAGCCAGCGTGCCAAACGTGCCGATCTGGGCGACGTTGGCCTCGCCGTATTTTCGTTTGACGTAATCGATGACGTCGCCGCGTCGCTCCTTGCAGAAGTCGATATCGATATCGGGCGCCTCTCGGCGGTTCGTATCGAGGAACCGCTCGAAGAGCAGGTCGTATTCGAGCGGGCAGACGTGCGAGAGATAGAGCGCATAGGCCACGAGCGCCCCCACGCCCGAGCCTCTCGCCGCGGCCGGGATGTCCTGCTCGCGGGCGTGCCGCACGAAGTCCCAGACGATCAGGAAGTAGCTGGCGAAGCCGAGAGTGTCGATCACGCCCAGCTCCCGCTCCAGTCGTTCCATCACCTGCGGATGGAGTTGGCCTTCGCCGCCATCGACAGGCGAATCGGCCCAGCGTTTCGGCACGCCGCGGTAGCGATCTCGGAGCCCTTCGAGGCAGAGTCGTCGCAGTTCCTGCGACGCCGTGAGACCGCCCGGCACTTCGAAGCCAGGGAAGTGCCGCTTGCCGAGATCGAGCTCGATCGACACCGAATTGGCAATCTCCTGGCTGCGGTTGACCGCCGCCGCGACGAAGTCACGGTCGAGATCAGTGAACGCCGCGTGCATCTCGGTGGGGCTCTTGAGATAAAACTCGCTGGAGTCCATCCGCATTCGGGATGCATCGCTGCGGAAGCGTCCGGTGTTGACGCAGAGCAGGATGTCCTGCGCTTCCGCGTCCTCGCGGTTCACGTAGTGGCAGTCGCAGGTTGCGACCGGTGGGATGCCAAGCTCACGAGAGAGTTCCAGGGCCACGTCAGTCACCTGCCGCTGCACCTCCAGGCCATTGTCCTGGATCTCGATGAAATACCGATCGCCAAACCGCTTCTGAAACCAGCCGGCCACCTCGCGGGCCTGAGCGAGCGACTCCCGCTGCTCGCGAGAGCTGCCGATGAGCGCCCGGTTGAACTCGCTCGACAGGCAGCCGGAGAGGCAGATGATCCCTTCGCCGTACTGCTCGAGCAGTTCCCGATCGATTCGCGGCTTGAAATAAAAGCCCTCCAGGTAGGCCTTTGTTGCCAACTGGAGGAGATTGTCGAATCCCTTCCGGTCGCGGGCCAGAAGTGTGAGGTGGTAGCTGGCGTCCTTCTGGCTGCCGGCATCCTTTTGGAATCGGCTGCCCGGAGCGATGTAGGCCTCATAGCCGATGATCGGGTTGAGCTTGGCCGCCTTGGCCGCCTGGTAGAACTCGAGCGCCCCGTGGAGGTTGCCGTGGTCGGTGATCGCCAAGGCGTTCATCCCGAGTTCGACGGCCCGGTCAACCAGCCGGTCGATCGGACTCGCCCCATCGAGCAGGCTGTAGTGGCTGTGGCAGTGAAGGTGGACGAAAGACTGCGTGCTCATCCGTGTGCTCGCTCCAGAGGGGATGCGGGCATTGTACCGGATGGATTTGGCTCCTCGGCATTCGAGGATTTCACAGGCATTGCCCCGCGGCGGCACGTTTCCAACGTTTCCGCGTTTCGGCGGTTGCAATCACCCGCACTGGTTCGCCGGCGGTGGCATGCTCGTCGCCGGCGGATTCTGCTACGGGAGGCCCTTGGATGATGGTGGATCGCTCGTGAGTCGCAGAATTCACCGGCTCCTGCGCGTGCCCCGACCGGCTCCTCAACATCCGGAGCTTTTTCGTGCCCCCGACGACCATGCGGATCTCATCAGCCATCGGCGCGACGAACAGGCCGCCACGGCGACGTGTTGTTTCTTACGATGGCTCGGAGATGCTTCGGAGCAACCCTGCCAGCCGGGCCTGGAGTTCGAGCATCACCTGCCAGTGGGCGAAGTCGAGTTCGACTGTCTCGTTGCCGGGCCGCATCACGGCCCCTTCGGTGGCCTCGCGGAGGATGCCCTGCACGTAGTCGATGAATTCAGCCAGTTCGGCCGTCTGTGCCGGGCCCAGTCTCTCTGGCAGCGGTGGTGGACCACCGGGAAGGAGCGGCGAGCGGACTTCCGCCAGATCCTCGATCACATCCGACTGGTGCGTTGCAATTCGCTCGAGGCGTTCCCGCATCTGCTTCGCGCGGCCTTCCTGCGCAGCGGGCAGATTCGCGGCGATCGCGGCAATGCGGCGGTCGATGTCGCTGTGTGAGCCGATCAGGAGGAGAGAGCGTCCCACTGAGATCATGTCACCATGACGGACGATCCGGACCTGAATGTCCTCGCCGTTGACCTTGGTGCCGTTGGTGCTCTCCAGGTCGGTCAGGACGATCTTGTCCTTGTCGTCCTGCAGTTTGAGGTGGTAGCGGCTGATCCGTTCGTCGTTGAGTTGGATCGTGTTCCCCTCCTCACGACCGATGGTCACAGGCGTGGGAATCTCGCTGAAGATGCGGCCCCGATCGGCACCGTGCAGAACGCGAAGCGTGATGTGTGCCATGGGCGTCGGGGAGTCCGTCGGTGGGCCTTTTCCAGCTTTCATATAAGCTTGCCACACAAACGCGGTCAAAGCCTCTGCTCGGTTGAACTGACGAGAAAGGTTGAAAAAAGGCCTGCGCCCCGTAGAACCGGGGGGTGGTAGGGCTGTTCGCGAATCGGGCCCCGGGCGTCGCCCGGCGATCATTCTGGCAGTCGCTGCGTATGAACATGGATGTGGGGCGATTTGTCAGCTCCCGGCGTTTTATGGAGGTGTCGAGAATGCGTCGTCGTAGCTGGATTTTGGGCATTGCCTGTGCTCTGGTGGGGGCTGGCTCGATGGCCTCGCCGCAGGTGGCAAACGCCCAGGGACTCTGGTTTGGCGGTATGGGATTCGGCGGTCCGGGGTTCTACGGGAGCAGTTTCGGGCCTTACGGCGTCAGCGGCTGGGGTCTCT
>CANFQO010000112.1 GCA_947449135.1 Planctomycetaceae bacterium | reverse complement strand
GACGCTGGCCAAGGCCTTGATCGGTGTCGGCGATCCATACACCTCCACACGCAGCGTATCGACGAGGCCGGGGTTGGCACGTCCTGTGCGGATGCCGGTCAGGGCGTGGCGGAACACGTCCACCGCCTTCTCCATCCGTTCCTCGGCATCGAGCAGAATATCGTCGGCCGGCATGGTGGCTCTTCCTCCGCAACGTGGCAGCTTGCTCGGCACCATCGCCGAGGAATCCCAATTCTGGCAGGATGATCCCCCGAGAAGCAAGCGACGTCGCAGGGCTGCTGGTCGTTTGGCGAACACCGTGCCCGTGAGGCCCGTATGGATGGGATGGTGCGTTCCGCGTTTGCGGTCGTCATGGCCGCGAACTAGCCTCGTCACTGGCCGCTTGTGTCCCGCGATCGGCCTGCTTGGCGCCACTCCCGGCGTCCACACCACCAGCCATTCAGATGCCGCCACAAGCCAGAGCCAACCGGCGCGATAGGCGAAACAGCCGCCAGCGGCTGGTGCAGGCCGAGCGATTGGAACCCAGGCTGGCCCTGGCAGCAGGCCCGGTGAACCCCAACACGGGCTCCATCGTCGCCAGCCAGTTCCAGCCCTACGGCTACTCGCTGCTCGGCACACAGTTGCTGGATGTCACGGCGGGCGGTGGCCAGTCTATTCAGCTCTCCGCGCCCAACAACAGCGGCACGCCCACGGCACCACCGTTGTCCTACGGATATCCCCAGTCGCCGGTGAACACGGGACAGATCACCGGCAGCCAGGTCAACGTGGGCGGCTTTACGACGCTGGGAATGCAGCTGCAGGATGTGACGATCGGCAGCGGTGCCCTCCGCGTCGATGTGCTGGACGAGGGGATCGGAAAGCCGGCCGCCGGAGGGACGCAGCCCGTGCCGGTGGGCGGCGCGAACCCGCTCCCCGCAATGGTGCCCCCGAGATCGCCGGGCGGTCCAGCCAACTCGGGCGTCATCGTCTCCAGTCAGTTCAACGACGGCGGGTTCGGGCCACTTGGCATTCAGGCCAGCGGGCTCTCCGTAGGCGGTGACCTGTCGATCGTGTCGCGGACGACGCTCGGTGCGGCTGACGTGCCAGGAACGCCGCCCGCCGTGCCCTTCGCTCCGCCGCTGCCAAGCCTGAGCGTCAACGCCGGCACGATCCGCGACAGTCAATTCGCCGATGGCGGCTTCGGTGACACCGGGCTCCAGCTGCGGTCGGTGTCGGTCGGCGGTGCGATCGACGTTGGTGCGGAGAAGTTCGTGATCCAGCCGACCACCGGCAAGGGGAGCCTCGGTCCGCCGACCCTCGTCGGCACGCTCAAAGCGAATGCCCGGCTGGTGACCTTCCCCAAGGCCGCCGCCGGCTCCGCCCCGCCGACCAGCATGCTCTACCCCGGCATGTTCGTCTTCGGAAAGGGCATTCCGACCAAGACCGTGGTCCTGTCGATCGTGAATGGCCGACAGATCATGCTCTCCAAGCTGCCGCGTGTGGCAGGGCCCCAGCAATTGTTCTTCTCCGCGCAGAACACGGGCACGAACACCGGTTCGATCGTTTCCAGCCAGGTGGCTGACGGCGGGTTTGGCGACATCGGCCTCCAGTGGTCCAAAGTGACGGTCGGGGGGCGGGTGGCTACGCAGCACAGCGGCCTGCAGATCCAGCCAGGACTCGACAATGTGAGCTCGATCACGACCGGCCAGAAGCAGTTCGGCCTGATGAGTACTCCGGGCTTCGCGCCGACGGCTCCGTCGAACGGAGCCGTCACCCCCGAAACGCCGAGCGGTGCGGCCGGGACCGCGACCGCAACCGGCTCGAGCAACGACGCGACCAACAGCGGGCGGATCGTCGCCAGCCAGTTCGCGGACGGCGGCTTCGGCGACATCGGCCTGCAGTGGCAGAACGTGCAGGTGAGCGGCAATGTCGAAGCGACGCACAACTCGCTCTCGGTTCAGCCCGAGAACACCAACCAGGGTCTGATCACCGTCGCCAACGTGTCCTTCACCACGTCGCCGTCCGCGTTCACCCCTTCACAGGCCTCCGGTGGCGGCGTGCTGTCAGGCGAACCCACCGTTGTGACGCAGGAAACGCCCGTGTCGCCGAAGCTACCCACGCCGACGAACCCGGGCATGTCGCGGTACCTTTCCAACTCGGCCACCAACAGCGGACTGGTGAAGCAGAGCCAGTTCGCCGATGGAGGCTTCGGCGACGTCGGCCTGCAGTGGTCCGACGTGAAAGTCAACGGTGACGTGCAGGTAGTCCACAATGCGTTGTCGATCCAGCCCGAAGGATCGAACCTCGCGGGCGTCTCGGTGCAGGACGTCACGTTCGGCTCAGGGCCGAGCCTGGCCGGCGATCCCCGGCTCAAGCCGGCGACGCTCGCCAGCCTCACGGTGGGGCCGTCCGGCTCCGCTGGCCCGCCTCCCTTCGTGCCGAATTCGGCCTACGCCCGAAAGGCGAACGCCGTGAACCGGACCAACCAGCAGTATCTGAGCAGTCCGGCCGCGGCGACGTCGCTGCAGTGGAGGTCCGTCACCCGCGACGCCACCGGCCTGGTGATCGTCAACAATGTGCTCAAAGTCACCAACAACGGCACGGCTGGGAAGCAGCCCGGCGCGGTGGCGGGAAGCATCAGGCTCAGTGGCATCACCTTCCCGGGCAGCGTGCCGCCCCGAGTGCTCTCGGCACGACCGACCGTATCCGCAAAGGCCGCGGCGGTGCCAAGCCATCCGGCGGCCTATGGAGCCGCCACCCTACCGGCCGTCAGGATCAACGCCGCCACGAACAGCGGCACGCTCTTCCGCAATCAGTTTCTCGATGGCGGCACCGGCGACATCGGCCTGCAGTGGCGCGGCGTCACGGTCAACGGCTCAGTCCGCATCGAGCACAACTCCTGCTCCATCAACGTGGTGGGAGACGCAAACGACACCGGTCCGATCACGGTCTCCGGAATCCACTTCAACTCCGGATGGGCCACGGCGGGCGCCGCCAGCGACATCCTCTACCTGACACCAGCCACCGGCCTCGGGCAGGCCGCCGCTGCCACGCCGACGGTGATCGCCGCGGGCGGCATCAACACGGCCAGCAACTCGGCAACGCTCACGGGCGGCCAGTTCCTCGACGGCGGCATGGGGCAGGTCGGCCTCCAGTGGCAGGACATGACGATCAATTGCCCGATCCGCATCGTCAACAACGTGTTCTCCGTCACCGTATCGGGCAGCAACACACATGGCGTCTCGGTCCAGGACGTGACCTTCGCCTGACACCTCGTGGACTCTCGAGGGGCTTCCGAACCGCCTGCGACCCTACCCCACGATGACCGTGGGCCGCTTCTCGGGATCGGCGATGGCGTCGTCGAGCAGATCCACGACGCGGTTCGGCACGTCGCCCCGGCCAAAGAGCACGAAGTCCATCGCCAGCCTGAGCCGGTTGCCCTTGCTCCAGCCGAACACGATGTCGAGCGGCGAACCGTTCTTCGTCATCTCCATCGCCAGTTGCGCAATCGTGTGCGAGACCGACACGCAGTCGTGCGCCGTGATCACGAAGAAATCCCCCTCCTGCCGCACACCAATGATCGGCGCATTCTCGAATTCGCTCGTGTCGCCATAGTGAACTTCCAGGAAGACGATCGGCACCCCCGGCGGGATGCGGTGCTTGCGGCGGATCTCGGCCTCCTTCTCCGCCAGCGATCGCTGGCCGGGCCGGTGCGGCACCAGCACTTGGAACGTGCCGTCCAGGCAGATGTCGGTCCAGAGCATCCGGGCGGCGTCATCAGCGAAACGAAACTCCTTGAGCCGGAGTTCCTCGGCCCGCCAGAACCTGGAGAAGATCGAGATCGCCAGCACGCAGCCGATGAAGATCGACGCGATGATGATGCCGTCTGGCCGTTCGATCATGTTGGCGATCGTGGTGTAGATGAACACCAGGCAGACCATGAAGAAATACAACTGCGTCAGACGGCGGCCGAGGATACCCCGTCCGTCTGTTGGCAGCGGCTTGTGGCCGATGTCGACGAGCGTGGCGATCGCGGCACTGGTCATCAGCACGAGCACGCCGGTGGCGTAGGCGCCGCCCTGCGCCGACACGTCGGCCCGAAAGGCCCAGGTGACGAGCAGGTTGATCACCGTGAATGCGAGGACCAGCGGCCGGTAGGCCGCCGCCCATTCGGGAGCCATGCCGTACCGCGGCAGGTAGCGCGGCACCATGTTGAGCAGGCCCGCCATCGCCGAGGCTCCGGCAAACCAGAGGATCAGGATCGTGCTGACGTCGTAGGCTGTGCCAAAGACCCGGCCAAAGAGCGGACAGATCGGATGCGGGCTCTCGCCGTGGGCGATGTAGGCCAGGGCCCGGTCCATGGCCTTCCCCTTCACCGGCTCGAGCCTGAGTTCGTCGGCGGGGATGAGCGTGTCGGTCCCGGTGACGAGCGACGAGCCGATTAGAAACACCGACATGATCAGGGCGGCCGTGACGAGCAGCTTTCGCGTGTTGGCAATCCGGGCCGCGGCGTTGGTGGGATCGTCCTCGGTCCCTTCCATGAGATGAATCTGCAGGACGCCCGTCTCGAAGCCGCTCATGCCGAGTGCCAGCTTTGGAAACACGATGCAGGCGATGCCCAGCACCACCCACGGGCCTCTGCCACTGATGGGCGAGTGGGTGAGGTGGTAGTTGCCGACGGAGATCTCAGTGAACCAGTGGTGCAGCAAGGCCGGGTGCGTGAGCAGATGAAAGAGCCCTGCGCCGACCACGATGGCGGTCATGCCGAGATAGGCGACGACGAGCACGAGCGCCAGCCCCACGACCTCGCTGAAACCTTTCAGAAACATGCCGCCCAGCAGCACCAGCAGGGTGCAGGTCACGAACATCTCGCTCTGCATGAAGGCGGGCACTTCGCTTGCGTAATACGAGTTGCTGACAAGGTGCGCCGCGGCGTCGGCCGCGGAGAGCGTCTTCGTAATCACGAAGTCGGTGGCCGCGAAGCCCACAAGCACGAGCACCACGATCTTGTTCCACCAGCCGTGGAACAGTCGCTCGATCATGCCGATCGAGCCCACGCCATCGGGCGTCTCCCCGGCCACGTGGCGGTAGACAGGCAGCGCACCGAGCAGCGTCACCAGCACCAGGATCAGCGTCGCGATGGGCGCGAGCGTGCCGGCCCCCTCGAATGCGATCGACGGCTGATAGCCGAGGGTGCTGAAATAGTCGACGCCGCACAGGCACATGATCAGCCACCAGGCGTAATGGTGGTGGGGGTGCGGATCGTGAGCCTGCTGGGCGGAGGACTGGCTCATTCTCGCTTGGCCCCCACCAGCGTGCCGACGCGTTCGCCCGAAACGGCACGCTCGATATTGCCTTCCCGCCGGTAGTTGAAGACCAGAATCGGCATGGCATGCTCCATGCACTGCGAGATCGCCGTGGCATCCATCACGCGGAGGTTCTGCTCGAGCACCTGCTGATAGGTGAGATCGCGATAGAGCAGGGCGTGGGGATTCTTTTCTGGATCGTCCGAGTAGACCCCGTCCACACGGGTGGCCTTCATGAGGATGTCGGCTTCCAGTTCGAGCGCCCGCTGGGCCGCGGCCGTATCGGTGGTGACAAACGGGCTGCCGGTGCCCGCGGCAAGGATCACGATTCGGCCCTTCTCGAGGTGACGCTTGGCCCGGCGGCGAATGTAGGGCTCGGCCACGCCGTCCATGCGGATGGCCGTCATCAGCCGGGTCTGCACCCCAAGGCTCTCGACGGCGTCCTGCAGGGCCAGGCCATTGATCACGGTGGCGAGCATGCCCATGGAGTGCCCCGTTGCCTCCTGGATGCCGGTGTTGCCAGACGTGAACGAGCCACCCCTCAGAATGTTGCCGCCGCCGATCACCACGGCCAACTGCGTGCCACGCGCGGCCGCCTGCACTGTCTGACGGGCGATGTGCAGCACCTCTTCCATCGAGATGCCGCGCTCACCCTGCCGGGCAAAGCTCTCGCCCGAGAGTTTGAGGAGTACGCGACGGTAGAGACCGGCGTCCATGATGGTGAGGGGAACGGGCCGGGGTGTGGGTGCTGGTTTCAGCCGCCGATCCGCCAGTTTTCCAGTCGCTTGACCTGGAGGCCGGCGGCGCTGGTGAGTTGGCCGACGGTCTGCTTGTCGTCTTTCACGAACGGCTGCTCGAGCAGCACGCACTGGCTGAAGAAGTTGCGGAGCCGGCCCTCGATCATCTTGCCGATGATGTTTTCGGGCTTCCCTTCCTTGCGGGCCGCGTCGCTGAGAATCTCCCGCTCTTTGGCGACCACGGCAGGATCGAGGTCTTCCTTGGAGAGGGCCTGTGGGGCCAGCGCAACGGCGTGCATCGCCACGTCCTTGGCGACCTCGGCGGCCTGCGGGCCGGTCGTATTGCCAGTCACTTCCACGAGCGCGGCCTTCGAGCCGTCGTGGTGGGCATAGCCGCCGCAGGGGGCGTCGATCCGGCAGATCCGCGAGAGTTCAAAGACCTCCCGCATGCGGTTGAAGAGATCGGCCTTGAGTTCGCCCAGCGTGCGGTCGGGATGAGCCAGGCTCTTCTGAGCCAGCAGATCGTCGGGCGTCTTGGCGCCAGGGCCGAGCGCCAAGGTCTTGGCAATGTCGTTGACGAAATCCTTGAAGTCGGGGCTGCCGGCCACCGGGGCGCTCTCGCACTTCATTTCGATCATCGCACCGACACCCTTGGCGAGGTCTGTGTAGACAGCCAGTCGGCCGGTGGAGGTCTCGCGGTCGGCCCGCATGGCCTGCGTCTTGATGCCCTGCTTCCGCAGCCATTCGACGGCCTCGGCGGTGTTGCCACCGCATTCCTGCAGAGCCTTCTTGCACTCCATCATCGGCAGGCCCGTCTTGTCGCGAAGGGCCATCACGGCAGCAGCGGTGATCTCAGCCAAGGTCTCTCTCCTTTGAATCGGCGTGTGTCGGATTGATGGATTCTTGTGTTCTGCGGTGATCTCACGGCGGCGGTCAGCATCGGTGCGATGGCGGCTTCACGAGGGACCAACACCCCTCACTGAGACCACCGCCTCCGCCCATGCTCGCCACAACGATCGCGAATCAGGCCTTGGGAGGCTTCGGCACGGGCCGCTTCACGTTCGCCTTCGCCTTCGGAGCCGGCTTGGAAGTTTTGCCTTCCTCGCCGCCAGCCTGACCAGCGACCTCCGCCCCCTCGGCCTGAGCCTGTGAAGCGGCCGCGGTCTGCGACTTGCCTTCGAGGATGGCGTCAGCCAACCGGGCAGCAACCAGTTCGATCGAACGGATCGAGTCGTCATTGCCCGGAATCGGCAGATCGATGACGTCGGGATCGCAGTCGGTGTCGATCAGCGCCACGGTCGTGATGCCCATCTTCCTCGCCTCGTTGACGGCATTCTTTTCCTTCTTGGGATCGAACACCACCAAGCACTCGGGGAGCCGCGACAGCGTGCGGATGCCACCGAGATTGCGGAGCATCTTGCGGTGCTCACGACGCAGCGACGACTGCATCTTCTTGGAGTAGCCGCCGAACGCCTCCGACGGGATCAGCACATCAAGTTCCTCGAGCCGCGTCAGTCGATTGCGGATGGTGCGGAAGTTGGTGAGCGTGCCGCCGAGCCAGCGATCGCTGACATAGGGCATGCCGCAGCGGGCGGCCTCGCGGGCCACCGCTTCGGCGCCCTGCCGCTTGGTGCCGACGAACAGCACGAGCACACCGGACGACGCCACCTGCTTGAGATACTTCCTCGCCCGCAGCAGGCCGCGGATCGTCTCGCGGACGTCAATGATGTGGATGAGATTGCGGCGGCCGTGGATATAGGGCCGCATCTTCGGGTTCCAGCGGCTGGCCCGGTGGCCGAAGTGAACACCCGCTTCAATCAACTCT
>CANFQO010000111.1 GCA_947449135.1 Planctomycetaceae bacterium | reverse complement strand
CGTTCGACCAGTTCACCATCGAGCAGCTTGCCGGCGACATGCTCGAGCGCCCCGACCGCGACCAGATCGTGGCCACCGGGTTCAACCGCAACCACCGGATCAACGGCGAAGGGGGCATCATCGCCGAGGAGTGGCGGGTGGAGACGGTGATCGACCGCGTGGAGACCACCGGCCAGACCTGGCTGGGCCTCACGGTGGGCTGCGCCCGTTGCCACGACCACAAATACGATCCGCTTACGCAGAAAGAGTTTTACGCCCTCTTTGCGGTCTTCAACAACGTGCCCGAGAACGGCACGATCATGGGATCGGAGAGCCGCAGCGGCGGTAATTCCGATCCGCTCTATCGGCTGCCGACGGCCGAGCAGGTGCAGGAGCTTGCGAGGCTGGAACAGGTGGTGGTCGATACGGAACTCGCCCACCAAGCCGAGGTGGCAAACATCGATAGTCTCGTGGCGGCATGGGAGGAGGCGACTCGTCGGGCACTGGTCACGCCCCATGAGGTCTGGGAATCGTTTGAGCCGCTCGAACTGCGAAGCATCGGTGGCGCCACCTTTCGGCGGAGCGAAGACGGCTCGTGGTACGTGGAAGGCCAGGTGCCGCTGCGAGACACCTACGAATTCGAGTCGCTTGTGCCCGCCGGTGCCTTCAGCGGGCTGCGGCTGGAGGTGCTGCCCGATGCGAGTCTGGCGGGTGACGGCGGCTTCGGCCGCGCGGGCAACGGCAACATCGTGGTGACGAAGTTGGAAGCGGAGATCGAGCCGCCTGGCGATGCCAAGGTGATCCCGGTGGAACTCAAGCGGGCCGAGGCCGACTACGAGCAGGATGGCTGGGCCGCGGCGAATGTTCTGAAGGGCGAACAGGGGAAGGGCTGGGCGATCGACGGTCATGTGGCTGACAAGCGGCAGCCGCGGCATCTCGCCGTCTTTGCCGACAAGGCGGTGGCCGTGCCGGAGAATTCGAGGCTGGTGATCCGCATCCGTCAGGAGGCTTTCGACGGTCATGCGATCGGCAGGTTTCGGCTCACATTCTCGGCGGATGATCCGAGCCTGCTCGGTGTCGACGGGTTGAAGCTGCCCGAGTCCGTGAAGACTGGCCTTGCCATCGACCGTGAACAGCGGACGCCCGAGCAAAAGGCCGAGATCCTCACCTTCTATCGAGCGAAGGTCGACGGCCCGATCCGCCGGACCGAGATGGCGCGCGACGCCGCGAAGAAGAGCGTCGATGCGTTCCGGGATGCACTGCATAGCGCCATGGTGATGCAGGAGGGCCCACCGCGAGAGGCATTCGTGCTCATCCGGGGCGAGTACGACAAGCGTGGCGACACGGTCGAGGCCGCGTTACCGTCGTTTCTGCCACCACTCCCCGCGGGCGCGAAGACTGATCGGCTGTCGCTGGCGACCTGGATCGCATCGCGGGACAACCCGCTCACGGCCCGTGTCTGGGTGAATCGAATGTGGGAGCGGTTCTTCGGAACGGGCCTCGTAAAGACGAGCGAAAACCTTGGCAGTCAGGCGGAGTATCCCAGCCACCCAGAGCTCCTCGACTGGCTGGCCGCAGAATTCATGGAGGCGGGTGCGATGCCGGCCGTGAACGGCCAGTCCGCGCGGCCATGGGACATGAAGGCCTTCATCAAGATGGTGTTGATGAGCAGTGTCTATCGGCAGACCGCGACGGTGACGCCTGAGAAACTGGCTCGGGACCCGGCCAATCGGCTGCTGACCCGGGCGGCACGACTCCGGCTGCCGGGCGAGGCCGTCCGCGATGCAGCGCTTGCCGCGTCGGGACTGCTCGTGCCGACGCTCGGCGGACCGAGCGTACGGCCCTGGATGCCGGATGGTGTCTGGGACGAGACCAGCAAATATGGAGACCTCCGCGGCTACAAGGCCGACACGGGTGCCGGTCGCTACCGGCGGACGATGTACACGATCTGGAAGCGGACAGCGGGCCCGCCCACGATGCTCCTCTTCGACGCGCCCAATCGCGAGACCTGCACCGTGAAGCGGTCACGGACGAACACGCCGCTCCAGGCACTGGCGCTTCTCAACGAGACGACCTTCGTCGAGGCGGCGCACGGACTCGCCAAGCGGATGATCGCCGATGGAGGCACGACCCCCGCCGAGAGGATCGCCCACGGCTTCCGACTGGCGCTCGGCCGCCAGCCTGCGACTGCCGAGTTGGCGACACTCGTGGGCGGCTTCGAGGCCGACCTTTCCGCGTTCACTGCCGAGCCGACCGCGGCCGAACAGTACGCGACGGTGGGGCTTGTGAAACAGCCCGACGACGTCCCGATTGCGGAGTATGCGGCCTATTCGCTGACGGCGAATGTGATCATCAACCTCGATGAGTTCGTGATGCGGGAGTGACATTCCATGAGTAGTTCCAAGAACGAAGCGCACCAGATCCAGCGTGCGCAGGACGCCCTCAACCGCCGCGTGTTTCTCGGCGGCTCGGCCGGAGGTCTCGGCTATGCGGCGCTTGCGGGCCTGATGCAGCCGGAGGTGGCGAGGGCGGCAGTGGCTGCGGAATCCGCGGCCGCCCCGTCCGCGGCGGGACACTTTCCGAACTTCCCGCCCAAGGCGAAGCGGGTCATCTACCTCTTCCAGTCGGGTGCGCCTTCGCAGATGGATCTCTTTGATCCGAAGCCCGACCTCGAGAAGCGGCGTGGCGAGGACCTCCCCGAGTCGATCCGGCAGGGGCAGCGGCTCACCACGATGACCAGCGGCCAGAAGAATTTCCCCGTCGCACCGTCGATGTTCAACTTTGCACAGCATGGTGAGAGCGGGATGTGGTTCAGCGAACTGCTCCCCAACATCGCTCGGCATGCCGACCGCTGGTGCATGATTCGCTCGATGGTCACCGAGCAGATCAACCACGACCCTGCCATCACGTTCTTCCAGACGGGCCATCAGTTGGCCGGCCGGCCGAGCATCGGCTCGTGGGTGGGTTACGGCCTCGGCAGCGACAACGCCGACCTGCCCGCCTACATCGTCCTCACGAGTTTTGGTTCCGGCCGGAAGGACGACCAGCCGCTCTATGATCGACTGTGGGGGGCTGGATTTTTGCCCACCAAGCATCAGGGCGTGCGGTTTCGCAACTCGGGTGATCCGGTGCTCTACCTGGCCGATCCGCCGGGAGTTGATCGACAGATGCGGCGGGCCACGCTCGACCGGATCGCCAGCCTCAACGCCTCCCGCAGCGCCACTCTTGGCGATCCCGAGATCGCCGCCCGGACGAGCCAGTATGAGATGGCCTTCCGGATGCAGGCGAGCGTGCCGGAGATCACGAGATTCGACGACGAGCCGAAGCACGTCCTCGACGCCTATGGCCCCGATGTTCATCGCCACGGCAGCTATGCCTTCAACTGCCTGCTGGCCCGGCGGCTCTCCGAGCGGGGCGTGCGGTTCGTGCAATGCTTCCACATGGGCTGGGACCACCACGGCGGACTGCCTGACGCGATCAAGGGACAGTGTCGAGACACCGATCAGGCCACGGCCGCGCTGCTCGACGACCTGCAGCAGCGGGGTCTGCTTGATGAGACGCTGATCGTGTGGGGCGGTGAGTTCGGCCGGACGATCTATTCGCAGGGCTCGCTCACGGAGACCAACTACGGCCGCGACCACCATCCGCGGTGCTTTACGATGCTGATGGCGGGAGCGGGGGTGAAGCCGGGACTGACCTGGGGAGCCACCGACGACTACTGCTACAACATCACGACGCCCGAAGAGAAGGTGCACGTCCACGATCTCAATGCGACGATCCTGCACCTGATGGGTGTCGACCACCTGCGGCTGACCTTCCCCTACCAGGGCCGCGACTTCCGGCTCACCGACGTGCACGGGAATGTTGTGAAGGGGATTCTGTCCTGACCGCCGGGCCGAATGCCCGGCCTGCGGTGCAGGCGCGTTTGATACGGCAGGTGTCCTGCCGCGGTAGGGTCACGTTTTCAACGTGCCCGACGGATCGTGCCGGTGCTGACGGGCCGGATTGGTTCGCCGGCTGCGGCATGCTCGTCGCCGGCGGATTCTGCTACAGGAGGCTCTTGGACGAAGGGCGAATCGCTCGTGAGTCGCAGAATTCACCAGCTCCTGCGCGTGCCTCCGACCGGCTCCTCAGCATCTGCGTTCACGCGAAACACGACATCGTATCGTTTTCGCTTGGCCGACCTCCGTCGGCTGGTGCTTACCCGGCCCTCCGGGCCTGACCCGTCCTGTGCGTGTCGACCCTGATTGGCGGCGTCCGCGTCTGGAGCTTACTTGCGTCGCTTGGCCGGCTTCTTCGGGGGCTTCTCGGGTGTCTTCTTTGGGGCCGCCGGCTTTTCGACAGACTGTTTCTCCGCGACCGGCTTCTTCTTTCGGCCGCGTGTCGGCTTCTCGTCGGCATCGCCGTTGGCTGCTGCATCCACGGCGACGGCTGGCAGGCTGGCTGCCTGCTGTGACACGATGATGCAGTTGTCGCCGAGCTCGAGTTCTTCCTCGTCCACGATCGGCTTGCCGCGGTCGTCGAGCTTGACGTCGGCCTCGGCCGTCTTCTTCTTGGCCACGGCCAACAACTGCTCGTAGAGCTTGTCGCGGTCATCGCCGTTGATGGTGGAGACGGCTGCGGCCACCTCCTTGAGATAGCGGAGGAAGATGCTCCGACGCTGACCTTCCTGCGCCACGCGGAGCCTGCGCCTGAGATACATGCCGAGCTTCCGGCCCACCGCCTGCAGCGCGAGCCGGATCTCTTTTTGGATCTCCGGGTAGGACGCGATCGCCTCCTTCGACTCGCTCGTGAAGGGCACCCAGACGCTTGCCACATGCACCATCACGGTCACCGGGCCGCTCGGGAGGCTGCCACGGGATTGCGAGAGGCCGTACGACCGCCAGTTGGTCGAGAGGATCGTCTGTGTGACGGCGCAGGCCGCCGGCTGAAACTGCAGCGGCACGCGGTTGGCATACCGCAGCACCGTCATGTTCTGACCCTCGTCTGCGTTGACGTGCTGCATGGCCCCGTGCAGGGTCTGCAGTGCGGGCTTCTTGAGCTTCGAGGGAGACTGCCGTGGCGCGAGCTTGGCCTCGTCCAGGATTTTGTCGGCCGCCTCGCCGCCGAGTCCGGAGAACGTGCTGGTGAGAAACTGCCGCAGGCTGCGGGCGTCGCTCTCGCCGGCCAGTTCCGTGAGCACCTCGAGCGTTACCTTCTGAGCGGATGGGCCTCCGCCGTAGGCGAGCGATGCCTCGATGACGAATGGATTGCCGCGGTAGACCCCGGGGGGACGGGTGGCCGCCGTGAAAAATTCGCCGGGCACCACCTGCCGGATGCCTGCCAGCAGCCGCTGCTCGCCGATCGGCACCACGCAGTCGGTCGCCGGCGGCGGAATTTTTGTTTCCTGAATGGCTTTGAAGAGCGCGTCGGCCTCACCACGGCCAAGCTTGCCCGTGGTGACCCGAGTGGAGAGCTTGGCGATGTCGCAGATCTTCTTTGCCGTGCCGTGCGACACGCGGGAAAACGACTGCGTGAGGAACTGGGCGAGCGTGAACTTCGGATGCTCCTGCAGCATCGTCACGAGGCGGCCGAGTTCAACGCCGTAGGGATGCGGCTTGATCTCCTTCGGCTCCGGCGGCAGGTCGTCGGTGGACCGTTCGAGGATCCGTTCGGGACCGTCCGGCCCCTGGAAGTGGATGCGGGCGTGCGGGTTCGAGATCGCCGTCTGCTCGAGATATTCCTCGACGCTGCCCCGCCCCCGTTGAAACTTCGCCTCCATCTCGATCGTCACGCGGGTGCCGTGGTCGATAGAGTCGCCCTTGTCGTTCTCGGCGACCCATTCGATCTGGTGCTTCGCCATCAGGTCGGCGCCGCCCTTGCCCGCGGGGATGTCGACGCCGTCCCCCTTGCCGTTCAAGATCTCTGGCTGGTTGGTCTTCGTGTCGATCCGCAGTTCGGAATAGTGCGCCGGGTGCTTGGCGTCGATCTTCGAGATGATCTTCACCGGCTTGCCGGTGGTCAGCACGCCATACATGCCCGCGGCGGAGATGCCGATGCCCTGTTGGCCGCGGCTCATCCGTAGCCTGTGAAACTTCGAGCCGTAGAGCAGCTTGCCGAAGATGAGCGGGATCTGCTTGCTGACGATGCCGGGCCCGTTGTCCTGCACCCCCATGCGATAGCGGCTACCGGAGTCTCCGACCTGCTCGATGTGCACCCAGATCTCCGGCAGGATGCCCGCCTCTTCGCAGGCGTCGAGCGAGTTATCGACCGCCTCCTTCACGCTCGTCAGCAGTGCCTTGCGGGGCGAATCGAAGCCGAGCAGGTGGCGGTTCTTGGCGAAGAACTCGCTGACCGAGATGTCTCGCTGGCCTGCCGCAAGGGTCTGGGCAGTGGCCCGTCGTTTGGCTGGCGACTTCGCCACGGATGCCGGCATGTCGGCTGCTGGAGCGGGTGCGACGTCAGCTGGGGGCGGGGCGGCCGGGGCCGCCTTGCGGGGCTTGGTCGGGGTTTTCTGCGGTGGCTTGGAGGTTTTGGCCATAGCTGCTGCGAGTGTCGAAACTGTGATCGGACGGGGCGGTGTTGGCAAGAGGGGTCGAGTTTACTGGTTAGGGAGGCGTTTTCGGGAAATGTGTTTTGCCGCTTTCGGACTTTACCTGCTGGGAAGGGGTGGAGGTGCCCGGTGCCCCCAACTGATAGACCGCCCCGGCGTTTGCCGAACTCCCTCTTTAGCCCCGGTTGTGAGCGCTGCCCTGCCTCTGGGTGGCAGCGGACCGGAATAGAGTCAGGAGGTGATCCCATGCTGTCATCAGGCACCCTTCCCACCGTTCGAACCGCCGCGGCCTTGGCCGTGCTGCTGGTGGCCACCAGCCAGGTGTCTGCCGCCCCGATCAACGGCGGTGTCGAGGCTCCCACGCCCGACGTCTTCTACAACTTTTACGTGCCACCAGTTCCCGCGGGTGCCTATCCAGGCGTCGGGGCGCAACTCTACGTCGCGCCCCGCCCGGTGCCGCCGCGGGTCGGTCACACCTGGTACACGTATCCGCCGTTCATGCCCCATGAATTTCTCTACAAGCACCGTCGGCACTATGTCCGTCCGGCAGGCGCGATGGGCATGCGGACCGACGTGCATGCCTATTGGTGGTGATCGCGTGGCGATCTTGGTGAGCACGCATAGGCTGCGGATACACGAGTCACGAACAAGAGACACATGAGGAAGGCGCTTCGATCATGAAGGCTATTGTTGGGCGGTTGATCGTTGTGGCGGTTGCCGTGGCCTGTCTGGCGGCAGCTACGCGGGCGGCCCTCGCCGGCGGCGAGGGCGTCTATGAGAAGCGCTACTTCCTGCGGAGCCAGGGGAAGAGCTGGCACAGCGCCTGGTACGACCCGTGGGTGGGCCGCCCGATGGCGTTGGTCGTGCCACCGACGGCGGAGTTCACAACGGAATACGGCTGGGGCGTGCCGAGTTCGCGTGTCGCGCCGATCTATCACCAGTATCGTCGCCCCTATCCGGGGCCGGGCGCCGTGCCGGGCGGAGCAGGTTTTATGCCGACGCCCAACCAGCCCAGCGACACGGTGCAGTTTGGCGTGCATCCCATCCGTGGCCCGTGGGGCGCTTACTGACATAACGTCTTGCGGATCAAACCGCCGGGGGCGATGAAAGCCTCCGACTCGAGGGCAGGATAGCCCGACTCGCTTCGGCTTCCATCGCCCCCGGCTACCGTTTTGTGCGAAACATCGGCATCCTGCCGGGCTATCGCTCACCAAGACGGGTCCCGTCGCTTCCGCTCCGGGCTTTTATTCGAGCGTGACGCGACCGTCTGAGGGAATGCACCGTTTGAATAAAAGCCCCCGGCGGGAGCCGGGGGACACCGGGTCCGCAGCGGTTCCCGCGTGCCATGCCAATCCGGGATCGCCCAACGACCCGGTGTCCCGTCGCTTCCGCTCCGGGCTTTTATTCGAGCGTGACACGACCGTCTGAGGGAATGCACCGTT